>DATGGL010000239.1:0-17537 GCA_035308605.1 Bryobacteraceae bacterium
GTTGGTGATGTCGTTCGCACCCACCACCAGCACGACATCCGTGCTGGGGAACTCTCCGTTGATGGCGTCCATCTCATGCACCTGCGAGTAGGGCACGTCCGCCTCGGCCAGCAGCACGTTCATGTGCCCCGGCATCCGCCCCGCCACCGGATGAATCGCAAACTGCACATCCACGCCCCGCTTGGTCAGAATGTCAGTCAGCTCGCGCAGTTTATGCTGCGCCTGCGCGACGGCCATCCCGTAGCCCGGAACCACGATCACCTTTCGCGCGCTCCCGATAATCTGCGCTGCGTCTTCCGCCGTCGCCGAGTGCACCGGTTTTGCGTGCGTCTCCGTTGCCGTGGTGGCCTGCACCTGACCAAATGCCCCAAACAGGACGTTCGCGAAGGACCGGTTCATCGCGTTACACATGATCACCGACAGAATGAATCCTGACGACGCGTTCACCGCGCCCGCGATGATCAGCAGCCGGTTCTCCAGGGCGAATCCCATGGCCGCACACGCCGCGCCCGCATACGAGTTCAGCAGCGCAATCACGGTCGGCATATCGCCTCCGCCGATCGGCAAGATCAACAGCACGCCGAACAACAATGAGAGTCCCGTGAACGCCGGAAACACCCAGCTTGGCGTCGGCTCGGCGATCATCCATACCCCCAACCCCACCGCGATCGCCAGCAGGAACAAATTCACGACGTTCTGCCCCCGATACGTCATCGGACGCGTCGGTACGATCTCCTGCAACTTTCCGAAAGCCATCACGCTCGCAGTGCACGTCAGATATCCGAGCACGGTTTCGATTGCCAGCGCGCCCATCGTGAATCCGGTCACCGGAGTTCCGGTCGCGGCATACCGGTAATATTCCGCCGTCCCCACCAAAGCCGCCGCCAGCGCGCCGAACGCGTGCGAAAGCGCGGTCAACTGCGGAACCGCCGTCATGGGCATCAGGTACGCGAGCGGCGCGCCAATCGCCGCGCCCAGCGCCATCGAGATCAGAATCCATTCGTAGCTGATCACTTCATGGCGCAGCAAGGTTCCGATGATGGCCAGCAGCAGTCCGATCTCGCCCGACAGCACGCCGCGCCGCGCCGTCACCGGAGAGCTCAGCCATTTGATGGATAGAACGATCGAAAGCGCCGCGACGATATACGCGGCCTGCCAGACGCCGCTTGTCTCGGTCATTTCGCGGGCTCTTTTTTGCGGAACATCTTGAGCATCCGGTCCGTGATCAGGAATCCGCTGACGATGTTGATGGTGGAGGACACCACGGCGACGCAGCCCAGCACCTTGCTCAATTCCGGCGAATCGCCCGCGCCGGCAATCAGAATCGCCCCCACCACGGAGATCGCCGATATTGCGTTGGTCAGCGACATCAGCGGCGTGTGCAGCAGCGGCGACACGCGGCGCACCAGTTCCAGCCCCAGCGGGACCGCCAGAACCAGCACATACAAACTCACTTCGAGATCGTTACTCACGCATTCACCCCGAGCAGCGCCTGCACCTTGGGGTTTACCACTTCGCCGTCGCGCGCGATCAGCGTTTCCCGCGTGATCTCGTCGTTCAGGTCGATCTTCAACTCCCCATCTTTGGTGATCATGTTTTTCAGAAACGTCGCGATGTTGCGGGCATACATCTCGCTGGCGTAGCGCGGAACCGTCGCCGGTACATTCATCGGCCCCAGAATCGAGACGCCATTTTCGACCACCGTCTCGCCCGGCCGGGTGACCTCGCAGTTGCCCCCGCGCTCCGCCGCCAGATCGACAATCACGGAGCCAGGCGACATTGCGTGCACCATGTCGCGCGTAATCAGCAGCGGCGCTTTCCGCCCCGGAACAGCGGCGGTGGTTACCACCACGTCCTGCTCTTTCATCACCAGCGCCATCTGCTCGCGCTGCCTGCGAATGGTGTCTTCATCCAGCGCCCGCGCATATCCCCCCTCGCCTTCGCCCTTGGCGCCGAGATCGATATTGACGAACTTCGCCCCCAGGCTCTCGATCTGTTCCTTCACGGCCGCGCGCACATCGTATCCGCTGACCACCGCGCCCAATCGCCGCGCCGTCGCGATCGCCTGCAATCCAGCGACTCCCGCGCCCAGCACCAGCACGCGCGCCGGAGGCATCGTGCCCGCCGCCGTCGTCATCATCGGGAACAAGCGGGGCAAGGCGCTGGCCGCCAGCAGGACGGCTTTATATCCCGCGATCGACGCCATCGAGGATAACGCGTCCATACTTTGCGCCCGCGTGATGCGCGGGATAAATTCCATCGAGAACAGCGTCGCGCCCGCCTGCGCATATCGAACCGCGATGGAAGGATCAGTCAGCGGATCGCAAAACCCAATCGCGATATCGCCCTTGTTCGGGGGATCCTCCGGAACGCGGACGTGCAGCAAAATCCGAGCCTGTTTACGTATTTCGTCCGCGCCGCCAATGTGCGCGCCGCGCGTAACGTAATCTTCGTCAACGAATCCGGCTTCGAGCCCAGCGCGCCGCTCGATCCAAACCTCGACGCTCGACTTCTTCAGCAGATCGACGACGCGCGGAACAACCGCCACGCGCCGTTCAGATGGAAAATTTTCCTTGAGTACTCCGGCGATGAGTGCCAACTCGAGACAACCTTTCGGTAGAAAGGCGCTGACGGTGCGCCAAAGTTACGCCTGCCAGCGTCACATGCAGACCAAACACTATGATATCGCCTTCGAAGTGCGCTTTACTCGAACACCCGCTGCTGCCGCGCGCGGCTCAGTGTCGGCCCGTTTCAATCAACAGCCCGGTCACGGAGCCGCGAACGCTAGTGAGCGCGTCTTCAAAATGTTTTCAACAGCCGCCTAGCGATACTCTTCCTGCAACCGGTCCAGCGCCTCCGACCCCGGGCACAACTTCTCATACGGCAGCTTCGACAACGCCACGTCCGGCGTCTGATTCAGCTCATGCACATCGGCGACGTTTTCGTCCAGGAACAGCAGCCCTGTCACCACTTCGCCATTGCCGTGATGCTCTTGCAGGTAATCGTAGACTTTGCGGCGATCCGTCGGATCGTAATCCTTCGGCACTCCCTTGAACCGCACCACGCTGCCGTCGTGCATCGCGACGCTGACCGCGCCGTTCTGGCCGATGTTCGCGAGGATCTCCGAAGCCGGCGGAACAAAATCCGTTTCGTTGACCTTCACCGTGTGATTCCGGGTGTAGAGATAGCTCTTGGTCGACCCGTTGTGGTCGTTGAACGTGACACACGGGGAGATCACGTCGACCAGCGCAAACCCGCGATGCGAAAGCGCGGCCTTCAAAATCGGTACGAGCTGGTCTTTGTCGCCCGAAAAACTCCGCGCGATGAAGGTCGCCCCCAGGCTCAGCCCCAACTGCACCGGATCAATCGGCGCCATCCGATTCGGCTCCCCGCGCTTGCTCTTCGACCCGATATCCGCCGACGCCGAGAACTGGCCCTTGGTCAGCCCGTACACGCCGTTATTCTCGATCACGTACAGCATCTTCACATTGCGCCGGATCGCATGGCACATGTGCCCCAGCCCGATCGACAACGAATCGCCGTCGCCGGAGATGCCGACATAGGTCAGTTCGCGATTCGCGGCATTCGCGCCCGTCGCGATCGGCGCCAGGCGTCCGTGGGCTGAATTAAATCCATGCGCCCCGCTGACGAAATATGTCGGCGTCTTCGACGAGCAGCCGATCCCGCTCATCTTCGCGAGCATGTGGGGAGCAATCGACAGCTCCCAGCACGCCCGGATGATTGCCGCGGTCACCGAGTCGTGCCCGCAGCCGGCGCACAGCGTCGACATCGACCCTTCGTAGTCGCGAACGGTCAGGCCGAGCTCATTGCGATGCAGGCTCGGATGGATGGCGGTAGGTTTCGCTATGGATGGCAACTTTAACTCTCCAACTGGCTGGCCAACTGGCTTACGATTCCGTCAATCACGCGCTTCGCGCTCATGGGGAAGCCGCCGTACACCAGCACGCTGCGCAGCTTTTCTTTCGGCACGCTGGTTTCGAGCGTGATCAAGGACCGAACCTGCGCATCGCGATTCTGCTCCACGATAAAGCTGAATTCGTGTCCGTTCAAAAAATCTTCCACGCTGTCGTCGAACGGAAACGCGCGAATGCGCATAAAGTCCGCCGGCATCCCGCGCTTATCCAGAATGTCCAGGGCCTCGCGCACCGCCGGATCGCACCCGCCCACGGTTACCACGCCGAAGCGCGCTCCCTTGCGCCGCTCGATCACCGGAGCCGGAACAAACTTCGCCGCGGCTTTGTGCTTTTTCAACAGCCGGTCCAGCACTTCCTGATAATCGTCCGGCGTTTCCGTATACGCCCCCAGCTTGGTGTGCCCCGAACCGCGCGTGAAGAACGCGCCCTTCGAATTCACCCCCGGCAGCGTCCGCGCCGCGACGTAATTTTCATCCTCCGGCGAATACCGGAAGTACTTCGCCATCTTCTCGAGCTGATCGGCGTCCAGCACGCGTCCCCGGTCCGGCCGGTAGGAATCGTCCCAGGTCAGCCGCGGGACAACCCAGTCGTTCATGCCGATATCCAGATCCGAAAGCATGAACACGGGCGTCTGAAAACGCTCCGCCAGATCGAACGACTTCACCGCGAAGTCGAAACACTCCGCCGGATTCGACGGGAATAAGACGAGATGCTTGGTGTCGCCATGCGACGCATACGCGCACTCGAAAACGTCGCCCTGCTGCGTCCGCGTCGGCATCCCCGTCGATGGTCCAACGCGCTGAATATCCATGATCACCGCCGGGATCTCCGCGTAATAGGCGAGCCCCAGCAGCTCATTCATCAGCGAAATTCCAGGCCCCGACGTCGACGTAAACGCCCGCGCCCCGTTCCAGGACGCGCCGATCACCATGCCGATCGCCGCCAGCTCGTCTTCAGCCTGAAGGATCAGGCAATTCATCTTGCCCGTTTCCGGATCTTTGCGGTATTGCGCGCAGAACGCCGTGAACGCGTCCATCACCGACGTCGATGGCGTAATCGGATACCATGCCGCCACCGTCGCACCCGCGTACAGACATCCCAGCGCCGTCGCGGTATTACCGTCGATCAGAATCTTGTCGCCGTTCTCGTTCATCTTCTCGAGACGAAAAGGCAGCGACTCGAAGTGCTCTTTGACGTATTCGTAGCCGAGCCGCAAAGCTTTGTGGTTCGACTCGCGCATCGCCTTCTTGGCCGAGAACTTCTCGTCGAGCAGTTCCTCGACGATGTCCATGTCGACATCCAGCAGCGCAATCAGGGCGCCCGCGTAGGCGATGTTTTTCATCAGAATCCGCTCGCGCGAATCTTTGAAATTCTCGATGCACATCTGGGCCAGCGGAACGCCCAGAAACGTAATGTCGTCGCGCAGCAGATGCGGGTCCAGCGGCCAGGTTGAATCGAACAGCAGGTAGCCGCCCTCACGAACCTCTTTCACATCCTTCTCATAGGTCTGCGAATTCATCGCGACGATCAGGTCGTAATCGAGCGCCCTGGCCGTGTACCCGTCTTTGTTCACGCGGATTTCGTACCACGTCGGCAGGCCTTGAATATTCGAGGGAAACAGATTCTTGCCCGACACCGGGATGCCCATGCGGAACACCGCCTGCATCAGCAGACCGTTCGCGCTGGCCGATCCCGTTCCGTTTACGTTTGCCAGCTTGATGGCGAAATCGTTCACGCGCAGCGCCGGGGTGCTGGCGGTTTCGGTCTCTACGCCGGGACGCACGAGTTGCATGCTGCCCTCCCCGCGTACGGCGTTTCCAGTTCAAATTTCTGCATATCCCACGCCGCCGTGGGACAACGTTCGGCGCAGAGGCCGCAGTGGACGCAAAGGTCCTCGTCTTTCATCATGAGTCGTTTAGTTTGGGGCAACGGAGCGGATGCGTATAAATCCTGAGTGAGATTAATGGCGGGAGCCGAAAGCCGCTTGCGCAGATCCTCTTCATCGCCATCCGGAGCGATAGTCAGGCACAACAGCGGACAGATGTCGATGCAGGCGTCGCACTCGATGCACTTCGCCGCGGTAAATACGGTTTCGATATCGCAGTTGAGGCAGCGCTGAACCTCCCTCGCCGTCTGCTCGGCGTCAAACCCGAGCTCGACTTCGATATTGAGCTTCTGAAAGCGCTCCTTCAAATCCACGTGCGTCATCTTCTGGCGCGTCGCGGGATTGTAATCGTTGTGGTAACTCCACTCCGAGAGCCCCATCTTCTGACTCACCAGGTTCATCCCGTCGAGCGGCCGCTCGGTCACCGGAACGCCGTAGCAGTAATTGTCGATGGAAATCGCCGCCTGATGGCCATGCTCCACCGCCCAGATGATATTCTTCGGCCCCCACGCCGAATCGCCGCCGAAAAACACACCCGGCCGGGTCGACATGAATGTCTTTTCGTCCACCACCGGCGCGTCCCACTTATCGAACTGGGCGCCCAGATCGCGCTCGAACCAGGGAAACGCGTTCTCCTGCCCGATCGCGAGAATCACGTCGTCGGCCGGCAGAAAAATCGTGTCGATGACTTTCGAATTCTTCGCGGCCGGATCCCATTCCAGCCGTTCGAACTCCATTCCGGTCAGCTTGCCGTTTTCGATAACGAACCGCTTGGGCGCGTGATTGATGACGATCTCGACGCCTTCTTCTTCCGCGTCATCGAGTTCCCAGGGCGATGCCTTGAAAAACCCGCGCGGGCGGCGGGCCATCACTTTGATGTCGTTCGCGCCGAGACGCCGTGAAGACCGGCAGCAATCCATCGCCGTATTCCCGACGCCGATAATCAGAACCTTTTCGCCAACGGAGCTGATATGCCCGAATGCGATCGATTCCAGCCAGTCAATCCCGATGTGAATGCGATCGGTCTCGTGCCGCCCCGGAATCTCCAGTTCCTTCCCGCGCGGCGCGCCGCTCCCGATAAACACCGCATCGAAGCCTTGCTCGAGCAGGGCCCTCATGCTGGTCACGGGCGAGTTGTACCGAATATCCACGCCGAAATCGAGAATCGTCTGGCACTCTTCGTCAAGCACTCTGGCCGGCAGCCGGAACGCCGGGATATTGGTCCGCATCAGCCCGCCCGGCTTCTCGTTCTGCTCGAAGATGACAACTTCGTAACCCAGCGGCATCAAATCGTTCGCGACGGTAAGTGAAGCCGGTCCCGCGCCCACGCAGGCGACGCGTTTTCCATTTTTCTTCGCCGGAATCTTGGGCAGCCGGTCCGAGATATCGTCGCGATGGTCCGCCGCGACGCGCTTCAGCCGGCAGATGGCGACGGGTTTGCCGTCCAGCCGTCCCCGGCGGCACGCCGGCTCACACGGCCGATCGCAAGTTCGCCCCAGAATCCCGGGAAAAACGTTGGATTCCCGGTTCAACATGTAAGCGTCAGTAAATCGCCCATTGGCGATCATGCGGATGTATTCCGGCACATTCGTATGCGCCGGACACGCCCATTGGCAATCGACGACCTTATGAAAATAATTCGGGTCGTCCACACGGGTGGGTTTCATGAAGGTTAACTCTTTCATTCTACAACCCGCCGACCGAAAGATCATATCGGCCCAGCCAGCGGACGGGAAAATAGGCCCCTACTGCATTGACCAGTCGCTCATCGGCAGTTATCAGCTCCGTGTTTAGATGCATCGCAAGGGCGACATACAAGCTGTCATAAACAGATCCTTGGGCCACCATGGCAATGGACATCGCGTCATCTAGAAGGCTTCCGGTCATGGTGGTCGCTAAGCCCATCCGTCGCGCATCCGCGACTGCTTTATCGACGGAATTCTCATCCAGGCGGCCTTGACGCCGGGCTTTCCAAAGAATGTTCCCCAACTCGGCCCAAAAGAGGTCTGGCACCGCCAGCCGAACCCGGTATCTGGAATGGCTGGTGAGAAGCTCTCTCGCCTGCTCCACCAGACTTTCGGTCGAGCTTGGCAGATACCATTTGGCCGCCACGCTCGCATCGAGTACGAGCGCCTTCAACGATTTCGGTCCTCGCGGATCATCTCCTCAGCCGTCGGAAACGGACCCGGCGTCAGCGGCTTCCTCCGGCTCATTCGCAACGCCCGCCGAAGCAGCTCTTCACGACGCTTAACCTCCGCCGCGGTCGGTACCGTTTCGCGAAGAACCTCGATCACTTCGCGTGAAATCGACGAGTTGCGTTCCTGTGCGCGCTTCCTCAGCGCGGCGTAAAGGTCGTCCGGAACGTTTTCGACGTATAGGGTCGCCATAGTCTTAGTCTAGTGCATCCCTAGACCGAGCTATCTAGCGATGTCCTTCCATTCCTTCTCGTAATACCGCACCAGAATCTGATCGTTCAGCCGATTGATCTCCGCATCCACCGGCTTCATGTCCTGCGGAAATAGGAACAGCTCCGGGATCGTCGAAACGGTCAGAAATCGCAAACCATCGGGCAATGTGGACGGGGCTTCCCACGCATTCCCCGCCAGCGTAAATCCCCACTCGCCGAAACTGGGCACATACACGTGATACGGCCACGTCCGAAATCCGGCCTCTTTCAACGTATCCACGATGCACCAATACGACTGCCGCGAAAACATCGGCGACGTGCTCTGCACCACCACCAGCCCGTTCTCACTCACATGCTTTTTCAGCAGCCGGTAGAACGCCGTCGTATAAAGTTTACCCAGCGAATAATTCGTCGGATCCGGAAAATCCACGACGACGAAATCCCAAAATTCCCGGTTCCCGTCCAGCCACGGAAACGCATCCTCGTTAATCACCCGCACCCGCGGATTGCTGAAGGAATGATCGTTCAGCGGAGCCAGCATCGCGTGGTTCGTAAACAATTGCGTCATTTCGCGATCCAGATCCACCAGCGTGATGCTTTCCAGATTCGGATACTTCAGCAGTTCGCGCACCGCCAGCCCGTCGCCCCCGCCCAGCACCAGCGCCCGCCGCGCCCCTGGCAGCGCCGACAATCCCGGATGCACCAGCGCCTCGTGGTAGCGATACTCATCGCGCGAGCTGAACTGCAAATGCGAATTTAAAAACAGCCGCAGGTCGTCTTTCCATTTCGTGACCACAATCCGCTGATAGCGCGTATTACGCTCAAAGATCACCTCATCCGCGTAAAGCTGATTGTCCGCCGACGATTGAATCCAGTTCGACGCGACCATCCCGGCTCCCAGTAGCGCCAGCACCGCGACGCAGCCGGCGCGCAGAATGAATCGGGACGGCAACTGATCCTTGAACAAGAACGTCGACCACAGCGCAACGGCGGCGTTGATGATCCCGAATAGAATCGCCGCCCGCACCAGCCCGAGCTTCGGCACCAGCCACAACGGAAACGCGAGCGATGCCGCCAGCGCGCCCAGATAATCGAACGTCAGCACGTGCGACACCAGGTCGCGGAATTGGAATCGCCCTTCGAGAATTCTCATCAGGAGCGGGATCTCGAGCCCCACCAGGGCGCCAACGGCGACCACAATGAGATAGAGCGCAAGTTGAAAACTGTGCGTGTAAGCGAAAGCCAGGAACAGCGCGGACGACGAGAATCCGCCCACCACTCCGACCATCAGCTCGATAGTGACGAACCGGGCAACCAGGGACCCGCCCAGATACCGGGAAGCCGCGCTCCCCAGGCCCATCGCGAACAGATATGTCCCGATGACCGTCGAGAATTGCAGCACGCTGTCGCCGAGCAGGTAGCTGGCCAGCGTTCCCGCGATTAGCTCATAAATGAGCCCGCAGGCGGCGATCAGCAGGACCGAAAGAAAGAGAACTACGGGCACGTCAGCGCTTCAGATTCGTGTCCATCCGCGTCCATTCGCGGCCAAATGTGATGTTCCATCCCGTCGCTAATGGACTGCCGCCGCGATGATAATACACATCCCCAGCGATATCGCGCCAATCAATATCGCCAGCGCGATGTTCTTATCCTCGACGATTTCCTTCCACAGATGGTACGGCGTCATCTTGTCGATGATGATGAACGAGAACGCGAAAATCACGATGCCCAGCAGCGCGTAGATCAGCGCATTCAGCAGCATTCCAGGATGGAAATCAGCCATGTGTTATTTTCCTCCGACGTAGCGTGGATAGAAGCCATAATGCGATCGGTACGCGCCGGGATTATCGCGCACCGTTTTCGGAACGTTCTTCACCTGGTTCACGCTGCTCATAGACCAGCCGCGAAACTCCGCCCAGGTGACACCCGTGAGCAGCAACATGCCGTAAATCAGGTAGCCAGGAAAATTCATCATAAGCGCCTCAATCGCCCCCGCCGCTCTTCACCGGCGGATAGTCGCTGTCCATCCAACGTTTCGCCTCAAAAGAGCGCGACCGTATTGAATACAGTATCGGCGGAATCAGCAGCAGCAGCGCCGCGATCCAAAACCAAGTGTAGTTCGGCACATCGTGCCGCAGAGTGATCGAATAGTAGACCTGATTCACCGGACCCGTTCGCGCCGCGCGAAAGGGCGCCGCGCCGGCATCCATTTCCGGCTCCACGCGCAGATAATAATGTCCCGGCGGCACTGCTGGAATAAACGCCGTCGACGTCTGCCCGCCCTCGCTCCATGACCCATCGCTATCCGAGCCCGTGTAATAGCTCACCTCGCGCCCGAAATCGAACGCTTCGCCCGAGTCTTCATTAATCAGCGCGAAATTGAAATACGCCCAGTTGTTGATGACATTCGCGTGCACCTCGAGTTCCAGGCCGGCGGTCCGGCCCTTGAGCTCGAACACCGGCGTCACAAACGACGGCTCCCCTTTATCGGCAGTTGAAAAATGATAGCTCCCATTGAACACCTGCCGGTTCTGGCTGAAAATCGCAAAGAACACGGCCAACGCGATCAGCATCACCAGGAACCATCCGAAATTCGCCCACATGGACTTACCCGCGAAGGGCGACGGCTGGTTGAGGTAAGTCCCGCGCGCCGGCGGAGCGCTCCCCGGCAACGCGAACGCCTTCCAGATGTCCGCGCCCGGCGTATACTCCCCGCGCGACCACGTGATTTCGTCTCGCGTTGTCTCAGAGGACAAAAGCGACGGCGGATTCACGTAATCGTCCGCCACCACTTTTTCGCCGACCTTTACGCGCCACGGAAATTCGCCGAGCACGAACGTCGTCGCCGCTTCCGCTCCCGAAAAATGTTTGAAGGTCTGCCCGCCGAACACCACCGCCGGCCGGCCCGAGATCGCCTTCCGCGTCGGCAGCGCTTCGAGCGGCGTTACATAATTCCAGTGCCCCTCGTATTCGGTGAGATACCGGAATCCTTTGTATGGATTGAACAGCAGATACTCGTCCCAGGAAAACGTCCCCTCGCTATCGGAGACGGTCCGCGTCTGGAACCCGATCGTTTCCCATTCCGCGCCGGCCATCTTCCCGCGGGTGCCCAGCGGAATCTTCGGCGTCTCCCGCTGCGCTTCTTGAATCTGCTGAAGAACCTTGAGAAGCGGATCGGAAGCGTCCAGCACGCTGAGACATTGCGAGCAGACCACCGTCAGCGCATGCCCGAAGCCGCGTAACTGCACCGGTCCGCCGCAATTGGGGCAAAACAGCGCCTTCGATTTCGCGACCGGTGGCGCCACCAAGGGAGAACTCACGCCCACCCCTCAAACTGCCGTAAATTTTTCAATTTCAGATCGTCGAATTCGACCCACTCGCCCATGAACAACAGCGGAGGCTCTTCACTATAGTCCAGCGTCCCGAAAGCGGCGCCAGGCGTCCGCAGATCCGCGAACCACATGTCGGACTTCCCATAATACGGAAACGGCAGCTCGCCCTCGACCCCTTTATACATCGCGATGGTCAGCGTCGCCACTTCGAAATCCGTATTTAGGAAATTGTATTTCTTTCCGCGATAGACGTCCTTCGACGGCGGAAGCGTCGTCCCCGGATTTACGCGGAACGAGATCGCGTACTGCAACTGAGCATCGGAAAGCCAGCCGCTGGTGCCGTCGTTGAACACGATGTGCCATTCGTTCCAGCCGCCGTTCTCGTATTCGTAGATGATTCGGCCGATGACCTGGAAGCCCTTGCCGCGATACACGCCCTCAGTCAGGATCTGAATCGGCGACGGGTCGGGAGGAAGGTCGGCCACCTGCCCCACTTTCGTAATTTCAATGTCGGTTCGAACCAGGATCGACCGGCAGAACGGGCACACCGTCTGCACGGCGCTCGACCAGCGGAACTGGACCGGCGCTCCGCAACTGGGGCAATTACCTGCCGGTTTGCTCATAGTGCCGGCTCATACGGCCGGTCGAGCTTGCGGACTTCCACGGAAACGGCACCGAAGGCGCCTTTCAAATGCGTCTCGAAATCCCAATCCGGGCGCGGCCTGCAACAGAATACATTCAAGCACAATGAGCGGTGCTCGGGAAACGTGTGGCACGCGATATGCGATTCCTGAAGAAGCGCGAGCCCGGTGATCCCGCCTCCCGGAAACTGATGCCACTGCGCTTCGCCCACCGGATGCAGTTCCATCCCCTCGATCAGCCGGGCGAAGAGCGCACGCAGCGCATCCAAATCCGTCAACGCGGCCGGATCACACGCGTGCGCTTCCACTACCCATTCGCAACCGGACATTTTTTATTTACTGTTGCGTCCCGCACTCCGGACAGAATTTCGCCGACCTCGGCATCGGCTTGCCGCAATTGATGCAGAACTTCGTCTCCGTCGCGGGAGCAGCCGGTGCAGCGCCACCACCCGGAGCAGGCGTCAGCGGACCGGGCGCTCCAGGTGCAGGAGGCGGGGCCTCGCCTGGCCGTAGCGCATTCGCCATGGTCTGCGCCATCGTGAACCCCGCGCCCAATCCCGCGCCGATCCCGGCGATTCCGCCTTCATTGGCAGCCGCGATCGGCAGCGAATTCGCAACCTGATACTGCGTGTACTTGTTCATGTCGCCCAGCATGTTGATGCCGATACGCGTGTCGAGCAGCTTCTGCAATTCTTCCGGCAGCGAAAGATTCTCGACGATAAAGCTATCGAGCGTGAGCCCGAGATCCGCGAACGACGGCTTCAGCGCCTCCGCGATCTTATTCCCCAGCTCCACCTGGTTCGCCGCCATATCGAGAAACGGCAGCGTGCTCTGGGCGAACGCATCCGTCATCCGCCCGACGATGGTGTTGCGGAGCTGGCCTTCGATATCGCCGACGTTGTACAACTCCCTAGTCCCGCTGACTTTGCTATGGAACGCCTTGGGATCGCTGATGTGCCACGAATAAATCCCGTACCCGCGCAGCCGCACCGCGCCGAATTCCTTGTCGCGAATGGTAATCGGAGTCGCCGTACCCCAGCGCTGATCGGTCTGAATTCGCGTCGAGAAGAAGTAAACGTCGCTCTTGAATGGAGACTGGAACTTCTTGTCCCAATTCATCAGGTACGTCAGAATCGGAAGCGTCTGCGTGTTGAGCGTGTAGAGGCCCGGCCCAAAAATATCCGCAACCTTGCCTTCGTTAACGAACGCAGCCATCTGCGATTCGCGAACGGTCAGCTTGCCGCCGTTCTGAATCTCCATGTCCTGCATCGGGTACCGGTACGCCAGAATGCCCTGCTCCGGCTCCGTCCATTGGATTACGTCTATCCACTGCTTTGCGATGAAGTCGCGTAGCGACATATTCCGAAAGCCTCCGGTTTCACTTAAGCATAACGCCACTTCGAGCCGGGTTGTTCCATAATCCGGTATTTCGGTATGCCAAACTACAGGAAATACACGAGTTCTAACAATGACTTTCACTAACGAGCTTTGGCTGATCCGGCACGGCGAAACCGAATGGAGCCTTTCCGGCCAACACACCTCCCGCACCGATCTTCCATTAATACCTGAAGGCGAACGCGAAGCCGCCACGCTTAAGCAAGCTCTGACCTCGCACCCATTCGCCCTAGTACTATCGAGCCCGATGAAACGTGCGCTTCAGACCGCCCATCTCGCCGGCCTTCAGCCCGAGATCGACCCCAACCTCCACGAATGGTTCTACGGCGAATACGAAGGCCTGACCAGCGAGCAAATTCACAAAGTCACTCCGGGCTGGACCATCTGGACGATGACTCCTAAAGGCGGCGAAACCGCCGATCAAGTCGCCGCCCGGGCCGACCACGTCATCGCCCGCGCCGTCACCGCCGGAGGCGACGTGGCCCTCTTCAGCCACGGCCACATGCTCCGGGTCCTCGCCGCCCGCTGGCTAGGCCTGGACCCAGCCGCCGGCCGCTTCTTCGCTCTAGGAACCGCCTCGATTAGCATCCTGACCAAAGAACACGGAACCCGCGTGATTCGACTCTGGAATTCGAGCGGATCTTAAGAGCCACTCATGTCACCCGCACCGAGCCGCAAACGCCAGTGAGCGGGTCTTGACCGACAAATGAATTCCCCAGCCCATCTCGGAGGTCGCAAGCCGGGTGTGACTAAAGCCTGTAACTCCGGAGTATAATCGTGGTATGCGCGTCAAGACATCAGTCACACTTCCCAGCGAACTTCTGGCCAAGATCGATCGTGTTGACGCGAATCGTTCCGCCTTCGTCGAACGAGCCGCCCGAGCCTACCTCTCGGCTCTTGAACGAAGCCGGCGGGACGAACGGGACCTGAAGATTCTGAACGCAAACGCCGGCAGGTTGAACGCCGAGGCCGAGGATGCACTCACCTATCAGGCGCCATTGTGAACCGTGGTGAACTGTATTTAGTGCGAAAGCCCGGTGTACGGGACCCCAAGCGGCAGCGAGTGTTCGTTTTGGTTGGACGGCAGGTAGCGATCAATTCGAGATTCTCCACAGTGATATGCGCGCCCGTCTACTCCCGGTACGACGGGCTGAGCACGCAGGTTCCGCTTGGCACGGACGAGGGCATGAAACACGAATCAAGCGTCCATTGCGATGAACTGATGAGTGTGTCTAAGGCGATGCTTACGGCATTCGTCGGGCGTCTCTCGGAAGCGAAGATTGCGGAACTGAACCGCGCGTTGACCGTCGCCCTTCAACTGGACGAACGATAATAGTGTCTTGGACGCCCCCGCAACCGCCCCGCGCCCCTGGCTGTGGCCCAATCTCCTCAGCCTCGACGCGCCGATTGTCGCCGTCCTCTGGCAACTCCTGTTCGCGCGCTGCTTCCACGCCGGCCTGAGCGCGGCCGCCGCCATCCTGCTGGTCCTCGCCGTCTGGCTAATCTACGCTGCCGACCGCGTTCTCGACGCCCGCGATGAAACCAGCCGGCAGCCTCGTCACGAGTTCTACCGCCGCCACTGGCGCGCTGTCGTTCCGATGTGGAGCGCTGTCTTGATACTCACCGGCTGGCTCGCCTGGACCCGCCTGCCCTCGCCGATGTTCGAACGCGGCCTGCTGCTGCTCACCGCCGTCGCGCTCTATTTAATCGCCGTGCACGTGTCCCGCCGCGCCTGGCCCAAAGAAGCCGCCGTCGCCGTGCTGTTCGCCCTGGGAGCTTCGCTTGCCATCTGGGGCCACATTCATACCGTCGCCGACGTCGCGACCGTCGTTCTGTTCTGCTGCCTCTGCTGGATCAACTGCGCGGCGATTTCACAATGGGAACAAGATCGCGTTTCGCGCGGGCCTATCGCTGCAGCCGCTGTCTCCGTTGCCGCGGCGTCTCTGATCCTGGTGCCTGAGCATCGCCCCGTCCTGGGCGCCGCCGAAGCCGCCAGTGCCGTTGCCCTTCTCGCGCTCGACCTCGGCCGCCGCCATCTTTCCACCGACGCTCTCCGTGTCCTGGCCGACGCCGCGCTGCTGACGCCGATCTTTTTCCTCCCGGTCGCCGGCAGTCTTTCATAAAGTGCGGCCGTGAACTGCGATCCCATCGCCCGCTGGTATCGCTGGTTCGAGTACCTCGGATTCGGCCGCGAATTGGAACGCCGCCGCGAGGCTTTTCTCCCCTCCGTCGCCGACGCCCGCCGCATTCTCGTCCTGGGCGATGGCGATGGCCGGTTCTTAGTTAAGTTGGTCGAACAAAATCAGGCCGCTTCGATCGATTACATCGACCTCAGCTCCCGCATGCTCGCGATGGCACGCGACCGCGCCGGCGATTCCGTGACATATCATCTTGCCGACGCCCGCACGATCCCGCTGCCCGCCGCGGAATACGACCTGATCGTCACCCACTTCTTTCTGGATTGTTTCGATGAGCCCGACGCCGAGCTTCTCATCGCTCGCCTGGGCACAGCCGCGAAGGACAATGCCCGCTGGCTTATCTCCGAATTCCGCCAGCCCGATGGTGGATGGCGCGCCATGTGGGCCCGCGCCTGGCTCGGCTCACTTTACTTTTTCTTCCGCGTCACCACCGGCCTGACGACTTCAAGCCTGATCGACCACCATCCGCTTCTCGAACGCGCCGGCTTCCGCCTCACTCGCCACCAATCCTCCCGCTTCCATCTCCTCGCGTCCGAGCTGTGGGGCAGGCCCCCGGCCTGCGAATCCCGACGCGTTACATCATGTGATACTTCGTCAAAAACTCACGGATCGTAGCGTAAATCTTCAGCCGCTCCTCCGGCGTAAAATTCCCGTGCTTCCCGCCCGGAATCGTCAGAAGCTGATTCGGCACCCCTGCCGTCGACAACGCATCTCGCAGACGAGTCGCATTGGTATACGGAACCGTCGGATCCGCATCGCCATGGATCGTCAGAATCGGGGGAAGGTCCCGACGGATATATTCGAGCGGCGAAATCCGCTTCGCAAGCTCAACCTTATTCGTCAGACTCCCGAACCATTGAACGGCGTACGTTTTCTGATTCGGCCCATCGAGAACATCGTTCACGTCGGTAATCCCGTACCAGTTCACGATCGCCGTCACCTTCGGCAGATCCTTTCCCGGGCACTGCCGGTCGAGCCCCGCCGACATCGGAATCATCCCCGTGGTCAGCGCCAGGTGCCCGCCCGCGGATTCCCCGGTCACCACCAGCCGGCTGGTATCGAAATTAAATTCCTTCGCATGATCCCCCAGCCAGCGCAGCGCGCACAGGCAATCTTCCACCGCGGCCGGCGGACCCGAGACGCGGCCCAGCCGGTACTCGACATTCACCACATTCCAGCCCATCTCCATCCACGGCACAATCGACATGACGGAGCCTTCCTTGGTCCCGCCCACCCATCCGCCGCCATGGATGAACATCAGCGTTGGCTGCGGCCCCGTCGTGTCGCGGCGCATGTAGACGTCGAGTTTGGTCTCGTAGTTGTTCTGGGTCCCGTACACCAGGTTCGGCCGCACGGCGTAATGATTCTGACTGGTCACCGCCCAGCTCGCCGAAGGCGATAGCTGCGCGAACCCGTTCCCCAACAGCAGCGCGAAAATTAACGTGATTTTCATCATGCGGTGCAGAATATCAGATCCGGCGCCGATATTTTAGGACAATAGGACCAGATGAAAGCGATTGTAAAAAGCAAGCGCGAGCCGGGGCTGTGGCTCGAAGACATCGACACCCCGCGCCCGGGCATTAACGACGTTCTGATCCGCGTAAGACGGGCCGGCATCTGCGGCACCGACGTGCACATTTACAAATGGGACAGTTGGGCGCAGAAGACCATTCCTGTTCCCATGGCCATCGGCCATGAATTCGTCGGCGAGATCGTCGAGGTAGGCTCCAACGTCACCGATTTT
>DATGGL010000240.1:0-22812 GCA_035308605.1 Bryobacteraceae bacterium
CCCGTCGAAATCGCAGGTCGCAACCGGCTGTTACGCGACATGATCATGGACGCCATCACCTCCGACCCGGAATACAATCACGGCGACTACACTCACCCGATTCATGGCTTGCGCGCCGCGCAGGACGGCCTCACCATGATGACCTCCAGCCCTTTGCAGATGCACAAGCAGTATCCGACGCGTGAGAAAGCCGATGAGGGGTTCCAGCGATTGATGCAGCTCGCCATGGAAAAGGACGCAAACGATATGCTGTACCAGTTTGCTTCCTCCACCGATTACAATCCTGAGCCGGAGCTCGAGAAGATCAAGGCGCGCCTGACTGCCGTGAATTCGGCGGATGATGTCGTGAATCCTCCCGAACTCGGAATCCTGGAACGGACCATCAAGCGGGTGAAGAACGGACGTTTCGTTCTGATCCCGACCGGCCCGGAGACGCGCGGGCACGGAACCCATTCGGTGGCAAAACTATGGAAGCAGTACGTCGTCGAGTTATTGGGAACCGACTAATGGCTGCTGATCCGGCGTAGCAGTCCGCCCCAGCTCATCACTCGGAACCATTCCGCAAAGTACCGTGCCATCGCGGACGGATTCTCGGCCAGACCCTTCGGGAGGCTCTCGAGATAGCGCAGAACCGAAGGCTGAAACGGCTCAAAAAACTGA
Source organism: Bryobacteraceae bacterium (assembly GCA_035308605.1). Lineage (GTDB taxonomy): Bacteria > Acidobacteriota > Terriglobia > Bryobacterales > Bryobacteraceae > Palsa-187. Next base: position 661 of record DATGGL010000240.1, read on the forward strand.
TCGCGTCCATCGGCGCGATAACACAGATACGCGTAGATCCACTGAAAGGGTACGTAACCGTAGTGCCGCCGGAGAATTCGAAATGTCTCCCGAAAAACACCCGCGCGTTGGCCCAGGGATTTGTTGGTCCGGTGCATTCGCGATAACGCCAGCATTCCGTCGATGCGCCGGATTTCGTAGGCCTTCGCCAGGCGCATCCAGAATTCGTAATCGAACGTCAGGCTAAGCTCAGGATCCATGCCGCCGACGTTTTCGAAAGCGTCCCGGCGAACAAAGCTGGCCGGCTGGCAGATGAAACATTCACGCGCCAGCAGTTCGAGGTCGAAGTCGCGGACCGGGTAGGGCGCCAGACGTTTGCCGGCTTCGTCGATCCACCAGGCTCCGCCATAGACGGCGTCTCCCTCAAAGCTCTGAACGGCCGTTGCGACTGCACCGGGCAGATACACGTCGTCCGCGTTGAGATACGCGAAGACTTCGCCGCGCGATATTGCGAATCCGCGATTGATGGCATCCGCGGCGCCTCGATCGGGCTCACTGATCCACCGCAGACGCTGCTCGTAGCGCTTTAGAATCTCGACCGTTCCATCGGTAGAACCGCCATCCATGACGATGTACTCGATCCGGGGGTAATCCTGCGCGAGAACGCTTTGGATGGTGTCTTCGACGAATTTCGCCGCATTGAAGCACGGCGTGACAATCGACACCAGCGGTTCGTCAAGCGCCGACATAGCGGGCGTAGATGCTGCGCGCGACGCCGATGTCCGTGGTGCCTTTTACAATCGCCCGGCCATCGGGAAAAACGGTCAATTCGTATGGATCCAGCAAGACGCGCAGCGCAAACTCATTGGCGCGCACTGGTCCGACCGCGCTGAGCTGGCCCGCGAGGCCGCGCAGGTCCACCGGACGGGCCCGCTCATGAATCTGAACCGCATTCCGCCCGCACAAGCTGATCGGCGCGCGCCGTTTTCCATCGAGAAACGTGAACTGACGCTCTGCGCAGCAAGGGCATGACGGATCCCGCGCCGGAGGATCGATCTGGCGGATCTCGCCCGACCAAACGTCCACCGTAGTGAGGCGGGCCACCACGGAATCCGTTCCACGCGAAAGAATCTTCAGCGCGTCCCCCACTTGTAAAGCCGCGATGGTCGCGGTTATCGCCGATACGACCCCTGCAGTTTCGCAGGTCGGCTGGATTCCCATCGGAGGGTCCGGATAAACGCAGCGGAAACACGCCGTTCGACCGGGCACAATGGCCAGCTTCAATCCATAGCTGCCGACCGCGGCGCCATAGATCCATGGAACGGCGCTACGAACCGCGGCGTCATTGATGAGGTAGCGAGTTTCGAAGTTGTCCGTGCCGTCCAGAATCAGATCGATGCCGTCCAGCAGTTCCTCCGCATTCGAAGGCGTCAGATCGGCCACCATCGGCTCGACCGCGATTTCGGAGTTCACTTGAGCAAGCCGCCGGGCGGCGGCGACCGCCTTCGGCAGTCCCTCCCGCGCATCCGATTCATCGAAAAGAAACTGCCGTTGAAGGTTGCTGAACTCGACGAAATCCCGATCGATCAAGCGGAGCCGGCCAACCCCGGCGCGGGCGAGCGCCTCGGCCTGGAAGCTCCCCAGAGCGCCGCATCCGACGATGCCCACGGACGCTCTCCGGATACGCGCCTGGCCCTCTTCGCCGATGGGAGCGAAGCGCGTCTGCCGGGAGTAACGCTGGTCGCCGTCATGGATATCCCCGGGCATCTTCAATCACGATGGTAGCAGTAACACCTGCGTTATCATTGTGGAGCGTGCGTTCGCCGGTGCTGGTTGTGTCGCTGCTCATCGCCGGGGTCATCGCGCCGGGGCAGGAATCGCCCGCAAGTTTTGAGGGCCGGATGATCGACCGAATCGAATTCGACCCGGCGCAACAGCCGCTTCCGATCGCCGAAATGGAACGGCTGCTTCCCTTCCACGCTGGATCGGTTCTCAAACGCGCCGACATCCGGGCCGCGATCCAAAAGCTGTATCAAACCGGACGCTTTTCGGACATTTCGATCGAGGGCTTCCCGGTTCCCGGCGGAGTCACGGTGCGCATCCGGACGACCCTCACCTTTTTCATCAGCGGCGTGACCATCGAAGGCGCGCCGGAACCTCCAACCAAGGGTCAGCTTACGACCGCGGCGAAGCTTGAACTTGGAACGCCATTTGACCCAGCCGACCTTCAGCAGGCAACCGAGAATATTGAAGAACGATTGCACGCCAACGGACTTTATCAGGCCAACGTCACAGTAAAGGTCGATCGCAGGCCGGAGACGGAGGAAGTTCGAATTCACTTCGTCGTGGATCCGGGAGATCGCGCGCATTTCGACGGTGTGACGCTCACCGGCGACTTCACGAAATCGCCTTCCAGCATCGTCGACGAGACTCGCTGGCGCCGCGGATTTGGTCCGGTCCGTTTCCCCGGATGGCGGCCGCTGACTGAGAGCCGTCTTCAAGCCGGGGTCAACCGGGTACTCCAGAATTTCCAACGCGGAGACCATCTGCAAGCCAAGGTCAGCCTGGAGTCGCTCGACTATCACAAAGAAGAAAACACGGTCACTCCGTCGCTTTCCATCGAAGGCGGACCAATTCTTCAGGTGCGAACCCTCGGCGCGAAGGTTTCGAAGGGCAAGCTGCGCCAACTGGTTCCCGTTTTCCAGGAACACACCGTGGACCGCAGCCTGTTGATCGAAGGCCGGCGCAATCTGGTGGAATATTTTCAGTCGCAGGGGTATTTTGACGCGCAAGTGGACTTTGAAGAGAGCGTCCCCGAATCGAACCATCAGTTAATCGAGTACAGCATCACCCCCAACACACGTCATACGCTGCAACGGGTCGAGATCACCGGCAACCATTATTTCGACGCGGCGACCATCCGGGAGCGGCTGACGATCACTCCGGCGAGCTTTCCCCGGTTCCGCTTTGGCCGCTATTCGCAAAAGATGTTGGATCGGGACTTGGATACGATCCGCGATTTGTATCGCTCCAACGGGTTTCGAGACATCGATGTCACGCCTCAGATCGATGACGACTATCAGGGCGTGCACGGCCACCTTCTGGTGCATCTCGAAGTGAAGGAGGGTTCGCAGTGGTTCGTCAACCGTCTTGACTTGCAGGGCGCGCCCGAAGCGGACCTGGCCTACCTCCGGTCGGCGATTCAATCGCTTGCGGGCGAACCGTTTAGTGAATCGAGCGTCACGGCGGATCGAGACACGATTCTGACGTACTACTTCAACAACGGCTACCCCGACGCGGCCTTTGAGTGGACGCAATCGGAGGCGCCTTCTCCTAACCGCGTGAATCTGATTTATACAATCTCAACGGGCAAGCGGCAGTATGTGAGGAGCGTGATCGTGGCCGGCCTCAGAACAACGCGCGAGTCGCTGGTCGACAAGCGCATCCTGCTCAAGCCCGGTGATCCGGTATCGCAAAATCGAATCGCAGAGAGCCAGCAAAAACTTTACGATCTGGGAATCTTTTCCAAGGTGCAGACGGCGATACAGAATCCCGACGGCGAGGAAGAGAGCAAGAACGTGCTCTTCAATCTGGATGAAGCCAACCGCTATTCCTTCAACGGCGGAATCGGCGCGCAGTTAGGACGGATCGGCGGCGGCGTCACTACGTTTGACGAGCCTGCCGGAACCACAGGATTCAGTCCCCGCATCTCGCTCGGCATCAGCCGCTTGAATCTGTTCGGCGAGGCCCGCACGCTCAGCTTGCAAACGCGGTTTTCGACTATTGAGCAGCGCGCCTTGTTGAGCTATACGGCCCCGCAACTGGGAGGCAACGAGAATCTGACGCTGACGCTATCCGGCCTGTTCGACAACTCGAAGGACGTTCGAACGTTTGCAGCGCAGCGCGCGGAAGGCTCGGTGCAGCTGGCACAGCGGCTGACACGGGCCAACAGTGTCCAATACCGCTTCACGTTCCGCCACGTCACGATCAAAGACGTGCTGATTTCGCCTGAGCTGATTCCGCTGTTCTCGCAACCCGAACGCGTCGGGCTGGCTTCGATGACCTTCATTCAGGACCGGCGCGACGACCCGGTTAACTCCCATCGCGGAATCTACAACACCATCGACGTCGGTGTGGCTCTGAAAGGGCTCGGATCGGAAAGCGAGTTCACACGCGTCCTGATGCGCAATTCGACCTATCACCCCATCGGCAAAGATATCGTGATCGCGCGCACCCTTCAGTTCGGCTGGATTCAGCGCCTGGCGGGACCGCCGGAGATTCCACTCGCGGAACGTTTCTTTGCGGGCGGCGCAACTTCGAATCGCGCCTTCCCGGAAAATCAGGCGGGTCCGCGCGACCTGGACACCGGATTTCCTATCGGCGGCAACGCGTTGTTGATGCATTCCACCGAATTGCGCTTTCCGCTGATCGGCGATAACCTCGGCGGCGTGCTGTTTCACGATATGGGGAACGTCTTTTCCGATGTGCGCGATATCAGCTTCCGGTTCCGCCAGGAGAACATTCAGGACTTCGACTACATGGTGCACGGCTTCGGATTTGGAATCCGGTATCGGACGCCGATCGGTCCGATTCGTGTGGATTTCAGCCTAAGTCCGAACTCGCCGCGATTCTTCGGTTTTCAGGGCACTTTTGACCAACTGTTGGCAAACCAGGGAGTGCCGACCAACCAACGGATCAACGTCTTTCAGTTTCATTTTTCATTGGGTCAGACATTTTGATGACGTTCCGACTCGCAGCACTCGTGATCTGGGCAGCCATGGGGCAGGCGGCCATATTGGATCGGATCGCGGTAACGGTCGGGAAACGGGTGATCGCCGAGAGCGACGTGATCCGTTACCTTCGCGTCGCCGCGTTCATTGACCAGCGCCCAGTGGATTTGACGGGAGAGGAAAAGCGCAAGGCGGCGGACCGGCTGGTGGATCAGTATCTGATCCTTCAGGAAGCGACCTTCAGCCGCGTGCCGCTGCCCACCGAGGAAAGCGCGGTACAGATGCTTCAACCGGTGAAGGCCCAGTATCCCAACGATTCCGACTATCAGGCGGCGCTGGCGCGTTATGAGATCAGCGAGAGCGATGTCGTCACCCACCTGCTTGCCGGTGTCCAGGCGATGCGTTTCACGGATCTCCGTTTTCGGCCGGAGGTTCAGATCTCCGACGAAGAGCTGCACGATTTCTACAACACGCTTGCCGCCGAATGGCGGCAGAAGGACCCTGGTAGTGTGCCTTCGTTCGACGCCAGCCGTGAGCAGGTGGAGAAGCTTTTGACCGATCAGCGCACGGCGCAGGCGCTCGATCGATGGCTCGGAACGCAAAGGAACGAAACTCAGATTTTGTATCACCAGCAGGTTTTTGAATGAGGAAATTCGGCCGCATCCTTCTCCGGGTCAGCGTCGCACTCGTCATCCTGGCGGTCGCGTGCGCCATCGCCGGCGTGATTGTCGTCCGGAGCGGATGGTTTCGGGAGAAAGTTCGCGAGCGGATGATCGCCGAAGTTCAAAAATCCACCGGCGCTCGCCTGGAGATCGGCAACTTCACCTTCGATTGGGAACATCTCACCGCGACCGTTTCGTCACTCGCTCTCCACGGGAAGGAACCGTTGGGAGAGCAGCCGTTATTGACGGTGCAGAACGTTACGCTCGGACTGCGCGTCATTTCCGCGTTTGAGCGAAAGGTCGATCTTTCCTTCCTCCGCCTGGATCAACCGGTTTTCCGGATCGTGTTCTACCCGGATGGCTCCACCAATTTCCTCGCGCCCCATGACCGCACTACGTGGGCCGAAGATCTGTTGAACGTCGCGGTGCGGCGCTACGAGGTGGTTAACGGCGTCGTCGAATACGATGACCGCAAGATCCCGCTGAATCTGCGCGGCGAAAATTTGCGCGCCACCATGAATTATGACCGCCGTGGCCCGCGGTACCGGGGCGAGCTGGCGATGCGTCAGGTACGGCTGATGGCGGGTGGATCCCTTCCGCTCGACCTCGATACCTCGACACAGTTTGTGATCGAGCGATCCCGGATCGAATTTACCCGGTTGAGGATCGCCACCCGGCAATCGCGCGCGGACCTGACCGGAGTTCTAAACGACGTCCGTGCGCCGCATGGGACGTTCACTGTGAAGGCTACCGTCGCCGTGCGCGATGCTGTCGCCGCGTTTCAATTGCCAATCGCGCCTGCGGGGACCGCCGCTCTCGACGGCCAGATGACAGTATCCTTCGGGAAAGTCTTCGAGTTCTCTCTCAATGGACGGCTTGCCGCCCGCGGGATGGGCTACGCGCGCGACCGGTTCAAAATCGAAGGCGCGGATCTGCGCGCCGACATGCGGATGACGCTGGACGGCGTCAATCTGCGCGGAGTCACACTGACCGCTCTCGGTTCCACCATCACAGGCGCCGCCGAGCTTAAGCAGTGGAAGCAGTTCCACTTTGACGGAACCATCCGCGACCTGAATCTGCGGGACGCTGCCAACATCGCGACCGACCGCCCGATCCCATGGAACGGCATCGCGGCGGGTAGCTTTTCCGTCGACGCCGTGGTGGGCGAGCCAGAAAGTAAGGTGCAAACAGCGCTCGCGATTGTCCCGGTGTCTGGCGGCGGCGAGCCGGATAGCACGAGGATCGAGGGCAACATTGAGGCGCTCTACGATCAGGCTGCCGGTACATTGAATCTTCAACATTCGCATCTGGCCACTTCGGCCACCGAGATCGATGCATCCGGCACCTTGGGCGAACGGCTCCAGGTACGCATGCAATCGACGCGCCTCGACGATTTGCTGCCGGCGCTAGCGATGGCTGGCGAAAACGCGCCGAAGGAACTGCCGGTCAAACTGAACAACGGACAAGGCAATTTCAATGGAACGGTTTCGGGCTCGCTTGACGACCCGCAGATCAGCGGTCAGATAACCGTGACCAACGCGGCCATCGGGGGGCACGCGTTCGACCGGTTTACGGGCGACATCCAGGCAAACCGCAGCGAGGTCAAATTGCCGCGTCTGACCCTCGCGCGCGGCGCCACCACAGTTGAAGGCTCGGGACAGCTTAGCGGCAAGTTCGAAGACGGCGCTATCGCCGCGCAGCTCAACCTGCGCAATGCGCAAATCGCGGACCTGGCTAAGGAGGCCGGCGTAACCGAACCGCTCTCTGGAACGGCCAATGCTTCCATCCGCGTTACCGGCTCGGTCCAACGCCCGGAAGCCGAAATCTCGATCCAAGTCGAGAAGCCCGCTGCATTCGGGGAACAGATGGATCGTTTGCGCGCGAATTTGAAATACTCGCCGAGTCAGATTGAAGTCACTTCCGGCGAGATCTCCAGTGCCGCCGGGTCGGAGACCTTCAACGGCACGTTCCGGCACCCGGGGACCAACTGGAAGGACGGCGATTGGAAGAACGGCGATGTGACCTTTGAGCTGTCGGCAAATAGTGTGATGTTTTCCGGGGTTAAGAACTTGGCCAAGCTTCAACCCCTTCTCGACGCGAAGATCGACGGCAAAGCCAGCGGCGCAGGGCGTGTTTCCAAAGGCGAATTCTCGCTCAATTCCGTCAGCGGCGACGCAAACCTTCGCGGTATCACCTGGGACCAACATCCCGTGGGTGATCTTACTCTCTCGGCGGAGACTCACGACGCCGCAGTTGCGATTCGAGCGAACGCGCAGGTTCGAGATCTGAAGCTCGACGGCCAGGGCGCCTGGCAACTGGCCGGAGACATGCCTGGATCCGGCGCGATCCACATCTCAAAAGCAAGCGTCGCCACGCTGCACGACTTGACACTGGCAGGCGGACCGCTCGAGCAGACCCCCGCCCCGTTCGAGGGGTTCGTCGACGGCGCCAACGCGACGGTGACGCTCGCGCTAAAGAAACCCGCGGATTTTCACGCGCTCTTGACCATTGGCACGATTCAGATCTATCCCCGGCCCACCCAGACCCTTCGCCTGGGTGTTCAGACTCAGGATCTGGTCCTCAAAAACAACAAGCCAGTGACCGTGGAGATCACCGCGAAACAGGCTCAGATTCGCAACGCTGAGTTTACCGGACGCGACACGACTCTGGACGCCGCCGGAACCTTATCTTTCGACGGCAAAACGGGGACGGATCTCAGCGTCCGCGGCTCCATGAACCTGATCGTTTTGCAGTTGCTGAATCCGGATCTGGTGGCCCGCGGCAACGCGACCGTGCAGGCGTCGGTGCGCGGGTCCGTGAAGGATCCGCAGGTAAATGGTCGAATGGATCTGAAGAACGCCTCCCTCTACCTCGGCGACCTCCCGAACGGAGTCGATAATGCTAACGGAGCCGTCATCTTTGACCGGAATCGAGCCACCATCGAGCATCTGAGCGCCGAAACGGGCGGTGGAACGGTCGACATCTCAGGGTTTATCGGATTCGGCAGCCCACTGTTGTACCGGCTTCAGGCCATCGCGCAGAAGGTGCGTGTCCGGTATCCGGAAGATGTTAGTGTCACATTCAACGCGACGCTCGCCCTGAACGGCACTTCGGATTCGAGCACGGTTTCGGGTACCGTGACGCTGGTGCGTGCGGCGTTCACTCCGCGCGCCGATCTGGCGCAGGTGCTCGCGCAGGCGGCCCGGCCCGTTCCAGCGCCGGCTTCGAGCGACTATATTCGTGGGATCCAATTCGACGTGCGTCTGGAAAACGATCCGAATTTCGAGCTCCAAACCTCGCTTACGCGAAACCTGGAAGCCGAGATCGATTTGCGTTTGCGCGGTACGCCGTTGCGGCCGGCGCTGGTAGGCACGGCTTCGGTCAGCGCCGGCGAAGCGGAGATTTTCGGCAACAAGTACACCGTCAATCGCGGCGACATTCGCTTTATCAACCCCGTTAAGATCGATCCGATTCTGGATTTGGATCTTGAAACCAAGGCGCGCGGCGTGACCGTGAACATCGGGGTTTCGGGCACGCTTCAAAAACTGAACGTGAACTACAGCTCCGATCCGCCGATGCAGCCCCGTGAGATCATCGCGCTGCTGGCCGTCGGCCGGTCCCCCACGGACACAGCGGGGCTGAATCCGGATCAATCTTCCACCAGTTCCACGAGTCTGGTGGAAGCAGGCGGCGGCCTGATCAGCCAGGCGATCACCGCGCAGCTTTCCAGCCGTCTTCAGCGCTTCTTCGGCGCGAGCCGCGTCAGGATCGACCCGACCATTACCGGCGTCGACTATCTTCCCCAGGCGCGCCTAACCATCGAGCAGCAGGTGTCGAAGGACATTACCATGACGTACATCACCAATCTCAATCGAACCCAGGAGCAGATTGTTCAACTGGAATGGAATTTCAGCCGTCAATGGTCTGCGATCGCGGTGCGGGAAGCGAATGGACTGTTTGGGATCGATTTCCAGTACCGCAAGAGGTTCAAGTGACCGGCGTCGGCGCCGCCGGGATGGTCGAGAAGCAGCTGCGCGCACGCGGCATCCGCGATGAACGTGTTCTACGTGTAATGCAAATGATTCCTCGGGAGGAATTCGTGCCGTCGCAATTCCGGGAGAACGCGTACGCCGACGCACCGCTTCCGATCGGTTACGGCCAGACCATCACGCAACCGTATATGACCGCCCTGATGGTTCAACTGCTCGAACTCACTGGCACGGAGAAAGTCTTGGAAGTCGGCGCGGGTACGGGTTATCATGCCGCAGTGCTTGGCGCGCTGGCCCGATGTGTGATCTCGGTCGAGCGAATTCCGGAACTGGCCGCGATCGCCGCCGAAAATCTTAGAAGAAACGGCCGGGAAGCGAATGTCCGGGTGATTTGCGGGGACGGCTCCTGTGGAGTCCCGGACGAAAGTCCGTTCGACGCCATCTCGGTCGCGGCGGGATCTCCCGAAATCCCTCCGGCTCTGCTGGCGCAGCTCGGTGATCCAGGAGTCCTGGTGATTCCGGTCGGCGGACGCTTCGATCAGGATCTGCGCGTCGTTCACCGGATACATGGATCCCTGACCACGCGGACCGCGTCGGGATGCCGCTTCGTTCCGCTGGTCGGCCGCGCGGGCTGGCAGGAGAACTAAATGAACCCAACGTTGGAATTGTCGCCCGCCGAGATGCGGGCGCTGGGATATCGCGTGGTCGACCTGATCGCCGACCACTTCTCGCGCTTGCCGGAGAAGCGCGTGGGTGAAAAGGGAGATCCCGCCGTCCTGCGACCCGCATTCCTGGAGCCGCCACCCGGCAGCGGCATTCCCGTGGACCAGATTCTCGCCCGCGTTGAGCACGATGTGCTGCGGCAGATCATGAATATTGCTCACCCGCGATTTTTCGCTTTCGTTCCGGGCCCGTCCAACTTCGTCAGTGTGATGGCCGATGCGCTGGCTGCGGGTTTCAACGTGTTCAATGGATCCTGGCTGGGAGGGTCCGGCGCGGCAGCGCTCGAGCTGGCGGTCATCGATTGGTTCCGCGAATGGTGCGGCTTTCCAGCCGAAGCCGGCGGACTCTTCGTCAGCGGGGGATCCATGGCGAACCTGACTGCTTTAGTCGCCGCGCGGCACACCAAGCTCGACGATCGCACCGCGGGCGCCGTTATTTATTATTCCGATCAAACGCATTCGTCGATCGACCGGGCGCTGCGCGTAATCGGATTCCTCCCTGACCAGATCCGGAGAATTCCATCGGACTCTGCGTTCCGTTTGCCGGCGGAAGCCCTGGCACGGTCGGTTCATGCGGATCGCGCTGCCGGATTGCGGCCATTCCTGGTAATCGCCAATGCCGGTACCACGAATACCGGCGCGATCGATCCTCTCCGCGAAATCTCCGCCTTTTGCCGGACCGAAGGCTTGTGGATGCACGTCGACGGCGCGTACGGCGCCGCGGCAGTCATCAGCGATCGCGGGAGGACGCTGCTCCAGGGGATCGAGCTTGCCGATTCTCTTTCGTTCGATCCGCACAAATGGCTGTTTCAAACCATCGAGTGCGGCTGTGTTCTTTTACGCGATGCGGCGCTCCTTAAAGCGACCTATCGAATCATGCCCGAATATCTGGCGGACGTACATCGCAACGTCGCGGAAGTAAATCCCTGCGATTACGGTATCCAGTTGACGCGCGGGTTTCGCGCGCTGAAAGTTTGGATGTCCATACAATACTTCGGCCTCGAAGCATTCCGCGCGGCAGTTCTCCGCGGTTTTGCGCTCGCCGAATTGGCGGAGGCAAAACTGCGCCGGATGGAACGTTGGGAAGTGGTAACTCCCGCCCAAATGGGCATTGTAAGTTTTCGAAGGCGAGCCGCGGATGAAGACTTTTATCACAAGCTGCATGACGCAATGTTGGCCGAAGGATTTGCGCTCGCGACTTCGACGGTACTGAACGGACGAACGGCGTTGCGGCTTTGCACCATCAATCCCCGGACGACGGAGGCGGATATCGAGCGAACGCTCCAGTGGCTTGACCAACTGGCGGCAACGTCCGGGTGACGTCTATTTCCTGGAGAGCACGGCAGCCAGATACCGGAGCTCGGACTCCACATCGGCCGGATCGGCGACGGTGTCTGCGATCTCCTGGCGGAACAGCTCGCGATAACGCTTGCGGAGCCTGTGAACCGCCACCTTAATCGCCCCCTCGGAAGTGTTCATTTCTCGAGCCAGGGTGGCATGCGGCGCGTCGGATTGCCCCAGAAGGAAAACTTTCAAGCGTTCGAAATGTTCCGGGCGGCCGTGACTCACGAACTCGCTCCGCAACCTTTCCACCACTCGATCGAGCACCGAAAGCGCCCAGCGGCGTTCGAAGATCCTCTCAGGCGTCTCGTCGTGCGCGGGCTCCCGCTGGTAGCGCTCTTCGCCGGACGAGAATTCGAGAGACACCACTGCTCCGCCGCCCCGCTTCAGGGCACGCTGCCGGTCTTCCTGGTCGGCTACAAAGAATTTCAACGAGGTCAAGATAAAGGAACGGAACCGGCCCTTCTCCGGGTCGGCGCGATCAAGATATCGGCCTTCCAGAACCCGCATGAAAAACTCCTGGGTGAGATCCTGCGCCTGATCCACCGGATAACCGCGCCGCCGCAGAAAGACGTACAGGGGATACCAGTAGTTCTCGCATAAGGAAACCAGGGCGGACCGGGCTTCCTTCCGATGTGGGTCGCCGGCGGCGACCACCAGCGTCCAGCGCGTCGTCGGAAACTGGGATTGTCCGGGCAGTGAGTGCATCGTCTGGCCGTCTGTCATTCTCTTGTCCTCACGCTCTTGTCCTCACGACATTCTGCTGAACAGAGTAAGGAAATCCGGGAAGGGAAGTTACAGGCAAATTTTAAAGCTGTCGGACGGATTCTGCCCGGGCTTCCCGGACCACCGGAAGTTCCGGATCGGCATCCTGCCAGATGGCGAGCAGATCCTTATACATAGCGGCTGATTTCTCAAGATCTCCGGAGGCGGCCAAAGCCCGGGCGAGTTGGAGGCGCGCCAGCGGTCCCATCGGATCGTTCAGCATGATGCCCGGATGATCCAGAATTTTCTGGAACTCAGCCGCCGCCTCGCGATGGCGGCCCATTCGGGAGTAAGCGAGGCCACGCGCGTAGACCGGATAGAGAGCTCCGAAGAAAGAGGCGCCGGAGTAGAATGCGGTGCCCGGAACAGCGAGATCGTAGGGAGCGGCCACTTGCGTCATTTCCAGCGCTTTCGCCGGATCGCTCCGGTTCAGAGCGTCGAGCGCCCGCAGCGTGGGCAGATAACTGAATTGGACAGATGTATCCTCCGGGTACAGTTTTTCCAGCTCCGCCTGAATCGAACGGGCTTGAGCGGAATCGTGCACAAGCGCCAACGCAAAGGCGGGCCCATAGTCGGCGTCCCGGTTTCGGTAAAGCGACAGCGCCTCGGCGGCAACTGTTTGACCTTCCTCGCGATTCCCCAATAGAGCGCTCCATACCGCTCGCGCGCCGGCAAACAGGGCGGGCCGCTCCCGCAAACCCGCCTGGCGAGCGAGGCGCACAGCGCTGTCCGATAGCCGCGCCGCTTCCTTCAGCCGCCCATGATAGGCCGCCGTCAGAGCTTGCTGGTGCTCGAACCATCCTTGAGCTTGTAGCTTCGCCTGGCGCTGGGTCGACTCTCTCTCGATAGCTGCCTGATCTTTCTTTAGAAAGCCGATAAAGTACCGGAGCAGCGAGAGCTCTACCGATTCGACCTTACGTTCGGATGCTTTGTGAAGCAGAGCCTCGGCTTCTGACAAACGGTCCAGATAGACGAGCCCGAAAGTCACATTTGCATAGCCAATGGAGTAATTCGGATCGATTTCCAGGGCCTTCAGACCCTGTTCCACGGCTGTTTCGAAATGACCCGTGCCCGACGACGTGAAGGCCGCGAAAAAACCGTGGGCCATTAGATCTCCGGGATACTTTCGTGTCCACGATTCCAAGGTCTGACGCGCCATCTCCAGGTTCCTTGGCGCCTGCCGGTAATAGTTGAAAGTGATGAAGAAATTCTCCGGATCGCTGACACGGTCCCGCAACTCATATGCCTTGGTAATATTTTGCGCTCCCAGTTCAGCTTCCCCCATGGCGTCATAGGATCGGCCCAAGTAGGCGTACGCCATCGCAAAGTTTGGGTCGGCCTCGGTGGCTCGCTTTGCCAGTGCGATCGTTTCCGTTGAATTCGACCCGCGAATGTTGCCCATCATCGCAGCGTTGTAGGACCGCCAGGCTTCGAGCGAGGGCGTAGTTACCTCAAACGGCAGACTGGGTTCTTTGGGGAGGCGTGCGATCGATTCGCCTGCCCGGTTCTGGAACCGGCTGGCCATTTGACCGAGCGCCTTGAAGACGTTCTCCTTTGCGCCCGCCGACGCCTGCTCTTCATCCAGCATTTCTCCGGTACGGCAATTCCTCGCGCGCAATCCCAGCACGTACTCGCTTCCAAGACCCGTGATCGAGCCCTCGACCGCCGCGGCGCTTCCGGTCCGCTCGCAGATTTCGGAGGCAACATCGGGGCTGAATTTCGTATCGGCGGGCCGGACCATCAGGCGCAGGGTCTGACTCATGCGCGCGTCGGAAAGCACCGTGAGGTACAGTGACTTCCCGAGTTCAGCCGCCATCACGCGGCGAAGCGTGCCTCCGAGTGCCGGATCGTCCGTCGCATTCGCGAAATCGGCGAGTACAATCGTGGCCTTGTTTGCCGGATTGGTTCTCGGCGGAGAATCGCGCCGGACGAAGGACCAGACCGTCACCCCACCTAGAAAAAGGAACAGCAGGCCCGCCGCCGCGCCGAAAGCGGCCAGCCTGTGCCGCTGAAGAAACTTTCGGGCTCGATAGATATGACTCGGCGGCGATGCCAGCACGGGCCGATGCTCGATGTATCTCTGGAGATCGGCCGCCAGATCAGCCACGGAAGCGTATCTGCGCTCGCGAGTTTTTTCAAGAGCCTTCAGCGCGATCCAGTTCAGATCTCCATCGACCAGGCGGCGCAGTGAGGCCGGATCCGTCTGCCGGTGTTCGGCTGCGTTCGCTGCCGTCGCGCCCATGGTGCTCAGTTTCTTCGAAAGCGACGGCGCTTCGTCTTCGCGAATGATGCGCAGCATCTCGGCCAGGCCCGCCTGCCGCATGCTGGCCGCGTCGAAGGGCACCGTCCCGATCAGCAATTCGTACAAGAGCACGCCGAGCGAATACACGTCGGAGGTCTCATCCACATCTCCGGTGGTCACCTCGGCCTGCTCGGGACTGGCGTACTGCGGCGTACCCACCATCTGACCGAACTCCGTCAGCAAAGTCTTTTCCACGGCCCACTGGTCCGTTGCTTTCGCAATTCCGAAATCGATCACTTTCGGAAGCGGCGCGCCGTCTTTTTCGGTTACCAGCACATTCGACGGCTTGAGGTCGCGGTGGATCACGCCCTTCAGGTGCGCGTGCTGGACGGCGCGGCATACGGCGAGGAACAGTTCCAGCCGTCCTCCGATCATCATCCGCTGGTTATCACAGTACTGGGTAATGGGCAGCCCATCGATGTACTCCATGACGAAGTACGGCCGGCCCTTGGTCGTGGCGCCTGCGTCGAAGATCCGGGCGATATTCGGATGGTCCATCATCGCCAGCGCCTGGCGCTCGTTAGCGAAGCGAGCCAGTACCTGACCAGTGTCCATCCCGAGTTTTACAACTTTGAGAGCCACCGATCGATGAATGGGTTCGCGCTGCTCGGCGAGGTACACCGTGCCCATACCTCCTTCGCCCAGGGGACGAAGGATGTGATAGCGGCCGAAATCGTCATCGCCGGCGGCTACCGTCGCTATATCGAGGGTGGTAGCTCTGGACTCGCCGATCGAACTCTCGAAGGCTCCCTGAATCAGGCACTCCGGGCAAAGTCCCGCGAGACCGCCCGAATCGAGTTTCGCTCCGCATTGAGGGCAGCCTGGCATGAAGTCGTTGCAGCTATTTTATGTCCTTCCAACGGGCACTGTAACTTCCACACGCGTGAATCCTTATTCGTGCCAGGAAGCCGGAACGGAACTGGCGGCCTGAATGATTCAAGAAAAGGGAGATTCTTCATGAGACTCAACACCATAGCAAAGACGTTCACAATCGCCGGGGTGACAGCGCTTGTGCTGGGCATCGCGCCCGCCGCGTATGCCGCTGACAAAGGATGCAGCAGCGCGAGCCTTCAGGGCACCTTCGCCTACACATCCACCGGATCCATTGCGTCCCCGCCAGAGATCGCGGGGCCGATCGCAGAAGTGGGCACGCAGGTCTTCGACGGGAAGGGCAATACTACGGCCACCGCGACCATCAGCTCGAACGGCAGCATGACCCAGTTGGCGATAACCGGAACGTATACGATGAATGCGGATTGCACCGGCACCATGGCGCTCCAGGTATCTCCGTTTAACATCACGGTTCACGTGTTGTTTGTGATGGACAGCAGCTTGAACGGATTTCAAGCCATGGAGACGGACGACGGCCTCATTATCACGCGTGTCGCGCGGAGCCAGTTCGGGATCGGCGACTGGAGACGATGAGGGCTTCCAACCACCACGTAAAGTGAGCACTTGCCCACAAGGGCGGGACTGTAATGGTCCCGCTTTTTGGCCTGGTTATCTGCCTGATTCCGCATCCGTTCTTAAGAACAGCTCTACGCCGCATGGATAGTCATAATGAAAATGGCGATCGATGCCGATTTTCATAATGCTCACCAGTGCTGCGGAAGAATGCGGCTGGAATTCGCCATGTCGAGGCCTGAACGATGAAGGGTCTTTTGAAGATTGCCGGACCGTTATCCGTCCTCCTCCCGCTGGGGCTCTTGCTCGGGGGGTGCGCGTCGATGTTCCAATCCATGTATCTGGCCGGTTATGACCGCGACATCAGCAGGTCCACACAGGCTATCGAGACAGCTCGCGACGACGTCCGCCGCGCGGCCGCATATACACAGCGGGGCAGCGCCTATTCGGAGAAAGCTCGCTACAGCCGGGCTTTCAAGCTAATCTCGCATGATGAATACGCCCGTTTGTTCGGCCTCGCCATTAAGGATCACGACCAGGCCATTGCGCTCGACCCCGCAAGCGCCGAGGCTTATTACGGCCGGGGCGTCGCTTATTACGACCGGGCCGTTCTGGAGGTCATCGTGAACGGCACGTTGGTGGGCAATAAGGCCACTTGGAATCATTGGTTCGACCCGGCAATCGCCGACTTCAGAAAGGCGACCGAGAAAGACCCCCGGCACTCTCCCGCATGGGACAGACTGGGTTTGAGCCATGAGACCATTGGCGAACTTGACCAGGCCATTAGCGACTACACGCAAGAGATGGGGCTGGACCCAAAATTGGGCAGGATTCGCTTGGCCGACGCCTACTGCGCGCGCGGGCAGTCCAACCAGAAAGAGAAGAAGCACGATGCCGCCATCGAGGATTACGAGAAATCCATCGACACCGGCGCTACTACAGACGGCTGCTCCTGCGATCCCTACAATCCATTGTTCGGACTCTACACCGCGGACCGGCGATACGACCAGGGCTGGCTAGTCGTCGCCAAAGCCCGGAGCCACGGAAAATGGATCATGCCGGAGTTGCTGGATAGATTGCAGAAGGAATCCGGACGCAAGAATTAGCGTCCTGCACTGCGCTTCCAGCGCTTTGCGTCACAACATCCGGCCTGCTCAGGTCTTGAGCGTCGTCCCCGGACAAAACACCCACGATACCGTTCTCGATGGGGAACCGTCGCGTAACTTCTTCGTCAAACAACGGTAGGAGTCTACCGATGGAGAGAATTTCAAGAATCACCGGCACGGTCGGAGCGCCCGATGTTGGCTGATTTGCGGCAGGCGTTACGCCACTTACTTAAGGCGCCGGGAGTCACCGCGACGGCGATCGCCACACTTACCCTTGGAATCGGAGCGACGACCGCGATCTTTACTCTCGTGCACCAGGTGATGCTGAAATCCCTGCCGGTGACGAAACCGGAGGAGCTTTGGAGGATTGGCGATAAAGTTCGCTGTTGTAATTGGGGTGGATACACTCAGGGCGATGACGGCGACTTTTCCTTGTTTTCGTGGGAGGCCTACGAGAACCTTCGCGAGCAAACGCCCGAGTTCGTTGATCTTGCGGCGCTGCAGGCGGGTAATGCGCCGCTGGCGGTCCGGCGAGCAGGGTCGCCTGCGCCGGCGGAGACGCGTAATGGTGAGTATGTATCCGGCAATTTCTTCAGGACATTTGGCGTTCAGCCCTGGAGCGGCAGGTTGATGACGGATGCGGACGACGTGGAAGGTGCGCCGCCGGTCGCGGTAATCAGCTACCGGATCTGGAATGAGAAGTACGGCGCAGACGCTTCGGTGGTTGGTGCGACGTACCAGATCAATGGCCATCCGTTCACCGTCATCGGCGTCGCAGCGCCAGGATTTTATGGAGCGAAGTTGGCAGGGTGGGGCATGCCCGACGTCTGGCTGCCGCTGACGGCGGAATTACTGATCGACGGTGAAACGGCTCGCCTGAAACGGCCGAACAGTAACTTCCTGGACCTGATTGGAAGAGTGCGCCCGGGTGTCAATCCGAAGGCGCTCGAAGCAAGACTGAAGGTAGAATTCCATGACTGGCTGGCCAGCCATGTGCTGGATATGGGTCCGGGTGAGAAGCAACTCTGGGCGCAGCAAACGGTTCGCCTGGTTCCAGGCGGCGCAGGTGTGGAGGCGATGCGGGATCAGTATGAGGACGGGCTCAAGCTGCTGCTGATCGCCGCCGGATGCGTGCTGCTGGTGGCCTGCGCAAACTTGGCGAATCTGATGCTGGCGCGCGGCTTGAAGGATCGCGCGCAGACGTCCATTCGCGTCGCACTCGGCGCTTCGCGAGGACGGCTGGTGCGCGGCGTATTGGTCGAATCGGTGCTGCTGGCGATCATCGGAGGAGTCTTGGGCATCGCAGTGGCCTACGCCGGGACGAAGATGATTGTGTCTCTTGCTTTCCAGATCGGTGGTCCCAATAACTACGTGCCGATCCAGGCGACGCCTTCCTGGCCGATCCTGGCGTTCACTCTGCTGGTGTCGATGTTGACCGGGGTCCTGTTTGGAATGGCACCGGCGTGGATGACCTCGCGTGCCGACCCGGCGGACGCTCTGCGCGGCGCGGGGCGTTCGGTTGGCGCGGGGCGCTCCTGGGCGCAAAAGTCGCTGGTAATCGCACAGATCGCAGTATCGGTCGTATTGTTGTCCGCGGCCGCTCTTTTGAGCAAGAGCCTGCGAAACCTGGAGCATCAGAACTTCGGATTCGAAACCAAGGACCGCTATATTGCCTGGATCAATCCGATGCTAGGCAATTACAAGCTGGCGCAAATGGAGCCGATGCTCCGGCAGATTAGCGACCGTCTTCTCCAAATTCCCGGTGCCCGAATGGTCGCGCCCGCGCTATATGCTCCCATGACTGGCGACAGTTGGAACGAAGGGATTCGGATCGAAGGCCGGCCGGAGCCGGGGGCTAAAGAAGACACCGGCGCGGTGTGGTCGCGTGTAATGCCGGGATTCTTCGAAACGATCGGCTCTACGACCGCGCTGGGCCGGACCATCTCGGAAAGGGATACCGCAGCCACGCGTCCTATCGCCGTGGTCAATCAGGCGTTTGTAAGAAGATTCTTCGATGGGAAAAACCCGATCGGGCAGCACTTCGGCATCGGCAAGATCAAGTACTCGGCGACTTACGAGATCGTCGGAGTCATTAACGACGTGCGGTACGTGACCTACGAATACAAGAAACCGGTTCGACCCATGTTTTGGGTGCCGGAAGCCCAGACTGTGCAGTACGATGATCCGGCTTTCCGGAGTGGGGAAATCTGGTCTCATTATCCGTATAACATCGTGCTATGGGCGCCCGGCAACCCGCCGGACATCGAGGAACAGGTGCGCAAAGCGATAGCCAGCGTGGATCCCAACCTGGTGCTCTATGGTGTTGATGCGTACAGCAAAGTCTTGAAGGTCGATTTCCAGCAGCAAAGGCTGGTTGCAACTCTCACTTCGCTTTTCAGTGCGCTAGGGCTCGTCTTGGCCGCCGTAGGATTATTCGGAGTGCTGGCGTATACGGTGGAGCGCCGGACTGGTGAGATCGGCCTGCGGATGGCTTTGGGCGCGGATCGCGGACGGGTGGTGGGGATGGTGCTGGCCGGTGCGTTGTGGCAGGTGTGTATCGGACTTGCGATTGGTATTCCGGCCGCGATCGGGGCTGGAAAACTTATGACCGTGCAATTATTCGGCGTGCAGCCGTGGGATCCCGTCATGCTGGGCGCCGCGATGTTGTCGCTCGGCCTGGCAGCCCTGGTGGCTTCGATGATTCCCGCTTGGCGTGCTGCACGGGTAGACCCCATGGCGGCGCTCCGTACCGAATAACCATCACGGTTTCAACGCCTGGGCGGCGATTCGGGCCCGCGTGACGATGGGTGGTTTCGCTAGCCCTTTCTTGGGTTATTTGGCGCACATAAGAGCCACCGCTTACGTATTTTCAATAAGTTAGATTCGGCGGATGGCGTGCACTCTTGTGAGGCGTCGGTGGCCAGCGGTCTTGGAATCATCGATGAATACCGGGATCCGCTTGTGGGCATCAAGATTCCTTGTTTAGCGTTCTCAGAGGCGTGGACGTTGAGCATGGGTTGCTTGCGGGCGGAATCCCACTTTCGAGATCGAAAATCCGAGGAGTACGGCGTCTTGGACGCCAGAAAGCAGAAGAGACATGAAAACCACGAGCCCTGATGGAAGCTTTATCGACTACACCACAGGTAACCTGGGCGTCCGTGTTTGGAAGAATCAGTCTCGGGCCATTGCGCGAGAGAGCGAATCCGCGCGGTGGATCGAACAGGAAAATATCTTCACGATCCCGGTTCCGAATCGAGTGTTGGCCTTGCAGCGTTCGAACAGCAATGCTCCGGCCAGGGCCATCGCGTGGAATACCGCTCTTCTTGAGAACAACGAGTGCGGCGCGGAATTGAAAAAACTCCTCGCCGGACAGATCGTCTTCGATCAGGCTCTCCCGGAAAGCATCATGACGCATCAGTTGAATCAGCTACGCGACCTGACGGATTCGAAGCCGCGGCATCAAGGGCGAACTGAAAGCGGTTTATAAGCCCCCACAAATAACTGGAGGCGAACGGACTCGAATTCTGTTCGGCTGCCGCTTTCAACTGCGAGATGGCGTCAACCACGACCTCCTGAAACTCCGAAGGGTCGGTTCCCTTAAGTTGTTCAATCTTCGAGAGGGTCGGAACGCTCGACACGTCGCGTGGATCGCTCGGACCACTGGTAACCCGCTGATCAACGCCGCGGTTTGAGAGCGGCAAAGGTGTCCACCCGTCCGCTGTTCCCGGGACGGCATTCGAACTGAAATTGGAAACCATTTCTGACCTCCTGGGTCGACATCTCAAGTGGTTCGGCCAAGTCTGTTTCGGCATAATTCGTGGCATCAGCGGGATAAAACAAGAGTCACGACCGCACTGATCAAAAGCGCGGCTGCGAGAAGATACCAAAGCGCCGGGGCCGAGAGAATACCGCACACAATCCGGGCGGCGGAAACCCAAGTTTCGAATTGCCGTGCACCGCTTGAGATGTCGCATACTTCGCCTTGAATTTCGACCGGGCCATCAAGATCGTTGTCAGAACCCAGCTTTTCGATCCGGTTCATTTCAATCCACTCTGTGCAACGCGGTTCTTAGCGTAGCAGTGGAAAGACAGCCGGGAAATAAGCAATGAGCAATCGAGGAGGCGCTATTTTCACCTGATGGCGAACCTTACACCGGGTTAGGCAGAAACACTGATTCTTGCGAGCGGACGCTCGCTGTCTATTGAGGAGCTCGGATTTGGCAGTAGCGCCGCTGACGCGTCAGTTACTTTGCCTGACTGCATGCTGCTCCTGCAGCAGATAATCCCGTGTCTGATCGGCTGGTACGGCGCCCCCGAACATGAAACCCTGACCCTGCTCACAACCGGTATCCCGCAAGGAGACCCCCTGGTCCATATTGCCGATTCCATCGGCGCTCACGGTCAGCCCCAGGCCGTGCCCCAGTCCAACCAGGGCGTTTATGATTTTGCTGCTCTCCAGTCCGGCTTCCCACGATTCAACAAAGCTTCGATCAATCTTGATCTTGTCGAGCTTGAAGTTTCGCAGATGGTAAAGGCTGGAGTATCCCGTCCCGAAGTTCACAAGGACGATCTTGATACCAGTCTCACGAAGTGAGCCGAGCGTGTCCCGCGCGGCTTCAAGATCGTCAACCAGGGCTCTTTCCGCGATTTGGATTTCGAGGCGATGGGGAGGCAGCTGGGTTCGCTCCAGGACCGAAACAATGCGCGATTTCAGATCCCGATCCCGAAGCTGGCCGGGAAAGAGGTTGAATGCCAGGACCACGTCGTCGGGCCACTGCAATGCAGTAGTGCATGCGTGTTTCAAAAGCTGCTCCGAGAGTATATGGATGGAGCCGTTGTCCTCTGCGATCGGAATAAATCTTTCGGGCGGAATCTCTCCAAGGGATAGGTGAAACCAGCGAGGGACCGCTTCGAACCCGACGGTTTTTCGGTTACTGAGGTTGACCACCGGCTGGAAAAAGGGGCGGATCATGTCGTGGGCAATCGCCAACCGGAGTTCCCGCTCCAACTGATCGCGCTCGCCTACACGACGATCCATGCCCTGCTCGAAAAATCGAAGTGTAGAGCGATCGCTCGCTCTCAGTTATCGAAACTCAAGATGCGAGGCTGCTGAAAATTGGACGAATGGACACAATACGCTCCTGTAGTTCTC
>DATGGL010000241.1:0-10516 GCA_035308605.1 Bryobacteraceae bacterium
CCAGCACCATTCGATGCAGCTCTGCCGCGAACGCTGTCATCGTCATTTTGTGACACGTATACAAGAGTACCGGCACCGGCGGGAGGCCTCCGGTTTGCGGACCTAGCGGTGGGGGAGGCGTAAACTTGCATCCCGGATCACCCGAGCCGTCGGCCTCTTTTAGCTGCGCGTGTTTGCCTGCGGTCAGCGCGTAAGCCGCCACGGGCTTCGTGTCATTGTGAACTGCCAGCTTGAAGCGATCGGCGAGCAGCGCCTGCAGCATCGATTTCTGCGAATCCGGTGTCGCCCCGGCCGGCGATTTGGCGATGATATCGAACCGGTCCATTTCCAGCCAGGTTGGCCCGCCGACCACCTTGTCGTTATTTACCCCGTAAGCCGTGGCGATGAGATCCACCATGGTCGCGACTCGCAGCTCGTACAGGCCGCCGCGGTTCATTGGTCCACGCTTGAACGGAAAGCGGGTTTGAGGGCTGAGGTGGACATCGGCAGCATCAAACGCGGCCTGATTTTCAGCAGGCTTATGTTCAGTGGGTTTATCTGCAATGGTCTGACTCAAAAGGGACGGGCCAAGGCCCGCGACGGAAAGAATCGCGGCCAAATTCAAGCAGGCGAAGGTTCGCATTAGGACCTCCTCGGGCTTCGACGATGAGCTTACGACGCTAACCGCCGGCGGCCGGTTACGGTCGGATGTTCCTAGTCTAGTAGGCGCCGTGGTCGATAAGATTCGGCCGGCGACGATCTGTGGCATCCTGTCCTACATGCGAATTGTCCTCTTCTTCTCCGCGATGGTCGCGACCGGCGTTTTGATGGCGAGCGATGCGTATCCGCCTCCCCGGTTCACAGACCCTCAGCGGGTGACGAAGCTGGAATCTGCGATGCCGGAAGTGGACCGGATCCTCCGTGCGTACGCCACGGAAAAGAAGATTCCTGGAATGGTTTGGGGCGTGGTGATCGATGGCCGGCTTGCGCATACCGGGACGTTTGGCGTGCGGGACCGGACCTCGAACGCCCCGGTGACAGCCGGGACATCGTTCCGCATCGCCTCGATGACCAAGAGCTTCACGGCGCTGGCGATTCTAAAGCTGCGCGATGAAGGCAAGCTGTCGTTAGAGGATCCGGTCGCGAAATGGATTCCCGAGTTCGCGAATATGGAACTGCCGACGCGCGATACGCCTCCGCTGCGCCTGCGTCAGTTGATGAGCCACAGTGCCGGCTTTCCGGAGGACAATCCCTGGGGAGATCAGCAGTTGAGCGTGACCGACGCGACGTTGGATGAATGGCTGCGCAAAGGAATTCCATTCTCCACGCCGCCGGCAACGCGCTATGAGTATTCGAACTACGCCTTCGGGCTGCTGGGTCGCGTGGTGACGAAGGCTTCTGCAATGCCTTACGAAAAGTACATGCGGCAGGAGATCCTTTCAAGGCTGCACCTGGACAGTACAACCTATGAATTCGCCGATGTTCCAGCGGCCAGCCGCGCGATAGGTTACCGCCTGAAGCCGGACGGCGCCTTCAGCGAAGAACCGCCTCTGCCGCACGGTGTTTTCGGATCCATGGGCGGCTTACTCACCACCGCCACTGACCTTGGCAAGTACGTCGGGTTTCATTTATCCGCCTGGCCGCCGAGGGACGATGCTGAAGCCGGGCCGGTGAAGCGGGCCTCGGTACGCGAGATGGCGCATCTGTGGACGCCTTCGAATCTGACTGCATCTGTGCGCAACGGCGTGTTGCAGGCTTCCGAAGGTGGCTACGGTTTCGGGCTGCGCGTGAGTAGCGACTGCCGCTTTGAGCATATTGTGGCGCATGGCGGCGGATTGCCCGGATTCGGATCGTACATGGCCTGGCTGCCCGACTACGGCGTGGGAATGTTCGCAATGGCCACGCTGACGTATTCCGGCCCCGCCGAGGCGATTAACCAGGCATGGGACGCCATGCTAAAGACGGGCGGTCTACAGAAGCGCGAATTACCGCCGACTGCTCTGCAGACGGAAATGCGCGAACACATTTTTAATTTGTGGAAAAAGTGGGACGACGCGGAGGCGAAGTCGATCGGATCCATGAATTTGTTGCTGGACGAGCCCGGAGAACAGAGGAAAAACGAAATTGAGAAGCTGAAGAACGAAGTGGGTGAATGCCGCGCGGCGGGTCCTGTAATGCCCGAAAACTGGCTCCGGGGCCAGTTTAATATGACTTGCGCGAAAGGCGCTGTAGGAGTGTTTTTTACGATGGCGCCGACGCAACCGCCCCGCGTACAACACCTCGCCTTTCACAAACTATCTGCCAATACCCGAATGGGCGCGCCTACCGGGCCGCCGGCGGGAGTGGCCTGCTCGCAGTGATTGCGGCGTGCTTTTCCGGGATGGACGGGAACACTCTCACGTCCATCCCAGTTTGCGCCGCATTTGCTACTCAGCCTGCTTCCGATCGAGATAGATCACCGCGATCCGCTCCAGCTCGGATGGTTTAAGGTGTGGAACGCGGAGTTTCCATGCACGTCCATTCGCGAGCTGAACCGCGGATAACGCGCAGCCGCTTTCATCTCCGCAGCGGAACACCAGCTTGGGGGCCGAACCGTTGGAAACATCTTCCGGCGCCGCTGTCGCCACGAATTTCGTACGGCCGGCGTCCTGGTTCATAAGCATCAACATGCCGGAGCCGCTGTGGCCATACTGCGAAACATAATATGTGCCAGCGTCAAATTCCTGTCCGGCGGCCCGGAACGCGAATGGAACGTCGGCAGCTACTTTGTCTTGTGCGGAAACCGCGGCGGCGCCACTCAGCGCGACTGCGGTCAAAATCAGGGTGCGAGTCAGATTCGTTTTCATTTGTCGGTCTCCTTTGGTTTGTCGAACGTCGTCTGCTTTCACCTGGACATGCGCAAAGGATGATCGAAAGGGGCAAGCATTGTCTTCGGGTCCCTCTCCCAGGGTTTCCCCGATCTTATTTCCAGGGAGATTCGGTGTAGCGCGCATAGCGGGGTTGGTCGATCATTGAGGATCACTAGAGAAATCCCTTTGGGCCGGTCCACGAAACAGGGCCGGCCCAATTTTTTGGCCCTTCACGGCCCGGTCGAAAAACTAACCGAGCGGCTCATCGAGCTGACGATTCGGCTAGTGTCCAAACCGACCCGCCAGGCTCTTTGGGAGAAAAATAGGACTCCCTTGGGCGATTTCGCGACGTAATCCGGTTTCTTCGTATATTCAATGAGTTACGTCTGGTTATCCGGAATCGAATCTGTCGCGACTATGAAACCCTCCTGCCCTCCCGCGTCACCGATTCATACGGTCTCAACGATTTCAGCCGATACACAGAGCAGTTTCTTGGATCGCTTGTGGTACGCGGTTCCTTGTCGGCCCGGGAAGATCAGTAATGCTGGGGTTTGATTTGCAAGCGAAGAACGATCACGAAGACGATTGCAAAGGGACGTGCCCGGTCTGCGTCCAAACCCGGCGTATGGTCAGCGCGGTAGTCGCGGGCTCGATCAATGAGATCATCACTTATCTTGGGCAGGAGGATCTCGAGAACGCGCAAAAGCACGCGTCCGCGCTCCTGGCCGTTCTGGGTGAGGTGCCTCCATCCACGGCGGCGCTTATCGGGGACCGTAGCTTCATCGACCTGAGGAAAGTGGTCGAGAAGGGGCTGTGGGAAATCACAAACGGGGATGTCGACGCCGCCGGCGCTGCGCTTCAGGCCGGCCTCACCGCGTGGTACGAGACCTACCCGCCCTACCAGGCATAGCGCGCTCAACCCTGTTGATCGGCGACTGCGCGATTCCAAGGCTCTTCGCCCGAGTGATGCGCCAGGACATCGTCCAGGCGAACGCCTGCGTGAAATTCGTCGCCGATCTTTACGCAATGGCGGACTTCGCCCATGGCAACGATGTTTCGGATATATACCTGCACGAGAGTCCCTCGCTGCAAGTGCGCGAGAGTGCTCAGCTTCAGTCCATTCCTCGAAACGTCAAGTACGCGGATCGCAACGCGTCCATCCATCAACGGATTCAACATTTGCATGGAAGCAGCATCGTCCGTCGAAATGCGTGGTTCGCGGCGCCGTTCGAGGCCGGCATAACTGGTTGTCGTCGCTACGGCTACTCTCTGAACGAAAGCTACGGCTTCAGCCTGCCTGATTTCGCAGTCGTTGCGGAGCTTTGAAACCCCGCTCAGCGACATCGCATCCGCCGAACCCGAACCTTCGCCTTTCTTCTGATTCTGCATACACTCACTCCTCACCCGCTTGATCTTCTGTTGCTCTATTCACGCCGCGAGGGCGTGAAGCGATCTCTGCAACTCACTCAAGGTTGAACAACAACGTAAGATCCAGATCAGCATCGTGAACTTCGCCGTTCCCCACAATGCCGTCCGCATTGATACCAATGTTGAACTCATCGGGAGCCAATTCTCGGGAATACCGGACTTCTCCACGCACGGTGGCGTTCCCGTAAATGATTTCCACTCGCGAACCGGTAGCGAGAGAGATGCCGGACCGGACTCTCAATCCCGACCTTGAGACATCGAGAACGGTGACGGGATGTGGATCCGTTCTTCCCTGCGCCACCAACCCGGCCGTGGCGCTCACGGCGCTCCGCGGTTCTTTTCGCTTGGGCTGGATGGATCCCGCGCCCGGCGCCGGAAAGGAATCGCGGATCTGCACGCCTACATGGAACGCGGATCCGGCGGGTTGGCAGTACCGTACTTCTCCAAAGGCGACTGTATCCGTCACGCGGACTTGGATCGTGGCCCCAGGGTGCAGAAACTCAGGCACGCGAAGCTTGAGGCCATCCCTGGATGTGTCCAGCACTCGGGCATGGGCTCTGCCGGATGAGGCCGGGCTTAGCATCCGGATAGAAGCCGCCATATCGGTCGCAATTCGGGTAAATCGTCGTTGATCTTTTCCGCCTTTTTCGCCAGCCTGCTTTAGTGCTGCGATCTTACCCGCGAATCTCACGGACTCGACCAGTTTGCCCTGGCAAGTGGCGCAACTACCCAGGTGCGACGTGATCGCAGACTGTTCCCTCAGCGGCAGGCTCTCCAAAATATACATTTCAAGATCTTCGTCTCCAACGTGCATGACCCCTCCTCTAAAAGCGCATTTAGGCGATATTTAGCGTTTTATTTGTTTTCATTTCTCGCTTGCGTCGCACTCGACGATACATCGGTCTAGCTTTCTTGGCAAATCGGCCTAAGTAGTAAGGTACCCAGACAAGGTCCATACGGCGTGGCGACTTCCTGAATCACTCGAGTTTGACGAATCGGAGTATCGAGAAAGTCGGCTCAGTAAGGTCCTGAGCAACCGCTTACCGTTCCACTAACAGAACAAATGAGTAGGAACTTGTTTAGTGTCGCCGTTTTGAACGAGTAGTCGCCGGAACGCGGTTAACGCCGAAAGCGTTCTGAATTCGGAACAGGCGGCCCGAAGCCCCGCTGTACAAGTGAAAAAACAAGGGAGTTAGCGCAGGTTAGAGTGAACTCGCGGCATGCAACGTTACTGAACTTTACAGAGGTATGGTAGGCCTGCGCACCCGTTTGTACTACGCGGTGTGATACGAAGATCGATTCTGACGCCTTAGGTCTATAAGGCATTTCCCGGAATCTGATAAGTAAGCTTTCTCTAAAGAACTACGGCGCAATCGCAACAAGATCACTTGCAATTTGGTGCCGTCCTTATACCAGGGAATCCCCTATGCGGATCGGGGATTCCCCTAAGCGTCGTATTTTCAGCGCGCTCTCATTCCAACCTCGCGATCATTCCGCTCGCAGGGCCTGCATCACATCCACACGCGCGGCCCGCACCGCGGGCCATACCGAGGCGATAACAGCCGCCGCCAGCAAAACACCCGCCGCCCCGGCGATGACCAACATTCCGGGGGTTCGCATGGTGTCGAGGTAACTCCCTGCCAGTTGCTGTAACGCGAGCCCGCCCGCCAATCCCGCGCCAATTCCGAATGCCGTGATGACCGTGCCTTCCGTGATCACCCGGGTCAGGAGCTGACGCGGCTGAGATCCGATCGCGAGCCGGATGCCGAATTCGCGTGTTCTCGCGCTTACCGAGAATGCGAGTACGCCGGCCACGCCGACGACCGCAATCATCAGCGCTACCAGAGCGAAGCCGCCGAACACCAGAGCATTTAGCCGATCGGGCGTCAGCACCTCCGCGCGGACATCTTCAAGCGTTGCGGCGCGCTCCACGGGCTGGTCCGCAGACAGACCGCGGATCGTCCGGGTGATCGGGTTGACCAGAGCATAAGGGTCGGATCGCACGTGGACGAAGAGGCGTCCGCCAAAAAGCGGCCCTTGTCCGAATGGAGTATAGAAAGTCATGGTCGGTTGCGGAATCAGGTGTGCATCGTCCAGATCCGCCGCCACTCCGACGATGCGCATCGGCGTTGGCTTCATGCCGGCGAACTTGATCAGCGGATCGGTCACAATCATACGCCGATTGAGCACCTCCTGATTCGGAAACATCCGCTGCGCCACGCTTTGGCTGACGATCGTCACCGGCTCGCTACCCTTGCGGTCCAGTTCGTTGAAATCGCGCCCGGCAAGAATCGGAACCCCGAGCGCCCCGAAGAATCCGGGCGACACGATACGGAATTGGCCGCGTGGGTCGTCTTCCGCCGTGGCGCGCACATAGCCCTCGGCCGTGAACTGGAAACCCGGCCCAAACGTTCCTGCCTCGCGCCACGGCGTCAGGATGCCCAGGGCGACACCATCCACGCCCGGCAACTGACGCACGCGCGCCATCGCTTCCTTATAAAACTCCACCACCTGGGTGTCGCTCCGCCCATAGGAGAGCACCGGTGTGTTGATCGCAAGGACCCGGCGGGTGTCAATGCCGGTCTGGACGGCCTGAAGCGCCAAGAGCGTCTTCAGCAGCATCGCGGCGCCGGCCAATAGCACGAAGGAAGCGCCAATCTGAGTGATGGCGAAGGCTTGCAACCGGCGCGTTCCGCCGCCCGTGACGCGAGTACTGCCGCCGGACAAACTGATTCCATTCGAAGCGTCTCCGGATGGCAGGCGTGGCACAAACGCGAGGAGCACGGCGGCGACCAGCGCCAGTCCAGCGCCGACCCACAACATGCTGGAGTCGACCGTCAAATCCAGGGCGCGGACCGAAAACCGGGAAGCGTACCGTGCCAGGATCGCGACCATGGGCCGCGCGCTCAGCACACCCAGCGCCGCACCCGCGCCGCACAACAACAGGCTTTCGGCAAGCAGCACCCGTCGCAGCGCGGCATTGCTCGCGCCCAACGCGGCCCGAACCACCAGTTCATTTTCCCGGCGGATGGTTCGCGCCAGAATCAGGTTGGCCACGTTAGAGCAGGCAATAATGAAGACCAATCCCGAGGCGGCGAGCAGCACCCAGAGAACGGTTCTGGCTTTGGATGTTATTTGATCGCGCAGCGGCATGGCGTCAATGCGAAAGTCCGCTTTGACCGGATAGGCCTCCGGATTTTCCTTTATCATGACCGCCTCTGCCGCCTTTAGCTCGGCGCGGGCCTGTTCCAGAGTCGCGCCCGGCGCCAGGCGGCCGAACAGCTCCGTCATCCGATGGATGCGGCCCGTCACCATGGTCGCCGACAGGTGGTGTGGACTGGTGACCACGTTGGCGATGATCTCGGTCTCCGACGGATAGGGGATCGACGGTTCCAACACTCCGACGATCGTCGCCGTCCGCGGTCCGAATGATTCCAGCCTGACGACTTTACCCAGAACCGACGGATCGCTGTTCAGCGCCGTGGTCCAGAAGCGATAAGTGAGAACCACCGCGCCGGCGGCGGACGGGCCATCGTCCCGCGTGTCGAGCAGCCGTCCCAGCGCCGGATGCAGGCCCATTACCTCGAAGTAGGTTCCTCCCACCACTCCAGCCCGCACCTCACGCGGCTCGCCGAGCCCGTTCAGCGTGAAACCGATGGTGGAGAAATCGCCGATCGCGTTGAACGATTTGACGCGCTGCCGCAGATCCTGGATTTCCGGTACCGAAAACGCGGCATTTTCAGTGTCCATTCCCGGCGCGCTTTGCCGGATGTAAATGAGCCTGCTTTCGTCACGATTTACCAACGGCCTCAGCAGGACGCCGCGGACCAGCGTGAAGATAGCCGCATTCGCGCCGATCCCCAGCGCCAGCGTGAGAACCACGGTAATCGAAAGGCCCTTCGCCCCGGCGAGCGACCGGAGCGCGTACTTCAACTCCCGCCAGAATGCTCCAAGAGTCGCGAGCAAATCCAAACGTTCTTCGATGCCAGCCATGGTTCCACCTCCCATCCTTTTCTATACTAGTGTCGTTCGAGGCCGGGCGTTTTCGACATCCCGCTCGAAGAAACTTGCGAATTCGGCGCCCCTTCCCAAACCCATACACGACTCGATCCGCCATTGTTCAATTGATATTCACCCGTCTTGCGCTGATGCAGACCGATCTCGAACGCTTATATCATGTTGAATAATCGGGGTGGAATTCGGTTCGTGACGTCAATCGCAGGAGAGAAGTGAGTTCCATGGGCGCTGCGGAAGACCTGATGGCGGCCGTCAAGCGGGGCGACCTGGACGGGGTCAAGGGAATCCTTGACGCTGATCGCGGGCTCGCCAACCTGAGAGACGCAACCGGCGCTACGCCGCTTCACTATGCGGCTATGAACGGCCATCGCCGAATTGTGGAGCTGTTGGTAGAGCGGGGCGCTGACATTAACAGCACCGACGGTAATTTCGGCGCGACTCCGGCCGGGTGGGCGATCGAATATCTCCGGGAAATGGGTGGGCTCTTAGCGGTTGAGCTTGACGATCTCGCCTACGCGATCCAGGTGGGCGACGCCCGGTGGGTCGGCCGGCTCCTGAATCGGTTCCCTTCGCTTCGGAACGCGAAGGACACGCAGGGAACACCGTTTCAGAATCTTGCCAGAGAATCCGGAAACCAGGAGATTGCTTCACTCTTCGGAGTGAAGGACCCCTGCTAGGGAGCCAACAGCCGGCACGGCCTTTCCAAAAGGACACTTGCTACACTATTGCATCGAACCGGGTTTTAGTTTGTCCGGGCGTTGGGACAGGAGGAGCAAATGAAAGCTGTCAACAGAATGCTCATGATTGCCGCCACGACGGCTGCGTCCGCGGGACTGTTGGTTCTGATCACGGTCAGTCCAAGTCCGGCGCAACCGAACGATGCGGCCCTGATTGCCAAAGCCAGGGGCATTCACGATCGGGTTCTGAAGCTCGACACTCACAACGATATCGAGCCTGCGAACTTCACGGCGGCTTGCAACTACACCATGCGTCTGACCACGCAGGTCAATCTGCCGAAGATGGTCGAAGGCGGCATGGACGTCTCGTTCATGATCGTTTACGTCGGCCAAGGGCCGCTGACGCAGGAAGGGTATGACAATGCATATCGCCAGGCGATCGCGAAGTTCGACGCGGTTCATCGATTGACCGAAAAAATCGCGCCTGACAACATCGGCCTGGCGTTGTCACCGGCTGACGTCCTTGCCTTGCACAAGAAGCATCTTCGAATCGCTGTCATTGGCGTCGAGAATGGATACCCGATTGGGAACGATATTAAGAAAGTCGAGGAGTTCTATAACCGGGGCGGGCGATACATGTCTCTGGCCCACAACGGCAATAGCCAACTCGCCGATTCGAATACGGGCGAGACGCAGGGCTACCTGTATAACAACGGACTATCGCCGCTGGGCCGCGAGGTCATTGCTGAGATGAATCGCCTGGGGATGATGGTCGATTTGTCACATCCTTCGAAAGGCGCAAACCTGGAAGCCATGCGGCTTTCTCAAGCTCCTGTAATTGCGTCGCATTCCGGCGTGCGCGCTCTCGCCGACGTCAGCCGGAACATGGATGACGAGCTGTTGCTGGCACTCAAAAAGAACGGCGGCGTGATTCAGATCGTGGGATTAGCCGAGTACGTTAAGACGGACTCGAAGCAACGCACCGAGGCCCTGGCGAAGTTGCGCCAGGAGTTCGGGCTGTCAGCACAAGCTGGATTCGGTGCTGGAGCGGGCCGTGGGCGCGGCGCCGATTCGGCCCGGGTCTGCCCCGTCGAGAATGCCACGGGGCCGGCGGCGCAGGGACGCGGCGCGCGCGGCGGCCGTGGCCGGGGAAACGCCGGTCTCGAGGCTCTTTCACCGGAACGGCGCGCCGAATACCAGAAACGTCAGGCTGCGCTTGACGCGAAGTTCCCGCCCGCGGGGCGGGCCACGGTAGCGGATTTTGTGAATGAGATCGACTACGCGGTGAAGCTCATTGGAATCGATCACGTCGGAATTTCGTCAGACTTTGACGGCGGGGGCGGAATTGACGGCTGGAACAGCGCCGCGGAAGCATTCAATGTCACGCTGGAGCTGGTCCGGCGCGGCTATACCGAAGAACAAATCGGAATGCTGTGGAGCGGCAATCTGCTTCGAGTTTGGGGAGAAGTAGAGAAGGTCTCGCAAAAACTACGAAACAAGTCGAATCGATAACGAATGCAACCAAACCAACGACCTGGCATCAGCCGGTGGTGGCGGGTAGTCGGT
>DATGGL010000242.1:0-2500 GCA_035308605.1 Bryobacteraceae bacterium
GGCAGTGCGGCCACTTCGTCCAGCACAATCGTACCGTCGTCGGCGAGCTCGAGCCGGCCTGGCTTCTGGGCCACCGCGCCGGTAAAGGCGCCCTTCTCATGCCCAAATAGCTCCGACTCGACGAGCTCTGGCGTCAGGCTCGCGCAGTCGATTTTCAGGAATGGCGCTTCGCGCCGCGAACTTTCTTCATGAATCCAACGCGCCAGCCGATCTTTGCCCGTGCCGCTCTCGCCGGTGATCAAGAGCGTGGTCGACGTGTCCGCGACTTTGCGCGCCAGCTCGAGCAATTCACGCGAAGCGCTGCTCGCGCCAATCCACGGCAATCGCGAATCGCTTTGGCGGGATGTGCTTTGCTTGGCTTCGTCTCGCGACGCAACCAGCACGGTCTGCGCGGTTTTCGCTGCAGGTTCACTCATTGGTTTTTAATGCTGCGACGTTCTAGATGCGAAATCTCTAACGCTGTGAGGCTTCCGCAGCTCCAGCTCCGGCATCATCGGAAGGTCCGGCCTCCGAAGATTCGGAAGCATGCTTGTCAATCTCAGCAATGTCGATTCTGGCCGCGGCGCGCCACAGTCTCTCTAGATCGTAATACAGGCGCGCCCGTTCGCTGAAAATGTGCACGACGAAGCTACCGTAATCGAGCAACACCCACTCGGACCCAGCGCGGCCCTCCGCGTGGCGGATGTGCACTCCCGCCCGGTCCAGGCGTTCTTCGATGGCGTCTCGAATGGCTTCGAGTTGTGGGTGGCTTTGGCCCGAGCAGATCAGGAAAAATTCCGAGAACGCACTCATCCCGCGCATGTCCAGCACGGTCAGGTGCTCGGCCTTCTTATCCTGAGCGGCCTCGACAGCCCACCGAATTTCCGGACTAATCTCAGGATTGCGGTTTTCGGCCATCACCGGTAGAGAGCCTGTCCCAGAATGTATTCCTCCACTTTTGCCGGCACCAATCCGTGGACCGACTGATGCCGCTCCAATCTCTGCCTTACTTCGGTCGACGACACGTGGCTGGTCACGGTCGAGAGTAAGTGCACTCGTGATTTGATGAGGGCTATCACGTTTCCGTCACTTGAGCCCACGCGGCTTAATTTTTCAGGCGGAATTACTAGCTTCAGGGCATCCAGGCGGAATCCCGGCCGCGAAGCAATGATGAAATCGCAGGAGTCGAGGAGCTGCTCGTAGTTATGCCAGGTCGGAATTTCTAAAAACTGATCCGCACCCAAAATGAAGTACACGTGATCGTCGCGGTGTTCCCGCTTAAAACGACGCACCGTATCCACCGTGTAATTGATGTGTGGGGTCGCGCCGTCGGGCGCCTCGACCAGCGATGGAATGAAATTCGAGTGGTCCGCGCAGGCCAGGGACACCATCGCGTAGCGATGAATGAAGGGCGCCAGGGTCGCCTTCGGCTTGTGCGGCGGTCGCGAGGAAGGGACAAAATAAACCGCGTCCAGATGGAATCGGCGCTGTACCGCTTGCGCTACTGTGATATGCCCGGCGTGCACCGGGTCGAACGTCCCGCCAAAAAGCGCTATCGCCCGTGAGGCTCCATGCTGTCGCGCCGTTGCCTGCCCGCGCGCAGCAGCTCCGTGTGACGAACCAGGCGACGATCCATGTGACGATCCGTGTGTCCCGGTCAACTCTTCTCCGGTGAATAGCCCGTGTCTCGTCCCGGTTCCGCGTCGTCCTCGGGCCATTCCTCATCTTCATCAATTACGCCATCGATCACGTCGTCGATCGCGCCACGGCTTGTACCATCCGCGGCGGGCTCGGCGCCAAGCCCAGCTTCTGCCTTGGACGCAGGCACCGCAGGCCGGGGAAGCCGGTCCAATTCATCGGCCATCGCCCGGACTAGCTCGGCAATACCCGCGCCGCTGGCCGCCGACACCGAGAAAAAAGGCAAATCTCGCTGCGCCGCGTACTTCCGCAACTCTTCCAAATGCATAGTGTCCGTTGTCGCATCGAGCTTGGTCGCCACGACCAGCACCGGCTTGCGCGCCATGTCCGGATTGAACGCGTTCATCTCATTTTCGATAATCTCGAAATCCTTCACCGGATCGCGATCGTTTCCATCGCTAGTATCGACCAGATGCGCGATGAGCCGCGTCCGTTCGACGTGCTTCAGGAATCGCGTTCCCAGCCCCGCGCCTTCATGGGCACCTTCGATCAACCCCGGCACATCGGCCACCACGAACGTTCGTCCGCGCCCCGGACCCTCGTCAGGATCCGCTGAGACGACGCCCAAATGGGGCTCCAGTGTCGTAAACGGATACGCGGCAATTTTCGGCCGGGCCGCTGAAATTCGCGAAATCAGGGTCGACTTGCCCGCATTCGGAAAGCCCACGAGGCCAACGTCGGCCAGCAGTTTCAGCTCGAGGCGCAGATTTCGTTCTTCGCCCGGCTGGCCGTCCTCATGCTCTCGCGGAGCCTGATGCCACGGCTTGGTAAACCGAGCATTGCCTCGCCCGCCGTGCCCGCCCTTCGCGGCGATCCATCGCTG
>DATGGL010000243.1:0-35817 GCA_035308605.1 Bryobacteraceae bacterium
AAAATCGCATTGGGCATGAAAGATGCGGATCTGTTCCGGATCGGTAAACAGCGTCGGATACAGCACGCGCTTTACCTTCGGATGCCTGGCGAGGGGTTCGGCAATACGCTGCGCGTTCTTGCTTTGCCGGTTCATCCGTAACCCGACGGTCGGCAGACGATTGTCCAGCATCCAACATTCGTCCGGCTGCAAAATGTTGCCGAAGAGATTGCGCAGCGAACGCATCTTCTGAATCAGCGCGCGGTCCTTGGCCAGCGCGACGCCTCCGATCAGATCGCTGAAGCCGGACAGGTACTTGGTCGCGGAATAAAGGACCATATCCGCGCCGAGCGTCAGCGGATGCTGGAAGGCCGGTCCGAGCATGGTGTTGTCCACAAGGACCAGCGGTTTTTCACCGCCCAGCGCCGCTGCGTCCTCGGCGCAGCGCCGAATGTCGGTCATGAATAAAGTGGGATTCGCCGGCGTCTCGATCAGGATCACGCGAAGATTCCTGGCTGCGCGAATGATTTCGTCGATTTTTTCGCTCTGCCCGGCCGGAGCCGCGATGCCCGTGACACCCCACGTCGCGAGAAAGTTTTCGATCAGCTTTTGCGTGCCGCCATAAACCGGAACCGTGTAGACGACCGTATCGCCCGGCCGCACAAAGGCGAACAGCGCGGTCATGATCGCGGCCATTCCAGAATTGAAGACAAGCGCCGCGTGCGCACCTGCTTCCAGCGGCACAGTCTGATCCTCGAGAATCTCTGCGTTCGGATGATTGAAGCGGGAGTAGACCAGATCGATCTGCTCGCCTGCTTCGGGCGTGGCGCGGCCGGCCATGATGTCGAAGGCGCGCTCGGCGGCTTCGGGGCTCGAAAAAACGTAGGTGGAACTGCGGAAAACCGCGGGACGCGCGGAACCTACCGAAAGGGTGGGATCAAATCCGCGGGTCAGAACTTCCGTGGGCGGCCGAAGGAGGGACTTATGCTCAGCCATCAATTCGAGTGTACAAGAATTGTTCGTTATCTCCCATCGACCAAAGGGTATATGTTGCCGTAGTACATAAGTACGTCAGGCGATACCGTAGCCTAAATAAGCGCTCTAACCGATTGGGCCTGCCGTACGGCCAGCCCTACAATGCAAGAAAGGAACCAAACCAGGACTGTGCTTTCGATGCAATTATCTAGAACGGGGAAGTCGCAATACTCGGAGACCGAGGCCGCCGAAGAGCTGGGGATCTCCGTCGAGCAGCTCCGCTCGATGATTCGCAGCCACGTCGTCGATCGCGACGAAGATCTGAACAACGTCCCGGTGACCACATTTCAACCTTCCGATCTGTTAGTACTCCGGCTGCTCACCGGAATGCCGACGCAGCATCAATAATTTCGATTCCGACCCTTTTTCGACGGGCCGCTCGCGGCTCGTATACGATACTTATGCATATGGGCGAACTTGTAACGTTCACACGCAACGGGGAAATCGGCGTGATTACGATCAATAATCCACCGGTAAACGCTCTGAGTCCGGGCGTTCCGGAGGGAATCGTCGCGGGGATCGAGGCCGCCGGCGCCGACAAAGAAGTCCGGGCCGTGGTTTTGTTGGGCAGCGGCCGGACGTTTATCGCCGGGGCGGATATCCGCGAATTCGGGAAAGTCACGTCGGGTGAGAAACCGCGATTCACATTGCATCCGCTGCTGAAGGCGATTGAAGATTCGCGCAAGCCGGTGATCATGGCGATCCATGGCACGGCGTTCGGCGGAGGGCTGGAAGTAGCGATGGCGGGCCATTACCGGGTGGCGGTGGCGTCAGCCCAGGTGGGTCAGCCCGAGGTGAAACTGGGCATTATTCCTGGCGCGGGAGGCACGCAGCGATTGCCGCGGCTCGCGGGCGTTTCGAAAGCAGTTGAAATGTGCGCGTTCGGGGAGCCGGTCGACGCACGCGCCGCGCTGGCGGCCGGGATCATCGACAAAATCGTGGACGGGGAGTTGCTCCCGGGAGCAATCGAGTTCGCGCGCGGCATGATCGGCAAGCTCGCGTTCAAAACGCGCGAGCGGAACGAAAAGCTAGGCGACGCGACCCGCAACGCGACGTTTTTCACGCTCGCGCGGGAGCACGCCCGCAAGACGCGCCGAGGCCAGACTGCGCCCCTGGCCGCGATCGACGCCGTCGAAGCCGCCACGCGGCTGCCGTTCGACGACGGCCTCGCCCGGGAGGCCGAGATCTTCCGCACTTGCCTGTTCTCGGTGCAATCAAAAGCGTTAATCCACGCGTTTTTCGGCGAACGCGCCGTCGGCAAAATTCCGGACGTACCCAAAGACACCAAAGTCTACGACATCAAGCGCGCGGCGATCGTCGGCGCGGGCACCATGGGCGGCGGCATTGCGATGAATTACGCGAATGCCGGAATTCCGGTGATCCTGAAGGACACGACTCAGGAAGCGCTCGATCGCGGTATCGCGACCATCCGGAAGAACTACGACAATTCCGTGAAGAAAGGCCGTTTTTCGCAGGCCGCCATGGATCAGCGGATGGCGTTGATCACCCCGCAGCTAACCTACGACGGGTTCGCGCAGGCCGACATCATCGTGGAAGCGGTGTTTGAAGGGATGGCGCTGAAGAAGCAGATCTTCGCCGAAATCGACAAAGTCGCGAAGGCCGACTGCGTGCTCGCAACCAATACTTCAACGCTCGATATCGATGAAATCGCGTCGGCGACCTCGCGGCCGCACATGGTCATCGGCCATCATTTTTTCAGTCCGGCGAATGTAATGCGTCTGCTCGAGCTTGTGCGCGGCAAGGCGACCAGTAAAGAAGTGATCGCGACGTCGATGGCGCTGGCAAAGAAGCTCAACAAAGTCGGAGTGCTCGCCGGAAATTGCCGCGGGTTCATCGGGAATCGGATGGTTCACGTCTACGGCCGGGAAGCGCAGTTTCTGGTGGAGGAAGGCGCGGCGGTGGAGGCAGTCGACGGCGCGCTGTACGAATTCGGCATGGCCATGGGACCTCTAGCGATGGGAGATTTGGCTGGGCTGGATGTCGGCTGGCGTATTCGCAAAGAGTTCAAGCATCTCGAAAAACCCGGCGTTCGCGTGCCACACATCGCCGACCGGCTGTGCGAGCTCGGCCGCTACGGGCAGAAGACCGGCATGGGCTGGTATCTCTACGATGCCGAACGCAAGCCGTCGCCGGATCCCGACGTCGCCATGCTGATTGAAGGAATCTCGCGCGAAGCTGGAATCCAGCGCCGCCAGATTTCTGCCGAGGAGATCGTCGAACGAACCATCTACGCGCTGGTCAACGAAGGCGCGCGGATTTTAGAAGAGGGCATAGCTCTACGCGCCGTGGATATCGACGTCGTGTATCTGAACGGCTACGGCTTTCCCGGATGGCGCGGCGGGCCGATGTTCTACGCCGACACAATCGGACTCAAGAATGTCTTGGAAAAGATCCAGGAATTCGAGAAACGCCACGGCTCGGATCTCTGGGCTCCGGCGCCTCTGTTGAAGCGGCTGGCAGAAGCTGGCGAGACCTTCGAGAGTTTCGACAGGAAGAAGGAATCCGCGGCCGGGGCGTAAGAAAATTGGCCGTTAATGAACGTGAGCAACGTTAATAACGTTCATTCATGTTCATGAACGGCCAATGAGCTTTTTCCGCAACCGTTGCTCACGCTTCCTAAGATCCGCGGAATCCTCATACACGAGCGCCTCGCACGTGAGCTCCAGCGCCCGGGCGTGATTCTTCTCGCCATGCTCATGGTGCTTGGCCAGCTCTTCTAGCGCTTTAACGCGGAACGGATTCCTGGCTGACGCGAGATCCGTCCATGTCGGGATTGCGTCGCCGCCCAGTTTGCGCTCCAGCATTCCGATGTCCCACATAGTCCGGAACATAAGATCGTCCGGGAGACCGGCATCGATCGCGCGCCGGAACAATTTGAGCGCCTGTTCTGTCTCGCCCGCCTCCCGCAGCCAACGGGCGAGCCCGGCCATCTCCGCCCCATGCCGCAAGGGCGCATCGGCGGGATTCTTGAAGGCATATGGCACAATCCCTGTCAGACACGCGAGCGTCAGAATGTCGATCGAGTTGTGATGAAACACGGGCAACATGCGCGCGGCCTGCCGGGTTCGCAGATATTCGAAGTACACGTAGGGGATCAACGCGCCCGGCATGTCGCCGTGGCGTTCGACGCCGAGGATTTGATTTTCCAGATCCACCAGGCGGCAACTTGCGAATCGCAGCTTCCACAGACGCCGCGCGCCGAACAACAGGTCGAGATGTTCCATCCGGGCAAATGGCGGACGCGCGCGATTCAATCGATAACGCGTCTCCAATAAAGGCTGATCGAAGGTCCGGCCGTTGTACGTGATCAGAACGCGAAACGGTTCCAGATGCCGTGTCAGGGCGTCCAGAAGACTCGCTTCCTCGGCGTAATCCCGCATGAAGAACTGGCGGACGCGAAATCCCTCCGGCGTGATGCGCCCGACGCCTACGAGAAAGGCGCATGTACCGCTGCCGCCCGAAAGCCCGGTGGTCTCGGTATCGAGAAACGCCCATTCCGCGCAGGGCGTGTCTTGCGCGCCCTCGAAGATTGGGTCTAAAAGATCCGCGGGAAGATCGGCCAGCGAGCCAATGTCGGCGCTCCCGTGACGGCGATGGCGCTCATACAGCTTCTCGGTTTCGAAATGGCGTCCGAATGAGGTTTCGACTTCTTCGCCGGTCAGCCACTCTTCGACATATTGGTGCGCGGGCCGCGGCAACACAGGCTCCGCAGGTTCGGGCGGGGCAGGCCTGCTTGCATATTTCCGATCAATCTTCGCGATGCGCGTTCTAAGCTCTGCGAGCTGCTGCTGAAGATCGCCCATTCGCCTTTTCTTTGCTAGCATATCAGAGCAGCCCGGCAGGGCTCAACTCGCCCGAACACCCCTGTTGAAAACTCACGCCTGCTTGATGAAAACGCATGCGACATTCACGGAACCCGCGAAAAATCGATGTTTTTACACACTTTGCTCTTTACAGCGCGATTCCGATCTCGTATTATGAACCTATCTAAGGCGGGCTCGGAGCCCGTAAATACGTACATTCGGGAGAATTAGACAAAGGAGAAATATGGCAGCAAAGATGACGCAATCGCAGATGGTGAAGGAGCTGGCGGCAGCCGTCGGAGTACCGAACAAGGTCGCGAAGTCCTTCACGATCGCCTACGCGGAGCTGGCGGTTCGGGAGACCAAGAAAAACGGTGTGGCGATCCTCCCCGGCGTGGGCCGTCTGGTTCGCGTAGACCGCAAGGCTCGCATGGGCCGCAACCCGGCGACCGGCGAAGCAATCAAGATCCCGGCCAAGAAGGTCGTAAAGTTCCGTGTAGCCAAGGCTGTGAAGGACGCAATCGTCCCGCCGAAAAAGAAGTAACTGGTTCCAAAATAAAAAGCCCCGCGCTGGTAGGTATCGAACCGCGCGGGGCTTTTTGTTTAGATTCCGAGTGAGATGATGCTCAGACTGCGAGCAACGTCAGGAAGCCTTACGCCTGCTTCTTTTCGTCGGGGCCAGCCGGCGGAGCGTTCTCGTCGCCCTTGATTGATGATTTGAAGTTCCGAATGCCTTCGCCCAGGCCCTTGCCAACATCGGCGAGCTTCTTCCCTCCAAACAACAGCAGGAACACCAACAGGATGACGATCAGTTCGGTCGGGCCAATATTTCTCAACATAGACGGCCTCCCTCGTAAGGTAGTCTAACACAAGGGCCATTTTATAGATCGCCGCGGCTCCGTGAAAACGTCAAGACCCGCTTACTGGCGTGCGCGGTTCGGTGATCGGCCAAGCGATATGGAGCCCTGACACAGAGCCGTTAGCGGAAGCGAGCGGGTCCGACGTGTGGTGAATCTCAATGGCGCAGCGAAAAAAACGTTTTAACGCGAAGAAAGAAGTCCGAGCCATCGCGCGGGAACGCGTCGGGTCGCCCAAAGCCTCGCGCCCGATTCTGCCGAAAACGGCCCGGAAGAAAACCAAGCACAAAAAACCGGCGGATCTCGAAGAATCGTAAAAAGCGTGACAAAATTAGTTATGTCCTTCGTGAAAGTCGGCGCGCTCTCCACGCTGCCTCCCGGTTCGGTGATGGAAGCCGAGGTCAACGGCAACACTTACGCCATCTGCAACATCTCGGGCACCCTCCGCGCCTATGACGGCATCTGCCCCCACGCGGGCGGACCTCTGGGACAAGGCAACATCGAGGACGGCCGGCTGATTTGTCCCTGGCACGCCTGGGAGTACGACGGACTGACCGGCATCAACGATTATGACGAGAGCCTGAAGCTGGCGTCGTTTCCGGTCAAAGCCGAGGGCGACGACATTCTGGTTGACGTTCCCTAAAAGGTGCCGGAGCTACCCGAAGTCGAAACTGTCGTGCGGTCGCTCGCGCCGCATCTTACCGGCCGCCGGATCGTCTCGGCCACATTTTCATCGAAATTTGTAACTCCGGGGAATCGCAAGAAACTAGCCGAGAAATTTGCCGGCCGCTCGATTCAGTCGGTCCAGCGGCGCGGCAAATTCATCCTGATCGCGCTCGATCAGGGGACGCTCGCTGTACACCTTGGGATGACCGGAAAGCTGCTCATCGACAGCGCAGAATCCCCGTACACGCACGGCATCTTCACGCTCGACCGGGGCGTGCTCCTCTACGATGATCCCCGCCAATTCGGGCGGATCGAGTGGAGTCCGGCACGCGTAAGCAAATTGGGACCCGAGCCGCTCGAGATTGGGCTGGCCGAATTCACCGCCCGCCTGCGCAAGCGCAAGACCAAGATCAAACCACTGCTGCTGAACCAGACGTTTCTCGCCGGGATGGGCAATATTTATGTCGACGAAGCCCTGTTCCTCTCGGGCATACATCCGCTGGCGATCGCGTCACGCCTGACCGCCGAGCGCGCCGCGCGCCTGCATCAAGCCATTCGCGACGTCCTGACGCTGGCGATCGAACATCGCGGATCCTCGATTTCCGATTACGTCGACGCCGACGGCGAGCGCGGCAATTTCCAGGTCCTTCACAAGGCCTACGGCCGCGACGGAGAACCCTGCGTCAATTGCGGCACGCCGATCAAAAAGACTACCGTCGGACAGCGGGGGACGCACTTTTGCCCGAAGTGCCAGAAACGTTAGGCGACCCGCTAGCTTTTTTCGGCACAAGTTTGATCTCGAACAGTTTCGGCCACAACTTGCCGGTGATGAACAGGCGGTCACCCAGCGAATCGTAGGCGATTCCGTTCAAGACGTCGGCTCCT
Organism: Bryobacteraceae bacterium; assembly: GCA_035308605.1. Taxonomy (GTDB): domain Bacteria; phylum Acidobacteriota; class Terriglobia; order Bryobacterales; family Bryobacteraceae; genus Palsa-187. The sequence goes on from DATGGL010000243.1 coordinate 7,247, forward strand.
TCATGCTCCGCCGGGCTCAGGATTCCCGTCATGTCGATCCATCCGATTACTTTCCCGTCCGCGGGAGAAATTCGGGCGATCTTATCGGTCTGCCAGACGTTCGCCAGAATCTCGCCGTGGAACCATTCGAGCTCATTCAATTCTTCGATCGGCTTTGGCCCGTCATGGACCTTCAGCCGCGTGGTTTCATGCAGAGTCGATCCGTCCCAGACGCGAATCTGGGACGATCCATCGCTCATGAAGATGCGGGTGCCGTCGTTGGTGAGCCCCCAGCCTTCTCCGGGATAGCTGAACGTACGCAGCCTGCGAAAAGCTCCCTGCTCGTACACGAAGCCCATTTGGGCCTTCCATGTCAGTTGCAGGATCTGTTGATTGATGACCGTAATGCCTTCGCCGAAAAGCTGCGGCGCGATGTCGATTCTTTGCACCACCTCGCCCGTCTCCAGCTTGACCTTCCGCAGCGTCGAACGTCCTTCGAGACCCGTGCCTTCATATAGGAACCCCGCGCGAAATTCGAGCCCCTGCGTAAATGCGGTCCGGTCATGCGGGTACATGTGAACCACCTGGTAGCCGTACTCCGGCGCCGCCGCGCGCGCCACGGAGACAGCCGCAAACACCAAAATCAGCTTCATAGATCCATGCCGCTCCGCGCGATCTCGTCGGCGATGTCGACCACTACCTTCATCGCCTTCACATCATGGACGCGCACGATGTGAACTCCGTGGAGGATCGCCGCCGTCACCGCCGCCGCAGTCGCAAATTCCGTCTCGAGCGGAGACTCCTTCGTCAGGAAATGCTTGCGTGAGGGACCGGCGAGCATGGGGAACTCCAGCCGCGCCAGTTCTCCGATCTGCGCCAGGATCTCCGAGTTCTGTTCGCGGCGCTTGCCGAAGCCGATCCCCGGATCGATGACAATCTGGCGCCGGTCGATGCCCGCGCGAATCGCCCGGTGGGCCGATGCATCCAGTTCCATGGCGATCGTACGGATCACATTCTTAAGCGGCGGCAGCTTCGCCCACGTTTCCGGCGTGCCGCGCATGTGGTTCAGAATCAGCCCGGCGTTCGCTTGCGCAGTCTTCTTGGCGAGATCCGCGTCGAAGGTAAGCGCACTGGGATCGTTGATCGCGTCCGCGCCGAGTTCGAGAGCTTTCTCGGCGACGTTCGCCTTGTACGTATCCACGGAAAGGGGCACGGTCAGCTTACCGCGCATGCGCTTCAGCACCGGGACCAGGCGGCGCATTTCTTCCGCCTCGGAAATCCGGGCCGAACCCGGGCGCGTCGATTCCGCGCCAACGTCGATCAGGTCCGCGCCCTGTTCTTCGAGTTCAATCGCGCGCGCGAACGCGCGGTCCGGGTCCTGATATTTTCCGCCGTCGGTAAACGAATCCGGCGTCACATTGAGCACGCCCATGATCAGGGTGCGGTCGCCCAGTTGCAGCGTTTTGTCGCGGAGTTTCCATTCGAAGCGCTTGCGGGGCATGAAGATACTCCAGCGTAGCAGCAACCTGCCGAATGCGGCTTCGTAACGCGGCACAATAGAAGTTACATGGTTGAAACCATTCAGTGGAGCGACGGCAGCGTCGTCATGATCGATCAGCGCCGGCTACCGCGCGAGCAGGAATTTGTGACGTGCCGCAGTTATCTGGAGGTTGCCGAAGCGATTCGCAACATGACCATTCGGGGCGCGCCGGCGATAGGCGTCGCGGCAGCCATGGGGGTAGCCTTGGGCGTAATGGAAGGCGCGGATTTCGAGACCGTGTGCGGGACTCTCGCCGCGACGCGCCCCACGGCGGTGAATCTTTTCTGGGCCATCGACCGGATGCGGCGTTTGCGAAGCTCTCTAAACGGGGAGTCCGCGGAGGCCGTGATAGAAAGCATGATCGCAGAGGCCAAGCAGATCCGCCTCGAAGACATCGCCATATGCCAGGCCATCGGCCGCAACGGCGCGGACCTGGTGCCCGACGGCAAGACGGTTCTGACGCATTGCAATGCCGGGGCGCTCGCGACGGCCGGTTACGGGACGGCGCTGGGAGTGATCCGCGCCGCCGTCGCCGCCGGAAAAACTATCGATGTTCTCGCTGACGAAACCCGGCCGTTCCTGCAAGGGGCGCGTCTTACGGCTTGGGAACTTCAGCACGACGGCATTCCCGTAAAGTTGATCACCGACAACATGGCTGGATATTTCATGCATGCCGGGCGTGTCGGATGCGTCGTGGTCGGAGCGGATCGGATCGCCGCCAACGGCGACGTCGCCAACAAGATCGGGACCTATTCGCTGGCGGTTCTGGCAAAGGAGAACGGCGTTCCGTTTTACGTGGCTGCGCCGGTTTCCACACTTGATTTGAAGCTCGCATCGGGCGCGGAGATTCCCATCGAGCAGCGCGCGGCTTCGGAGGTGACGCACGTTTTCGGAGTCCCGGTCGCGCCGGAAAACATTGAAGTGGAGAACCCGGCCTTCGACGTGACTCCGGCGCGATATGTCACCGCTATTGTCACCGAAAACGGCGTGGCGCGGGCCCCTTACCAGGAATCGCTCGCCCGCGTCAGCCGGTCCTGATCCGCACACGTGTGCCGTGCGGGAACAGCCGCCGTACGGGGTCGTCAGCGTTTGATTGCGGCGCATGAATTGCAGCCTGAACTCTGTGTTACGTTGGGCGTATGCGAGTGTTCTCAGCGGCGCTTCTGTGCGCCGCCTTTTTGGTGGTGCCGGTGACTGGACAAGGCTTGTCCGGCCGGCGCGCGCCCAGCTTTTCGATCCCCGATTCGGCGCTCAACCAGCACGACCTGCTCGATTATCGCGGTCACTGGCTGATCCTCGACTTTATGCAGACCAACTGTCCGCATTGCAAAGCGCTCTCGAAAACGCTGGAGGAAGTGAAAACCAGGTATGGCCCGAAAGTCGCGACCGTGTCGGTAGTGGTTCCGCCGGACACGATGGCAACGGTCGCGAAATACATCCAGGAAAACAAAATCACCGCGACCATCGTTTTCGATTCGGGTCAGGTCGCGATGTCTTACTTCAAAGCGACGCCTTCGCGTCCGGGGTTCGATACGCCTCACTGGTTCGCGATCAACCCCGCGGGAATGATTGTCCGCGACTGGGGCCAAAACAGCGCGGATTCACAGGATTGGGTAAAGGAATTCGACCAGTTGGTCGCTGGAACCAAGTAATCGCAGGAGTTTCATGAGCCCTTTTCGGCTCGGTTCGAAAGCCACGTGGCTTCTCATCGCCTGCCCGGCTCTTTTGGCGGCTTTCGGCGCCGAGGAACGCGTCGAGGAGCTTCACAAAGCCGCGCGTTCCGGCGATCTCAAACAGATTGAATCGTTACTTGCGGGCGGGGTCCCGGTCAACGCGCGCGATTCCGTTGGGGCGACGCCATTGCATGACGCGGCGTGGGCCGGAGAAAAAGATGTCGCCGCCTACCTGATCAGCCACGGCGCGGACGTAAACGCGCGCCACGATGAGGGTGGTTCGACGCCGCTGCATTACGCCGTCATCACGAATCGCCCGGATGTGGTCGAATTGCTCCTCGATCATGGCGCGGACTGGACTACCAAATATCGCTCCGGCGAAACGCCGCTGCACCTGGCCGCGTCACGCGGCTATGGACGCATCGTCGTTCTTCTACTTACTCGCGGAGCTAAAGTCGATACCCTGGACGCCTCGGGCTCGACCGCGCTTGAAGAAGCGGCATGGAAGGGTCAGGTGGAAATGATCCGCATGCTGATCGCCAAGGGCGCGAATCCGAGTTTCGCCAATCCTCAGACAGGCGCGACGGCGCTGCATGCAGCCGCGATTCGCGGATACCCCGAAATCGCCCAGATGCTGATTCAGGCCGGCGTTCCACCGGGCGTGCGGGACCAGAGTGGCGCCACTCCTCTCGATGACGCGCTGCATTTCCGCCAGATGGACGTCGTGAACGTGCTGCTGCACGACGGATCCCAATCATCCCCGCCAGCACAAGTTGTCGATGTAGCCGCGATGCTGCACGATGCAGTGCTGCGCGGCCAGACCAGCACGGTGAAATTGCTGCTCGATCGCCTGGGGCCGCTCGGGTCGACGCCGCTGTTGCACGATGCGGCGCTGAAAGGGCACGTCGACATCCTGGAAGTGCTGCTTGCCCATCAGGCGGATGTGAATTCCAGAAATGCGCAAGGCGCGACGCCGCTGCATGATGCGGCGCTGGCCGGCCAGCGCGCGGCCGCGGAGTTCCTGCTCGACCACAATGCCGAAATCAACGCACGCGACGGCGAGAGCGGCGCCACCCCGCTTCAGCGTGCGGCTTCGTGGGGAAGACGCGAGGTCGTCGAGCTGCTGCTGAAGCGCGGCGCCGATTCGTCGATTAAAGATAAAAGCGGGCGCACGGCCCTGGATCTCGCCAGCGAAAGCGGGCAAACAGAAGTAATGGCGGTACTAAAGAGAAACCCCTAGCATGCCGATTTATCAGGTGTGCAGACTGCGCAGATCTCGCCGGAGCTCGCCGACGCGGCGGATGTCCTAAGCGATCAATTAAGAGAGCATTTACAGCGGCTTGCGATATTACTCGAGCCGCACTCGGCTAAGATCGAACGGCGCTTTCTCGGTCGCCTGCGAGAGCTCGAATTTCAACCCAAGCAGCGCACTGCCCTGGTGGCGATCACCCCGGGGGCAGCGGCCCGGGTCCTGGCGAGCGGGCATCCTCCGCTTAAGTTCATCGAGCAGGTGGAGTACAACGGCCGCAGGCTGGCCAAGCTGAATCTTCCGCCCAGTGCGATTCTCGAAGCGCTCGAAGAATACGACAAGGTCTTAAGCCCGATGCTTGAGGCGCTGATTCCGGAGGAGCACTCCAATTTTCAGTGGGTACGGGAGCAGCTTCACTTCTGCGTGATCCTGACGCTGAACAACGCCTACTATCAGGTCCGCGAGGCTGAAACACAGGCGTTCTATGAGCTGTTTCGCGTCGAGCTGGAATCGCGCAATCTCGAAGAACTGCTGCGCCGGTTTCTAGAATCGCTGGTACACGTCTGCCACGCGGATGCGGGGCGGCTGTATATGTTGAATCAGGAAACGAAGGCCTGGGATCTGCGCGCCGGATCGCCGAAACCTGCCCAGCTTTCCGTTCCCAATCGTCCGGGCCTGATCAAGAAGCTCTCCAAGCCTCGCCACTTGAATGGCGATGCGCATACGTCCGGCATATTACTCGACCCGAGCTGGCATAAGCGCTTCAAGTCCTGCTGGTCGATCCCGTTGGCCGCCGACGGCCGAACCGCTGGGGTGATGCAGTTCGGGTTCTCCAAAGTTTACGAATGGCTACCGCGCGAGCAGGATCTTCTCGCCGCGGCCGCGGAACGTTGTCTGATGGCCGCTGAAAAAGCCCGTTTGATTGAGGATCTTGCACGCCGGGAAGAGCAGGTTCGGCGCCTGGCCGAGCACATGTTGCATGTGGAGGAAATCGAGCGCCGCCGCATCAGCCGTGAGTTGCATGACGAAGCAGGACAAAGTCTTTTGTGCATCCGGCTACAAATGGAGCTGATTGAACAGGCTCTTCCGGAGGAAGAAGGCGAATCGCGAGCGAAACTGCGCGAGGCGCGAGATTTAACAGAGCGAACCATTCTCGAGATGCGCCGTTTGATCGCGGCCTTGAGTCCGGCCGTGCTCGAACAGCTTGGGCTTGGCGCGGCTCTACGCCAGTTGGTTAACCGGTTCCAGAGGCTACATCCGTGCCGGGTTCGGCTACAGCTTTCCAAAATGGGAGCGCTGCCCCAGCAGTTGGAAATCATTGCGTATCGTCTAGTGCAGGAATGCTTTAACAACATCGGGAAGCACTCCGGAGCCACCCATGTAAACATTTCCCTGGCTTCCGCCGATGGAATGCTGAAGTTGACCGTGGAGGATAACGGGATCGGGTTTAACGTACCGGAAGCCCTGGCAAAGCGAGAATCGTTCGGCATCTCCGGGATGCGGGAGAGGGTGGCGCTGCTGGGCGGTGAATTCCAGGTAGACAGTCGTACGGAAGGCACTAAGAGAGGTACAAAGATTTCGATTGAACTGCCGATACCTAAGTAAGGGAAGTCGCGTAATAAGTCGGCGCGAAATCCAGTAGCAAAAAAGACGGAAACGCAGGAAAGAGACGGAGAGAAGAGAAAGTCGGGCACACGCTATGGCCAAGATTCGAATCATGTTGGCGGACGATCACACACTGTTCCGCCAGGGTATCCGCACCCTGATTTCCGCCGAGCCGGACATGGAAGTCGTCGGCGAAGCATCTAATGGTGGGGACGCCGTTGAAAAAGCCAACGAGGCGCGGCCGGACGTCGTGCTGATGGACATCGGCATGCCCGGGCTTTCCAGCTTCGAAGCGACACGGCAGATCAAAAAGAACCGCCCCGAAACCAAAGTTCTGTTTCTCACGATGTACGACGACGAAGATTATCTCGTCGAAGGCATGGAAGTGGGCGCCAGCGGTTACGTTCTCAAAGACAGCCCCAGCCAGCAACTGGTTGCGGCCGTTCGCGATATCTGCCGCGGCGGCAGCTATCTTTCCCCTCGCATGCTGTCACAACTGGTGGACGATTTCCGCAGCCGGATCAAGTCCGCTAATCGCCTGCCGCGCTTTGCGACACTGACCACGCGGGAACGCGAAGTCCTCAAGATGCTCGCCGAGGGCAATTCCGTGAAAGAAATCGCCTGCGATCTGAACCTGAGCGTGAAGACCGTGGAAGCGCACAAGTTCAACCTGATGCGCAAACTGGACATTCACAACAAAGCGCAATTGGTTCAGTACGCGATCCAGAAGAAGATCATCAAGATCCCGAACCTGGTCTAACCTTCAGCGCTCCGGAACATAAATCTCGATCCACTGTCCGCGGCGGGTCCACTTCACCAACGGGACGAAGCCTAAACTCTCTTTGATCTGCTCGGCCGAGGCCTGTTTTTGATCGCCCCAACCGCGCTGAATAAAACTCCGGGCGAAATCGGAATCGAGGCCGCCGCATTCGAGCGCCCAGGTTCGGCAGAATACCACCAACACATCCACATTCGCGCGGTTAAGTTTCGCGAGGCTGCCCGTTCGAACGTCGTCCATTCGTTCCACCTTGAGCCGCTGGTGGACGTACCCGAGCTCCGGCCGCAGCAGGGCATCCGAAAAAGGCCACGGAGTCGCGATTCGCTTATCCGGCGCACGCTCCTCGATATACTCCGCGGCTTGCTGCTGCAATCCGACCATATCCGTCATCGCCAGGGTATTCTCGAACGAGAACGGGTACGGCGGGTTCCAGAACAAGCCGATCAGCAAGGCAATCGTCAGGGCGGCTTGCGTCGTCCAGCGCCAGCTCGACGGAAAAACCGATCCGGCGGCGGCAATCGCAGCGTAGAGGATAGGAAAGACGGGCATGTTGTAGCGATCGAGTTGCGCGCCCCCGAACATGCTCACCAATAAAATCTGCGCGGCCGCGACAAGCAACGCGATGTTCCAGTCGCGGCCTCGTAGCACTCGCGCGCCGATAAACAGCGTGATCGCGCCAATCCAAAGGCCGTCGGCAATGAATAGAAAATAGACGCGCCGCGCGACCGTCCCGAGGATGTGGCCGGGCTGGAGCGAATCGGAAACATTGTAGCGGGCGAATTCGTCATTTCCGAGCCAATGACCTGTCGCATGGTGCAGCGCGATGAGCCAGACGCCGAGCGCGAACGCCGGCGCCAGGAAATACAGGGATTCGCGTATCCGACGCTCCCGCAGCCATAACCATGCGGCGAACACGAACGGAGTCGAAAGCGCGGTTTCCTTTACCAGCACCAGAACGGTGCAAACAGCGGCGCACGCCACTATCCGTTCATCGAGAAACAGGAGCAACGCGAGTGCCGTAAATGTCATCGCCGGCATATCGAGCTGCGCCATCATGGACTGCGTGTAGAACATTGGCGTCGCGATCAGAAAGATCGCGGCGGCGAACGCCGGGGCGCCGGCCGTGTTACGGGACAGGCGAATCGCGAGAAGAAATGAGAAAAGCACGCCGGCCGCCGCGATCAGCAGCATGGCGACGCGAGTAGCCGGGATCGAAAAACCCACGATCTTCCAGACCAGAGCGAGAAACGCCATTACGGCTGGAGGATGCACATTGGGAAGCGTCGTTACCGGAATCCATGCGCCCAGTTGATGAATATCGAGCGAGGCGGGAACAAATTGGCCGAGCTCATCCCAGAAAAACGGAAGGCGCAGGTACGGCGCATGGATCGCCAGCAGAATCGCGAGAAATGCGACAAAGAAAATGGCGATCGAAGCCGTCTTCGATCTGACGGGTGATGGCACGTACTACTGGATTACCGGTCCGGCGGGATGCGGTTCCAGCTTGATTTCGCCGAACGCGGCTTCGTATTGCTGAACGTTTTGGGAAAGCACGTTTGACAGGGCCTTGGCCTGCTGCGGACTCAGGAACACGCCCTGAAAGTTGTGGATTTGAACAGCGTCCGGGGCGGTCTGGTTGATGGTGCCGAACATGAGAAAAAAGTCCCATAAGCTGACGCGCACCTGGACGCTATTCGCGTAGCTTTCGCGATAATCGTTGGTGCTCGAAAGCTGGATCTTGGGCGCGGGCTGTTGGGGGTTCATCAACTTCAAGAATACAGCAGCTTCAGAGGATTGACCGGCGGTCCGGAGACCGGCTCGCCGGCCAACTTGCGAGCCCAGATTACAGCCGCGCTGCGACGGACTTGGTCTCGGTGTAATGCTCCATGACGTCTTTGCCCATCTCGCGGCCCCAGCCGGACTGCTTGTATCCACCGAAGGGCCATGCCGGATCGCCATAGTTGTGCGTGTTGATGCAAATGGTACCGGCCTTGATCTTGCGTGCCATCATATGGGCGACCTTCAGATTCTGAGTCCACACGCTCGCTTGCAAGCCGTATTCCGTGTCGTTCGCGAATTTGGCGACTGCGTCTAGGTCGTCGTCATCGAAGGATTGCACGCAGACCACAGGTCCGAAGATTTCCTCACGGACGACGCGCATGTCGCGATTGGTTCTGGCGAGCACCGTGGGTTCGACGAAATATCCCCGTCCATTGCCCGCGTTTCCGCCGGTAACGACCTCCGCGCCTTCACCGCGGCCTGACTGAATGTAGCCGGTCACCCGATCGTGCTGCTCCTTGGAAACCAACGGCCCGAGATTGACTTCGGGGTCGAGGCCGTGGCCTACCTTCAGCTTGCCGGCCTCCGCCACTATGCCGGAGACAATCCGGTCGTAGATGCTCTTGTGCGCGAAGAGCCTGGAGCCGGCGGTACAGCATTGGCCCTGGTTATAGAAGATCGCGGCCGCGGTTCCGGCAATCGCCCGATCAAGGTCGGCGTCAGGGAACACGATCGCGGGCGATTTGCCGCCGAGTTCCAGCGATACACGCTTCAGATTTCCGGCGGAGGCCTTAACGATGAGTTTGCCGACTTCGGTGGAACCGGTGAAGGCGACTTTGTCGACGTCGGGATGCTCCGCGAGCGCGGCTCCCGCGGTCTCGCCATAGCCCGTGACGATGTTCACGACCCCGTCGGGCACACCGGCCTCCTGAATCAGTTCGCCGAAGCGCAGGGCCGTGAGAGGCGTCTGCTCGGCCGGCTTCAGAACGATCGTGCATCCGGCCGCAAGCGCCGGCGCCAGTTTCCAGGCAGCCATCATCAACGGAAAGTTCCACGGGATGATCTGGCCAACAACGCCGACGGGCTCGCGCAGCGTGTACGCGTGCCAGTTACCGGGACTGGAAACCTGAATGGTCTCCCCGTTCAAGCGCGTCGCCCATCCCGCCATGTAATGGAACATGTCGATGGATCCCGCGATGTCTCCTCTGCGGGCGTTGGTCACGGGCTTTCCGTTGTCCAGCGCTTCCAATTCGGCGAATTCATCGGCGTACCGTTCGAGAAGATCGCCGAGGCGCCAGACGAGCCGCGATCTTTCCGCCGGCTTCATTTTCGCCCACGGACCGGATTCGAACGCACGGCGCGCCGCGGCAACCGCAAGGTCGATGTCGTCTTTGTCTCCAGCCGGCACATGCGCGATCGTTTCCTGTGTTGCCGGGTCCTCGACGGCCAAGCTCTTGCCGTTCTTAGCCGCAACCCATTTGCCGCCGATGAAGAGCTTGCGCTCCTTGCCGAGAAACGTGGCGGCCGCCGAACTGAGCGCCGGTCTTTCCATCGCGATAGTCATTTAAGTTTTCTCCAGAAAATCTGCGAATTGAGTGCAAGGATATTTTATCGGATCTTCAAGCGCGGCTAGGATCGGCGCGACGTAGTCAAGGTGTTTCCGCCGGCCGCGAACTCCGTGGGTTCGTCAACGGACTGGATGGGAAGCTGATTTGACCGAGTCGCCGTTCGCCAGGCCGGCGAATGGAGGAAACCGAAGAGGAGAAGGGCGAAGAGGCTGAGCCCATCGGCGGTCCACAGAACCGGCGTTCGCGTCCAGGCCACGTTCACTTGATGGGCGCCATCGGGAACATTGAAGCGGATGAGGCCGATGTTGTCGGACGGCCAGGCCTTCACCGACACTTCGTCGACCTGAATTCTCCATTCCGGGAAATACGCCAACGGCATCTGTGCAACGACAGGGCCCCTTGCCGTGACGACGCCCGACCACAAGACGGGAGAGCCGCCGGTTTGCCGGATTTCCGCATAACCGGAAACGATCTCGGCGGGCCGTGGGTTCGAAGGCGGAGGAGCCTGAGCCCATCGCGGCCGGTACTCCCCGAGGCTCGAAGCCTCAATGCCCCGCGATGCGATCTCGCGCGGCGTCCAGAAGCTTGGATCGACGTCCACGAATTCCCCTGGATGAAGGTGCGGCAGATTCGGAACGATCAGGAAAGCCATCGCGCCGGCGAAGGCAAGCGTCCGGCCCCTTTTGAGCGCTGCGATCATTGGTCCAATCGCAGCGACCAGCATCGCGATACAAACCGTAATGGGACCAAGCCAGCGCCACGGAAATGCCGTGTATTGCAATAACTTGATCTGACCCCATATCGGCTGCGCGACGGGCAAAATCATTACCGAGAAAATTACCGCGCTCGCCCCGAAGAACCATGCAGCGCTTCGGTCGCTGACCCGCGGATGCCGAAGCAGCCACACACAGGCTATTGCTGCGATTAGAAGATGACTCCAGCCCAGCGCGAATGACATGCCGTCCTGGTCGCCAGCGATGGATAGACCGTATCCCCAGGGCGAATCGAACAACTGATGCAGGAACACGAAGTGATTTGTGTATCGCGAATATCCGTCAAGAAGGGATTGCACCTGAATGTCCTGACGCCGGATCAGACTGGGAATCCAGACGAACGCCGCCAGGCCAAGCCCCACCAGGACTGCGTAGACTTGCTGGCGAAGAACGATCCAGGATTTCGAGGTCCACGAAGTAAACAAAAGGAACCCGGCCAGCAGTGGCCCGAACAAGAGGGCTGCCGGATTGTGGCACATCAGAAGGCCGGCCAATGACGCAGCGCCGATTTGAAGATACCTCCGCGAACGGGTCTTCGCGAATGCTCCGAATCCATACAGCGTAAAGGCGAAGAACGGAAAAGCGGCGAACTCCGCCAGAGCGGATCGGACGTAAAGGTCCACGCTGAAGTACGGCGCGTAAAGATACGCCGCGGCCGCAAGCCAGCCGCCGATCCGGCCAAAATACAACTCGCCCAGCAGAAACATTCCCGCCGTCGACGCGAGAACGATCACGACGCATGCCACGTTAACGGCCGTCACCATATGGAACCCGAGGAGGTGCCAGAACTCCGCCAGATAGTAAAAGAGCGGCGGATTGAACAGGAACAGCGGCTGTCCAGTTCCATGGCTGAGATCCGGAGCCCACCGCGGCAGCAGGACACCATGACGTATGTTTTCGTGAAACTCGACCATCCGGGGAAGATATTCGTTGGCATCGTGCCCGTTGGATAGCTTTGTTGTCAGAAGTGCGACGCAGACCGGCAGCGCCAGGATCACAAGCCCGGTTCCAACGACGACCGGTCGAGGCAACGTTTGCAGGTCGAGTTGCCAGGGCCGAACCCAGAAGACGGCGAGCCCACGGCGTTCTCCGGCAATCATCAGACCCACCAGAAGAAATCCGCCGATCGCGATCAGCGTTTTCCATTGCTCCGGCTGATATCGGCACTCGACCTTGTGACGTCCGGCCGGCAACGGTACGCCCACGAATCCCGGCGATAACATCACCGTCTTGACAGAAGCGCCGTCGACAAAAGCCCTCCAATTCGGATGCCAGGTCATCTTGAACAACGCGTAACTGGATCGCGCCGCCTGCAGCTCCGCCCGATACGTCACGCCGTCGTCGTTCGCCGACAGGATCGTTCCGGCGAAGGGAAAGGGCGGCGATGGAGGCAATGGATCGTTGGGCGACCAGCGCGGGATCTGAGGCGCTGCTTCGCTGTTCCGGTCGAGCAACAGGTGTTGGCGGTTTCCGACCCACGCGGACTGAAGCCAGCGGTCATTGACGTCGTAGAAATTTTCCTTGGTGGTGCGAACCGCATAGAACGCATCGACTACGTCGAAATAAGCGCTCTCGGGCGCTCCGAAAATGCGAACGGGTCCGGTCGGCTGAATGGGCGTGAGGAACGGCGGCAGAGAGACATTTGGCGCGGCGATCACGGTCCTGATATCGAACAGGCGGTAATGGGCCTGGCTCGATTCATTAAATCGCGTCATGATTTCCGAAGGAAGCGACATCGAGTGGAACATGAATGAAACTGCCGGTACGCCCGCTTCGCTGAGATACGCGTAGAACGGCACGGCGCCGATCTTGAAGGATCCGCCCCATAGGAGCGGAAGGCCGGCGTAGGCGCGGCCGCCCCGCTCACTCGCCGTCGCGATCGCCGTGTCTATGAATTGGCGGTTAGACTCATAAGCAGCCATGCTCTGCTGGCCCCATTCCTCGTTGTTGGCGAGGTAACGGGCCCGCTCACGAACCATTGGGAGAAAGACGATCGCCGTGACCACGACCGCTACGGCGACATGCGCGCGGGCGGTCAGGACACGCCACAGACCAGCCAGCCCGATCGCCGCGAGCAGCACCAAGAAAATCTGCGCTCCCCCGATGACGCGATGCAGTTGCATGTCGGGTGAAACGCCGAGAAGCGTCAGAACTGGCCCCCAGAAAGGACGGCCGAAGAACCACAGGACCCACAGAGCGGACCCTGATATCACAAACGTTCGAGCCGGATACTTCAACCGGTGGCCGCGCAGGTCGCGAAAATATATGAAAGCACCGATTAGAGCGAGAAGTGAGAGCGCCGGCATGCGGCCATGGTCCAAGAGCTCGCCCGTAAGCATGAGCTTCATCACGGCGCCGGCGCCGAATGAATCCCATTTCCAGGATGGCTCCCAGCGGCTATGGTTGATGATCGGGCTATCGAGAACCATAGGCACTAATTCAAAAGCAGCCAGTACGAAAGCCACGGCACCGATCCAGGCCGTCCGTCCAATCCGGACCAAGAGAGGCGTCTCCTGTCGCGGAATCAACGCCAGGAGTCCGATACTTAGCGCCGCCATGTAGCCGTAGATAAAGTGCGCCAGGAACGTCAATCCCAACAGCGCGCCGGTGATCGCCACGTTGCGTCCGCGGCGGACGGCGCGATACGCGAAACCTATCGTTAAAAGGAACAGATGGCAGGCAACTGCCTGCGTGAACAATCCGCTACCCGCCCAGAGATAGCTTCCATATTCGATCCCGTAAAGGGCGTTGGTCGAAATCATGGGCGCGAGTATCGCGGCGCCTGCCGCCGTGAGCGATGAGAACGATAAACGGCGCGCCGTAACGAAGAACGTGAGCGGTAACAGAACCACTGACAGATATCGCACGGCAACGAATACATCCATCAGCGACACCTTTTTGAAGAGCGCAAAATAAATCAGCGCGACGAGGGCATGGGCCAGCGGCTGATAGGTTCGTAACACCGGATATCCAAGGGACCACTCGGGAGCCCACCAGTCGAATGGATTGCGGCCGTGCTCTATCGCCTGGACCACGCCTTGGATGAGCGGAAAATGCAGAACATTGTCGTTCAAATCGACGCGGCTGATGGCAAGTTCAGGAAGGAGACCGACTGCGTTGAAGCTCAGCGCCAGCACGAGTAGGGAAAACGGCAATATATGTTCGCGCCTAAGCTTCATGCGTCTCTGGTTAGATTCAGTGCAAGCAGGGGAACGTTACGACATTGATTTTTGTAACGTTACGCGCAGGATGGGGGTAACGAAAAGGGTACCGGACGGTCAAGCCGCGCGACGGTACCCCCTGGTTTGCTATCGAGGTTGCTATCGAGATTGCTATCGAAAAGACAGAGTTAACAGCGTCACGGACCAGTCTTCTTAAACGGCGCGTACGAGTTCAGCTCTTCGATCAAGGGTCGCTCGCTCGGGGGCGCAGGAACGTCGCCATGCAGGACTTCCCGTTGCGTAACCGGGCGACCGTAGATCCGGGCGTTGTCGTCGTTATCGGGACGCAACGTCGCGCCCTCCAAGGACACGCCCGCGAAGATTCCGTGCGAGCGTGAATACGACAGCATTTCAGCTTTCATCATGGCGTCGGTTTCGGCTTGCGCAGATCGGCCAACCGGACCTGCCATGACACTCGCGTCTCCGCCTAGAGTGAATTTATCCTTCATCAGCCGGTCTTCACCGCTGCGGTTCATGACGATAAAAATAACGTCTGTTTCGCCGGCCCCGATCTGGAACCCGATGCTGCCGCCCTCGATCCGCACCGTTGAAACCGCGCTCCAACCCTCGCCATTGCCGACGCGGCAAGTGACGACACCCTTGCCGTACTTGGCGCCAACGATGAACCCGGCGCGCTTTAGATTGGGAACAACGCCGACGCAATGGGCTTTGCGCAGCAGATCTTCCGGGATGGATTTGTCGCCGGCATGCAGGATTTCGCCGAGAACGACGGCCGATTCGTGAATCCGCTTGGTCGGTTCGTTTCCGCCTTCGTCCGCTGCCCAGATCGGCAGCAACATGGCTAGACTAGCTACGACTAACTTCATTTTTTAGTTCTCCTTTGTGAGTCAAAATTATTTCGTGCGACTTATTTGCGCGCGACGGGCCGCGGCGCATCGGAAGTACCATAGTCCGCTTTCGCCTCGCTGGTCGAAGCGACATCTTCAGCGCCGGAGTGGGCAAGAATGTCTTTGGCCTTCTTCTCCCAATCCGAACTGTCGCAGTGGACGGAGAGCAATACCCCGCCCTTGCGAATGCTGCCTTCATATCGCTTAGCTTCGTATTCCGGCATTCCGGCGCCGATGAGCGCTCCCGTAACTCCGCCCACGGCTCCGCCGACGCCAAGGCCGCCAAGCAAACCCATGATGGGACCAGCGGCAATAAAGGGCCCGAGCCCAGGAATCGCGAGCGCTCCGATTCCTGCCAGCCATCCAAGAGCACCGCCAACGATGGCCCCGGTTCCCGCACCAGCCGTAGCGCCCTCCGGCGCTTTACTGTTCTTTTCGTGGGCCAAATCCTTATTGCCCGCATTCTCGGAAAAAAGAACGGAAACATCGGTGTTTCGAAAGCCGGCAAGGCGGAGCTGATCCACTCCGTTTGCCGCATGCGACTCGCTGCCATAGATGCCAAAGACTGCAATGTTGTGCGCCATGATCGAATTCCTTTCTTTGTCTCCTTGCGCTACTTTTCCTTTGGAGGCGTCACGGCCATCTCGTCCACTACATTCGTGGCCCCCGCCAGATCTTTGGCCTTGCTCGCCACGGTGTCTTTTTCAGACGCCGACGGGACATTGCCCCGCAACGTGACGATTCCGTTCGCCGTGACGATCTTGACGTTGTGCGCTGACGTGGAAAGCGTCTTGTCGGCCATGATGGCCTTACGTATCTCCGCTGTAAGGGCGATGTCGGCTTTGTTATTTTTCTGGTTGTCCGCGGTCTTCTCAGACTGGAAAGGAACTCCAGCCGCAGCGAACTCAGGCGTCATTAAGGCGCAGGCAAGCGTGGCCAGAGACAGAAATACCCGGCTAATATTTTTCATAGAAATTTCTCCTTGTCAGTTCGGACTGTTAGTCGGACGTTACCAGCGGAACCCGAAAGAGACGGGAATGAAGTCCGCGTGACCGTTTGAGAAAAAGACCCGGTTATAGCGCGCTTCCGCGAAGATCTTTCCATGGAATCGGGTACCAAGCGCAACGCCAGCGCCTGCGTCGATACCGGGTTTGTTCACGCTGTAGGAACCCAGAACTTGATTTGCAGGAACGGTTACAGGAAAGAATCCGAAGAACGGATTAAACCCAGTGACGGTTGCAACGGTTGGCTGCGTAAAGTCCTGGTACCAGTGATAAAGGCCGCCGCCGCCGATGAGATACATATCAAAGTGACCTTTGGGATTCAGGTGCACGATGGGATCGAGAGTGGCCGAGAAAACGTGAACGTGTCCGTCTGGAGCGCCCACGCTGTTGAGAGCGAATGAGCTCATGCCGAAAGAGTTTACGGCAAGGTCAATCTTCGCACCGACATAAGGCGAGAAGTTCATACCGAAGCCTCCCTGAACGTTCCAGCCTTCGTCGAGATTGCGTCCCGTGTTGCCCACGGGCTGCGTAAAGCCTCCACCGATGTCGCCCGTAAAGCGCGAGAATTCCTGCGCGCTCAGCGCGGTGGTTAGGGTAAGGCCAATTGCGAAAGTATAAAGAAAGTGTTTATTCATGCGAGTCTCCTCACAAGGGAGACGCTTACCTCCTTCACGCTGTTTCGCGTCGATCCAAGCAGAAACTCGGTATCCCGTTAACCGTGATGGGAGCTATTCGGAAGGCGAGAGGTACCCGGTAACGGCGCCGGCGGTGATATTAGTCAGCTTCAGCTCGCGGCGCTTTCCGTCGCGCATACTGTAAAAGACCACCGGCTCGTCTGGGCTGCGCTTTCGCAAGTAAATGGTTTTGCGATCCGGCATCAGCCACATCCAGCCGCTAACCCATTGCGACGTTACATCGGTTTCCGTAACTCCAAACCAGATCCCGGGAGCCAACTGCCGGCTATGGTCCTTTGGAATCTGGAAGCCAATTCGCCCGGGGCTTGTGTGGCGGGCGACTTCAACGGCAGGTGACTCAGGGCGATCCGCATGCGCGCTTACAGTTTGGATTACAGGAGGGGCCTGCATTGTCGGCTTCAAGACTAGTTGCCGGGCCTTGACGATGAAGCGGTCCGGCGCGGCGCCGACGAAGTAGAACGGATAGCATGTCACCAGCGTGAGTTCGGAATAGTTGGCGGCTTTCAGAACGCTCACGTCAGTGGGCTTCACAATCTGGGTGGATTCCACCTGGTAGACGTAGTTCCCGGAGAGTGTCTGCAATTCGACCAGATCGTTGTTCCGGATGTCTTTCAGGTTGCGGAAAAGCTTGTCGCGATGACCTGCGATTCCGACGTTCCCTGGCTGGCCGGGTAGCGCAGTGGCTGGAATATGGCCGAGCGCAACGGCCAGCGTTTCCTCGTCCGCGCCTTCACGAACGGTGGCCGACAGATGCAATCGCGGGATATTCAAACGGCCGAGCAAGGCATTGGTCTCGGGCGACGTTTTCACCGGCGCGTTGGGTGTTGCGGCGGACGAAGATTCATTCGACGCGGACGGCGGTGCGGATGGCTCGGGGCGGAGCCGAAGCCACTCTTGGACCTTCGCGGTCAGTTCGGCGCTCTTCTCTTTTACGTATTCGCCCGCGGAGGCCGGCTGCTGGCGAAGTTCGCGTTCAAAGACCCAGTTTCCCCAATCCTGCCACACGGTGTAGCGCACTTCGGACCATGCCCAAACGGCGATCAACCCCAATCCAACGACAAGAAAGAGCCTCTCGAAGAAGAGCCGTACCCTCATTGGTGTTTTGCGCTCTCAGCGGTGTCGTACCGGTAGCTGGTCCGCGCCCGAACCGTTAGTTTCGCGTGGCCAGGCGCCGACGCGTTCACTTGCACGTGACGTGAAGAAGAAGATTTGCTGGAGGGCCGGGGAAGATAGCCTATGGTGTAACGGGTGCGAATTTCTTTTGCAATCTTGCGGCACACTGGCACCATTACAGACGCGTCCGGCGGGAAATACGCTTCACCTCCGCTGATCCGGGCGATTTGGCGCAGGATTCCTGGATCCCGATCCGGATCGTCGTTGTCGAACAGCCCGATCGTATAAATGGTCGCGATACTTCGAACGACGTTGTCCAACATTTGTCCACGGGTGTGCTCGCTGGCGGTATCGCCGCCGTCGCTGATGACCACAAGCGTTTTCTTGTCGCGCTGCCCGAGCTCGAGTTGCCGCAAGCCCGCGACGACAGCATCACGCAGGGCGGTCTTTCCTTCTGGAAATCCCCGGTAGAGCGCGGAGTGCAAATCCGAAAGTTTATCGGAGAACAACACGCCGGGGGGCAGGCCGGGAGTAACTTTGTCGTTGAAGTTCAGAACGAAAACCTGATCGTGCGGGTTGCTTTCGGTGATAAACGTCTGCGCCGCCGTTAGGACCTCGGCGCGCTTCGGGCTCATGCTTCGGCTCTCATCCACCAGGATTCCGACGGTGACCGGAAGGTCATTGTGATCGAACACTGTGATTGGCTGAGGACGCCGGTCCTCTAATATCGTGAAGTTCTCCCGAGTAAGATTGGGAACAGGGTGGCCGTCCTTGTCCTTTACACTCACGTCCAGCAGGACCAGGCGTACGTCGCTGCGAAACGTGTAATCAGGCTCCGGTTTTTGTGGCAGGGCGTGAACCGCCGCACCCTGCAGGACGAAGCACAAAAAAAGCGAACCGGCACCAGACATCGCTTTACGTCTAATTGTCGAGTGCCGGTTCATGTCTGAGGCTCTGGACTTGTCCTAGGCGACGCGTCGGAGCCGAAGGAAAGCAAAGGCGCCAAGAGAGAACAAGCCGCCCAATCCTATCATGGGATACGAGCTTGCCGTTTTCGGCAGCGTTTCCGGCGGTGCCTGAGGCTCCGGCTGAGGCGCTGGCGGCGGTGGAGGCGGAGCGCTCTGCGCGGTCTCGACCGGCGCAGGCGGCGCCTGTGGTGCGGTCATGGCCTGCGGCTGCGGAGCAGGCGGCGCGGGCGGTTCGGGCTCCGCCGCGCGAGGCGGCGGTAGAGGAGCGGGCTCGGGTGCGACGGTTGGCGCAGGCGCAGCAGTCGCCAACATCGCTAGTTGTTTCGGATAAGGAAACTCCTGTCCGAAGTTGTCGCCCGGGTAGAACCAGGCGCGCAACGCCCGGGCCGTTCCGGGAGGCGTCTCCCAAAAGGTGAACCTGGAATTCCCGGTCGGCTGGAGCCGGTAGTTCGGAATCGCCAGAATGGTGTCGATAATGTGGGTTTGATCACCATCGAAAATTTGAACGATATGCCGGTCGGACTGCGAGTCGGCAAGTTTGAAGACATAGGTTCCCGGTTGCAGGACGGTGTGCGTGACCTGAATTGGCTGGTCGACCGTGAGAATGGTCTTCTTGTTCCATTCGTCCGCTTGGGCGCGATGGACTGCCAGTCCACCTGTTAATGCGATTGCGCCAAGAATCGTGGCCGCCACCCGGGGTTTTGTTAAAGAGCACGACTTCATGAAAAGACTCCTTTCGATAGTCGGAACAGAGCCGCAACTGGCCCGGTGTCCAATTTCGTTGCGACTACACTCTTGCGTACAAAGCACCTGGCCGGCCACTCTCGGTAACCTCCTGTGAAATCAACCGGCGTCAAAACTGGACGCACAGGCGCGCCCGGTAGTTCTTACTCAAAGCGATGAATCAAAATTCATGAAACGTTTCACATCGAAACAACGGCTGAATCGGCACGATCTCACCTAAAATGAACATGCGCCAAGATCCTGAGCCGAAGCCCCCGCCACCCGATCCCGATCCCCAGTTGCCGCCCCCACCCCAGCGGGAACCAGAACAACCGGACCCGGATGTGTACGATCCCGGGTTCGACCCCGCACCCATTGAAGCCTAGTGACCGGACGAATCAGCGAAACGGAACTGGCGCCGAGTAATCTAATCCCGAGGGGCAGGTGACGGCGTCAAGCCAACCGCAGTCCACATATCGCCTGCAGCTTCACGCCGGGTTCGGCTTCGACGCCGCCTCCGAGATCGTTGACTATCTTCGCGATCTGGGAATTTCCCACGTTTATTGCTCGCCTTATTTCCAAGCTGCCCCGGGAAGCACGCACGGCTACGACGTCGTGGACTACAACCGCGTGAACTGTGAGCTCGGCGGTGAGGAAGCACTTGCGAGATTCAGCAAGAAACTGCAGGATTCGGGGCTTGGGCAAGTGCTCGATATCGTGCCCAACCACATGGCGATTACCGGTCAACACAATAAGTGGTGGTGGGATGTGTTGGAAAGCGGAGCGGCCAGCCGGTACGCACCCTATTTCGATATCGAATGGAATCCGCCCGAAGAACGCCTACGGAACAAGATTCTTTTGCCGGTCTTATCCGATCACTATGGGCGCGTGCTTTCGAGCGGAGACTTACGCCTGGAACGCCACGACGGGGGATTCGTACTCCGTTATCACGAGCATATGTTTCCGATCGCTCCGCGATCGACCGCCGGGCTTTGCCTGGAAGCCGCGAACCGTTCGGGGTGCGGTGAGCTCGGATTCCTGGCTGACTCTCTGGACCGGCTTCCTGATTGGACGGAAGCGGATTGGCCGGGACGGATCGCGCATCACCAGGATAGAGAAGCGATCCGCCACCTGCTGACCAGGCTCTGCGAAGAAAACCGCGAGGTCGCCAGCGCGATTGACAGCGTAGTCGAGGAAATCAACAGCGATATCGACCGGCTGGACGTGCTTCTGTCGAAGCAATATTATCGCCTCTCGTATTGGAGGACAGCCGAGCGCGAACTGGTGTACCGCCGTTTCTTCGACATCAACAGTCTGGTGGGCGTGCGCACGGAAGACGAGCGCGCCTTCAGCGACATCCACCGGCTGGTGTTGAAATGGCTTCAGTGCGGGCGGCTGGACGGCGTCCGCGTGGATCATCCCGACGGTTTGCGCGACCCCGCGCAATACTTCCGCCGCCTGAGCGCCGCCGCGCCCGGCGCGTGGATCGTCGCCGAGAAGATTCTGGCGCGCGGCGAGCGCATTCCGGAGTCATGGCCGGTTGCCGGAACCACCGGTTATGATTTTCTCAACCTGGCCGGCGGCCTGTTCGTGGATCCCCGCGGCGAGGCCCCGATGAATGAACTGTACCGGGAGTTCACTGGCGAGCCGGTAGACTTTCCCTCGATCGCCCGCGAAAAGAAGTCCCAGATCTTACGGGACATTCTGGGGAGCGATATCAATCGCCTGACAGCGGTATTTATTCAGATCTGTGAGGCGCATCGAGATCACCGCGATTACACGCGGCACGAGATTCACGAAGCGATCCGTGAGATTGCGGCGTCTTTTCCCGTGTACCGGACCTACGTCGAAGCGGGCCGGGGAATTGTCTCCGAGTCCGACGGACTTTACATTTCCAAGGCGGTCGACGCGGCTAAAAGTGGACGGCCGGATCTCGACGAAAGATTATTCGAATTCTTTCGCGACGTATTGCTGTTGCGCGTACGCGGGGAACAAGAGAGCGAGTTCGTGATGCGCTTTCAGCAGATCACCGCGGCAACCACGGCCAAAGGCGTCGAAGATACCGCTTTCTACTGCTATCTGCGGCTGGTCGCGTTGAACGAGGTAGGCGGCGACCCCGGACGCTTCGGCGCCAGTCTCGACGACTTCCACAAGTGGTGCGAGGATACGCAGGCCCGCCAGCCTTTCACGCTTCTGGCGACTTCCACGCACGATACCAAACGCAGCGAAGACGTCCGCGCACGCATGTACGTCCTGTCGGAGATCCCCGAACGTTGGGGCGACGCAGTGCGCCGATGGTCAGCCGCCAACGCGCAATATCGAACCGGCGAGCTGCCGGACCGCAAGACAGAATATCTTCTGTATCAGACGCTGGCCGGCGCCTGGCCGATTTCGGCCGAAAGGTTGACGGCGTATTCGCGAAAGGCTGTGCGCGAGGCAAAAGAGCGGACCTCCTGGATCGCGCCCAATGTGCCGTTTGAAGACGCGCTGGAGCGGTTCATCGATGGAATCCTCACGGATGATGAATTCAAGACCAGCCTGGAGGAATTTCTGAAAGGTACAAGTGCGGCTGCGCAGACAACGTCGCTGGCGCAGACGTTGTTGAAGCTGACCGCTCCCGGCATTCCGGACACTTATCAGGGGACGGAACTATGGGATCTCAGTCTGGTCGATCCGGACAATCGCAGGCCAGTGGATTACGCTGCGCGCAGGCGGTTGCTCGCGGAACTGGCGAATTTGACGCCGGAACAAATTCTCGAGCGGAGCGCGGAGGGCTTGCCGAAGCTGTGGACGGTCCGTCAAGCGCTCCGCGTCAGAAGTGCTCATCCGGATTGTTTTGGAGCAAAGGGGACCTATCAGGCGCGTTGGCCATCCGGCTCGAAAGCCGCGCACGTGATCGCGTTCCAACGCGGCCGCGAGGTGATCACCGTGGCGCCACGGCTGCTGATGAGCCTGGATTCCTGGGATGCGACGGCCATCGACATCCCTGAAGGGTCCTGGGCGAATCAGTTTACAGGGGAAATCGTCGAAGGTGGCAAAGTGGAAGTCAAGGCGCTGCTGGCCCGGTTCCCCATTGCTCTGCTGGCTCTGCGCAAAACTGGTTCATGACCGGCATTCGAGTTTGGGCGCCGAACGCACGCCGCGTGCGGATTTTGACGGGCGGCCAAGAATCCGAGATGGCGAAACTCGATGGCGGATGGTGGTCCGCCGAAACGCCGATTCCGGCGGACGCCGATTACGCTTTCCGGCTTGACGACGATAGAACGCCACTGCCTGATCCACGGTCGCCATGGCAGCCATACGGTGTCGATGGACCATCCCGGCGAGTCGATCATGCCGCGTTTCGCTGGAGCGATGGCGAATGGCAAGCTCCACCGTTTTCCTCGGCGGTGATCTACGAGCTCCACATTGGTACATTCACGCCAGAGGGAACGTTCGACAGCGCCATCCATCGTCTTGCCCATCTTTCCAGCCTGGGCGTTACGCACGTAGAACTAATGCCGGTGCCGGAGTTCTCAGGCGACTGGGGTTGGGGCTACGACGGGGTCGACCTGTATGCCCCGCATCACGCTTACGGCGGTCCCTTGGGATTGAAGCGGTTTGTCGACGCGTGCCACTCGCGGGGTATCGCGGTGTTGTTGGATGTCGTCTACAATCATCTGGGACCCGCGGGAAATTATCTGAGCCGGTTCGGGCCGTACTTCACGAAAAAGTACTTAACGCCCTGGGGCGAGGCGATGAACCTGGACGGTGCCGGCAGCAGGCAGGTGCGCCGCTTTCTGTGCGATAACGCCTTGATGTGGCTGCGCGATTATCACATCGACGGATTGCGCCTCGATGCGATCCACGCGATCTACGACTCATCCGCCGTCCATTTCCTGGAACAGCTCGCGCAAGAAGTAGAGGAACTGGAAACGCAGACCGGACGCCGCCTGGTTCTGGTCGCCGAAAGCGATCTGAACGACCCTCGCGTGGTGACGCCGATCGAAGAGGGCGGCTACGGCATCGATGCGCAGTGGAACGACGATTTTCACCACGCTCTGCACACGGCGCTTACCGGAGAGTGTACTGGCTATTATCGGGATTTCGCCGGTCTGCGCGACCTGGCGAAATCGCTGCAGAGCGCGTTCGTCTACGATGGACACTATTCGGATTTTCGCGGGCGCCACCATGGCCGCAAGCCACACGGGATCGCCGGGACGCGATTCGTCGGGTTTCTCCAGAATCACGATCAAGCTGGAAATCGCGCCCGGGGAGAACGCACTGGCCATTACATGAACTTGAGCCAGCTTCAAATCGGCGCCGCACTGGTCTTGTGTTCTCCCTTCGTCCCGCTTTTGTTCCAAGGCGAAGAGTTCGGAGCATCGACGCCGTTTTGTTACTTTACGCAGCACGCCGATCCGGAATTGGCCCGCGCGGTAACGGAGGGCCGTCGCGCTGAATTCGCGGCGTTGGGCTGGAACACCGGCGAAATCCCCGATCCGCAGGACCCAGACACGTTTCTCCGGTCGAAGCTCGACTGGAATGAGCCGGCGTGCGAACCGCACAAGAGCCTGCTCGAGTGGCACCGGAACTTGATTTCTCTTCGGAAAGAAATTCCCGCCCTGCGCGATGGACGCCTGGAAGACGTGGGTGTACAGTTCGACGATGAGAAACGATGGCTTGTCGTGAAACGTGGCCCTGTCGCGATCGCCTGCAACTTAGCCGAGTCCAAACAATCCATACCCTTGCCGTTCGAAGGTGTGGTGCTGCTCGCGTCGAAGGAGGGTGGTTCACGCGGGAGCGCGGTCGATCTGCCGGGCGAATCGGTGATGATTGTGGCCGATGCGCAGAACACTGAGCGGATTAACCGTTAAGTTTCCGGCTTCGGAATTTCGCAGCAAGAATTGCACGCTTTATACCAACAGTCGCGCTTAACCTGTTGATCCCAGGACAGTCAATTTTTGGTAGCCCAACTGCGAGTGATTAAAGCTGGCCGATGATCGCTCTATTCACGATCGGGTTCCTTGTCGCCGCAGTCGCCGCCGGTAATCCGACGATGGCGGCGCCTTTGACGCTCCCGCTGAGGGACCTGGGTCTCGCTTTCATCCGCTGGCTGGGCGATCTCGGGTTGTTTGCCGGACGCGTGACGAGAGCGATGTTTTCGCGACCGTTTGAGGGCAGTGAATTCCTCCGTCAGCTGGACGCGATCGGCGCGAAGTCATTGCCTCTGACGGCTTTGGCGGGCGCTGCCACGGGAGTGGTGGTCTCCATGGAAACTACTGACAGCCTTACCCGGTTTGGAGCCAAATCGATGCTGCCGGCCGTGATCATTTTTTCGTTGATCAAGGAGACCGGGCCGATCATAACCGGCTTGGTTGTCAGCGGGCGCGTAGGGGCCGGGATCGGCGCCGAATTGGGCTCGATGAAGGTGACCGAACAGATCGACGCGATGGAAGCGTCGGCGGTGAATACCTACAAGTTCCTGGCGGGGACACGGGTGTTGGCCTGTATTGTCGCGCTGCCATTGCTCACGCTCGCGGCCGACGTTTGCGGCATCCTGATGGGCTGGGTCGCGGACACACTTCACGAACCGGTCTCACTTCAATTTTTTCTGAATAAGGGCCTGAACGGCGTGACCTTCAACGATGTATTGCCGCCGACTCTGAAAACGCTGGTTTTCGGACTGATCATCGGATTGGTCTCGTGCTTCCAGGGAATGAATACGAGCGGCGGTACGGAGGGCGTCGGACGATCGGCCACCAGCGCAGTCTTGCTCTCGTCGTTGTTCATCATCCTGGCCGATGTGCTGCTGGTCCGGCTGATCATCGTATTCTTCTCATGACAAGCCCAAAAGAAGCCGTCGTTGCGGCCGGTATCCGGAAATCGTTCGGGAAGCTGCTGGTCCTGAATGGGCTGGATCTTTCGGTGGCCCCGGGCGAGACGGTTTCCGTATTGGGGCGCAGCGGAACCGGCAAAAGCGTCCTGTTGAAACTGCTCATCGGCCTCCAAAAGCCCGATGCCGGCTCGATCCAGATCGACGGCGACGAAATCACCACGCTTTCTTTGGACCAACTCAATGAAGTTCGCAAGAGAATTGGATTCCTGTTTCAGCAGGCGGCGTTATACGACTCGCTCAGCTTGCTTGAAAACGTCGAGTTTCCCCTGCGCCGGCATACGAATCTGAAATCCGAGGAGCGCACGTCGCGCGCTCGGGAACTGTTGTCGAATGTTGGTATTACTTCAGATCTGGAGAAGCTGCCGGCGGAGATCTCGGGCGGCATGAAGAAACGCGTCGGCTTAGCTCGCGCGCTCGCCCTCGATCCGAAAATCATCATGTTTGACGAGCCGACGGCTGGTCTGGACCCGGTCACGGCCGCGGAAATTGCCTGGTTAATCCTTGATTTGAAGGCCCGCCACGTTACGTCGATCGTCGTGACGCACGACCTTCACACGGCGCGGTCGATCTCGGATCGCTTCATCGTGTTGGACGCAGGCAATGTCTTAGTGGATGGAAGCTTCGACGACATTGAGCGAAGCAAACATCCGTTCATCGTTCAATTTCTAAAAGACGCTGGCTAGTTCGGATAGTTTATGGCACAAAACATTCGCGTGGGAGCATTTCTACTGATTACGCTGGCGATGCTGGGGACACTTGTGTTCCTGGTGGGCCGCATCGAGTCGCGGTTCGAATCGAAATATGAGGTGAAAGCCGAATTCGACAACGTGGCCGGCTTGAATGAAGGCGCGGACGTCCGTGTCGGAGGCATCCGCCGCGGTACCGTGAACCACATCCGGTTACCTCAGCAGCCCAATGGAAAGGTAACGGTAGAGATGTCGTTAAACAAGGAAACCCTTAATGTGGTCAAGCAGGATTCCGTGGCATCGATAAAATCGGAGGGATTGCTGGGAGACAAGTACGTGGAGGTGTCGTTTGGCTCGCCGCAGGGGGCTCGCATTAAGGGCGGTGAACAAATCGGAAGCGAGCCTGCGCTGGATATCTCTGATCTGGTGGCAAAGACCAATCAGCTCCTGGACAGCGCGCATCAGACCATGCAGAATCTTGAGGGCGTCACGGAAAACGCAAATCAGATTACCGCCAAGGTGAATGAAGGAAAGGGGACTGTCGGGGCGCTTATCAACGACAAGACCATGTATCGGCAGGCTACCGCGGGTGCGACCTCTCTGCAGGAAGACGCGGAAGCGCTGAAGCACAACTTCCTGCTTCGCGGATTCTTCAAGCAGCGCGGTTACGAAAACTCGGCGGATCTCACCAAGCACCTGATCTCCAAACTTCCGCCGGGAACGCCGGTGAAGACTTTCCAGTTTGATTCGTCGAAGATCTTCGATAAAGCAGATTCCGCGAAACTGAAAAATCAGCATTCGCTGGACGAATCGGGTAAGTATCTGGAGACCGAATCATTCGATTTGGCCGTGGTCGCGGCGTCCACCGGGATGCGGGGCGATTCTGACAAAGACCTGAAACTGAGCCAGGCTCGTGCCTTTGTTGTCTGGGATTACCTGGTCAAGAATTTCAAACTGGATGACGAGCGAATCAAGACTACCGGACTCGGGAAGTCGGATGAAGGCGGCGATCGCGTGGAGATTCTGGTTTACTCGAAAGCGCCCAAGCCAGATAGAAAATGATCACGGGCCGGAGGGTGGTTTCGAGGAGTGTCCAAGGTCCAGACCGAAAGATGGCGATGATGCCGTTCCCCCAATCTTGATGGGTAACACCGCGCCGACGTTCTTCTTGGCAAAAAGAGGATCGATAGCTTTCAGCAAGAACGATTTGAACCCCGTGGTGGTTTGGGAGAGTTTCGCTTCTAGGCTCGCCGTGCCATGCAGATCGAGCTTTTGATCGACTAATCCGTAAGTCCCGTCCAGCGCTACACGGACGCCCGGAACCGCGAAACGCAGCGTGGCGAGTGTGAGGATCCCGTTCCCGAGCTTGAAGCGCCCGCTGAAATCGGATGCGACGGAAACGTCCGCGGATTCCTCCGGGTCGCCCTTTCCGCGATGGCTGATCGAGTTGACCTTCTCCTGCACGTTGAGCTCGGAGAAACGGGCCTTTGCGACTTCGAAAGCGCCGTCGAGCTGCAATTTCTCCGCGACGTCCACATCACCGGGAGGAATTACTATTTTGCTGTGGAAGCTGATCGCACCGGTCATGGCAGGCCGGTCAGCCTTCACGCCCAATCGAAGCATGTCTTCAAGGCGTCCGTTGGTTACCGTGGCATCGAGCGCGACGGTCTTCCCTTTCTTGCCGCGCTCGCCCGCAATGCTGCCGCGCGCTACCACGGTCGAGTGGCCAAACTGCCCCGTGACCGGATCGAGATAGGTGTTCCCATCCGTGCCGTCGACCACGGCGCGAAACTGAGTCTTCAAGTCCACCGGCTGGCCGCTCACGCTCAGCGTGAAGTCGGGCGTGTCGGTTTGCCCTTCGACGTTGATGTGGTCGAGCACGCCCTGATAATTCCCGTCGCTCGAAAGAGTTCCCGAGATTCCTTTGAAGACTCCAAGATTGGCGTTGCGGAATGTATATGCTCCTGAAACCGGGGTGGCCGCAGGCTCCTCCGCGATCCAGGGACCGAATTTCCCATCGCTGTGAATTTCCCCAGGCGGCTTGGCGTTCTGAAGGACCGCTTGGAATGCCATTGGCTGATCGGGTCCCGCTCCCTGCAACCTCAGCCTGTTAATCTCGAACTCCAGCGGCTCTTTGTCGGGATTTTTCGGAAACACCCGCAGGATCGTTCCGTCCGCGACGATCTCGTCGATTACGAAACCAGCTATCTTGGACGATCCGCGCTCCCGGACTTGGCTCTCGCGGCGCGGCGGGACCTGAATCTTCAGGCCATTCAGATTCACGCGGCCGGCGTGTTTTCGCGCGAGTTGAAACCAGCCGGCGGACATGGAGACATCCTGAACCGTTATCAGAGGAGGCGCGGCCGGACGATCTTTCTGGCGCAGAACCAAACCATGAATGTTGACTTGAAGGCCCGGGAAAGCGCGAACCTGAAGTCCGGCGATGGTGGTGTCGTAATCCTTCTCCAGGGCCCGCACAATCGCGCCGTGC
>DATGGL010000244.1:0-9910 GCA_035308605.1 Bryobacteraceae bacterium
CCCGCAGCTTGTCGACGTGTTCCGGGATTACGCCGCTTGGGTCGTCCTGTTCAAATAACCGTCTCAGCCCTTTATGACGGATGCTCAGTATCATCTGGTGCCGTAACGCGCCACGTGGCAGATGTCAGGCACAATTGTAGCGTGCCCGCTGGTACGCGCGATAGCTACTAGGCAGCTTCCCAAGACCTTACCCCATTCATTCCCGCTCGAGCTTCCCTAGTTTCGAAATTCCACGATCACTGACGGCAATAAATCTGCTTCTCATCCCCCCTCAACCACTTGCCTCTCTCGCCCACCCTCCCCCCCGGCAAGAACCCTCCTACCCTGTGCCCGTGAGAGGTTGGCGCGCTCGTCGGCGTCCAATCCACCGAGGAGCGATGCCCGGCCGGCTACGTCGCGACAACGTAAAACGATGGGCGATGATCGCGTGCGAGACAGCGATCCCAAGCCGTTGCGGGTGACGAAACGACGGAGCGCTCCAATAAATAGGAAAGAGGCCGACCGGACGTTACAATCGAAATGAGCTAATGGAAAATCGCGCCATCGCGCGGCTTCTGTATGAAACCGCCGACCTCATGGAGATTGCCGGCGAGGACGGATTCCGCATCCGCAGCTATCGCAACGCAGCCGGTGTCATCGAAGGCCATCCCGAGCAGATCTCGACCGTACTCAAGGACCCCGATCGCAAAGTCACCGACATTCCCGGCATCGGAAAAGGCATCGCCGCCGTGCTCGCCGAAATCGAGCAGCGCGGCAGCTTCGACCGCCGCGATGAAATGCTCGAAAAGTATCCCGCCGGCGCGCTCGAGCTTTTGAAAATCCAGGGCCTCGGCCCGAAAAGCATCCGCCTGCTGTTCGAGCATTACCGCTGCGCCACCGTCGACGATCTTGAACGTCTTTGCCGTGAACAAAAACTCCGCGAGCTTCCCCGCATGGGCGCCAAGCTCGAAGAAAAAGTCCTGCGATCGATCGCGTCTTACCGCCAGCGCTCCGGCCGATTCCTGCTGAGCTTCGCCACCAGCGTCGCCGCCGAGCTCACCGAACATCTGCAATCCGTCGCCGGCATCGAAAAAATCACACCCGCCGGCAGCCTGCGCCGCGGCCGCGAAACCGTGGGCGATCTCGATCTTCTCGTCACCGGCCCCGGCGCCGCCGACGCCCTTGAGAAATTCGTCAAGCTCCCGAAGACCGTAGAAGTCCTCGGCAAGGGCGCCAACAAAGCCAGCGTCAGTTACGGCCAGGAAGGCATTCAAGTCGATCTGCGAGCCCTGCCCGCGGAAAGCTACGGGGCAGCGCTGCAATATTTCACCGGCAGCAAGGACCACAACGTCGCCCTCCGCCAGCGCGCCCTGAAAATGGGATACACGCTCAGCGAGTACGCACTCTCCAACGTCGATACAGAAGCGCGTGTCGCCGGCGCGACCGAAGAAGAGATCTACGAAAAACTCGGTCTCGCCTGGATTCCTCCGGAACTCCGCGAAAACCTCGGCGAGATCGAAGCCGCCGCCGAAGGACGTTTGCCCAACCTGGTGGAACTCGCCAACATTCGCGGCGATCTCCACATGCACACCACGGAAACCGACGGCCGCGCGACGCTTCAGGAAATGGCCGAAGCCGCCCATGCGCGCGGCTACGAATACATCGCCATCACCGATCATTCGAAAGCCCTCGCCATGGCCAACGGTCTCGACGAGAAACGAGCCATCGCCTTCGCCCATCAGATCCGCGAAATGGATCAGAAACATTTCGGACTGCGCGTGTTTTCGGGCCTGGAATGCGACATCCGCCGCGACGGCGAAATGGATCTTGAGAACGACGCCCTCGCCGAGCTCGATTTCGTCATCGGCAGCGTCCACAGCCACATGAATCTCGAAGCCGCCGAGATGACCGACCGCCTGATGCGCGCCTTGGAGTGCCCGTACATCCGCCTGCTGGGACATCCCACCGGCCGCATGCTGCTGCATCGCGAAGGCTATGCTTTCGACTTTGATCTGGTGGCCGCCGAAGCCGCGCGCCGCAATGTCTATCTCGAAATCAACGCCAGTCCCGAACGCCTCGACCTTGCCCCGGCCATGATCCGCGCCGCCAAGGCCAAGGGCTGCAAATTCGTCATTAATACGGACGCCCATCATCCCAAGCACCTCGCCAACATGACCTACGGAGTGCGCGTCGCCCGCCGCGGCTGGCTCGAAGCCGCGGATATTTTGAACACCATGCCTGTCGCCAATTTCGCGAAGGCCATCGATACTAAATGAAACTTCTTTCTTCCACTGAAATCAGCAAAACTCCTATTTTTCGCGTGACCCTCGATCGCGCCATCGACCCCGACGGCTTCGAAATCAAACGAGCCATCGTGCAGCACGGCGGCTCGGCCGTAATGATGCCAGTCGACGATCGCGGACGAATTTTACTCGTCCGCCAATATCGCCTGCCGGCGCGCCAATATTTGTGGGAACTCCCCGCCGGCCGCGTCGATGAAGGAGAAACCCCGCTGAAAGCCGCCAAACGCGAACTGGTGGAAGAGACCGGCTATCGCGCCAAGCGCTGGGATAAGATCGCCGTGTTTTATCCCAGTCCCGGATTCCTCGCCGAAAAGATGACCATCTTCATGGCGACCGGATTAACGGAGGGTTCCTCGACGCCCATGGAGGACGAGCGCATCGAAACCCGCTGGTTCACCCCGCGCGAACTAAAATCCTGGCTCGATTCCGGCAAGATCATCGACGCCAAGACAATGATCGGCTTCTGCCGCTACAAACAGCATCGCTAGACACGTGTTCGCGGCTCATTGCGCGCACCGCCGTAGCGTGCCCCCACGGAACCGCGCGCGCCAGCAAGCGGGCGGCGATCCTTCACTCACCGCCCCAAAAACTCGAACATCGCCCGCAGCGCCTGCCCCCGATGACTTACAGACATCTTCTGCTCATCCGACGCCTCGCCAAAGGTGCACCCAAACCCAGGGTGATAAAACAGCGGATCGTATCCAAACCCGTGCTCCCCTCGCGCCTCGTCAATAATCCGCCCCTCCACCACCCCGCGAAACGATTTGACGAACCCACCATCCCGCACCAGCGCGATCACGCAAACAAACCGCGCCGCCCGATTCTCCACGCCCCGCAGCCTTTCCAGCAACAAAGCATTGTTCTGCGCATCCGTCGCCGACGGCCCCGCAAACCGCGCCGACAGCACCCCCGGAGCCCCGTCGAGCGCGTCTACTTCCAACCCCGAATCGTCCGCAAACACATATCCATCCTGCCGCGCGCCATAGTAAAGCGCCTTTTCGCGAGCCGTCTCCTCAAACGTCGCGCCATGCTCCTCGGGCGCCGGCGCAGCGATCGCTCGAATATCAAACTGCGGACCCGCCAGTTGAAATTCCCGCAGCTTCCCCCGATTCGACGTGCCGCAGTACAGAATCACGCGTTTTCGAATTGCTGCTGAATCGCGACCAGATCCAGGATCCCGCCCCGCGCCAGCGCAATCAGAGCCGCAAGCTGCGCGTCGTCGAACGCAATCTTCTCGCCCGTCGCCTGCAGCTCGACGAATTTTCCCGACCCCGTCATCACGACGTTCATATCGACCTCGGCCTGCGAGTCTTCCTGATAACACAAGTCGAGCATCGGCACTCCACCGACGATCCCGACGCTGGTCGCAGCGACAAAATCGCGCAGCGGCGATTTCTTGAGCGCGCCGAATTTCACCAGTTGCCGCAGCGCCGCCGACATCGCGATATACGCGCCTGTGATCGCCGCCGTCCGCGTTCCGCCATCGGCTTGCAGAACGTCGCAATCCAGAATCACGCTGCGCTCGCCCAGCGCCGTCAAATCCACCACCGATCGCAGCGCCCGTCCGATCAGCCGCTGGATTTCCATGGTCCGTCCCGACGCCCGCCCCTTCGAAACTTCGCGCGGCGTACGGGTCGCGGTCGCGCGCGGCAGCATGGAATACTCCGCCGTCACCCATCCCTTCCCCGCCCCGCGCAGAAATCCCGGAACGCTGTCTTCCACCGATGCCGCGCACAACACGCGCGTGTTTCCGACCTCGATCAACACCGACCCTTCGGCGGTCAGCAGGTATTCCGGAGTAATCTTCACCGGCCGCATCTGGGCGGCTTCACGCTGATCAACTCTCATTCACTTCCCCATCACCGGCCCGACTTGAGAATTTCGTAAAAAAGATAAAATATGACCGAAAACCCGACCACGATCAGGATGGCGCAGGGAATCAGCCCCCGTTTCGCATTCGGCGCCTTGGCCTTCCTGGACCCGACCGGCTTGTACTTCGCCATCTATTTTCTTCGCGCGCGAACTTGCGTCGCCGCCTGACGGAAAAATTCGTCCAGCGCCCGCAGCGTGGGTTCTTCCAGATTCCGCAGCGTGATGGACACCACCGCGCGCCCGCGCTCGGCCAGCGCCATCTGCGTCGCCAGAAACTGCGCCCGATGATAATCCGCGGCCTCTTCCGGCTCTGCAATTAAAATCGTCGAAAAACATTTCCCGTGCCCGATGATCATCTCGTGATACGAATGATTCATCGCCGGCCCTTCGTACACATCCACCGGAACTTTCAATCCCGCGCGAAACAGCCGCTCCGCCGCCCGGTCTAGGATCGCGCGCACCGCCCGCCCGCGCGCCGAATACCGCGTGTCGCCAAAAAACGTCAGTTCACCGTATTCGGCTTTTCCCTCTGACAAGTAACTCTTCAGCAGCGACGCATAAAATGCCGGAGCCGTCTGGCCGTCCGCAACGCCCGCAGCCGCCAGCCGGTCCCACCGCAGCGTCACCCGTCCGCGCCACGCAGCCGACCGGTCCGATTCAACACTCCGCCGCCACTCTTTCGTCTTCGCGACTCCGCCCGCGCGTTCCGATTCCGCATGCAGCCGGTTCGTGATCGCTTTATACAATTCCACATTCGGCTGCGTAACGAAATTGATTTTTCGCAGCCACGCCAGCCCGAACACCGTGTAATGCACGAGCTGCATGTACTTCGACAATTTCACCGAAGCCGGCAGCGTCAGCGACGCCACCGGATACCCGGCCCGCCGCAGCATGGCGATTTTCGCGCCTTGATCCGCCGGTTCGCCCTTGATTTGAACGGCGAGAAAAATCCGGTCCTGCTTGGGATCCCGCGGCGCGCGGTAGTTGGTCATGCGAACCCGCTCGCCGATCACGATCTTGAGTCCGAACTCCGTCGACTTCCCCAGGCTCTCTTCAAAATCCTGCTTGGTCCAGATCCCCGCTCCGGTCCAGCCGCGCGGCAGCAGCAGCGTAACCTTATCGCGCCCCGCGAGCCCCTGCGCATGCAGAAACGCCGCCAGTCGCCAAGCCGTTTCGATCTCTTCGCTCGAAAGCACTGCGTCTGAAATCCACGCGCCTAAATCCACCCCTGCAAGCGCCAGAGGATAGAGGCTTCCGCGCGTCATGGGCGCGCTATGCCGTCCCGCGGTCGAATTGCCTTCGTCGAGTTGCAGATGCACCCGCCGATACTCCCGCGCCTCGGCGAACTTGTCCAGCAATGACCCCGGCAGCGTCATGTAGTAAATGTTCGGCCGCGAATCGATGCGCAATGCGTCATAGCGCGCCGCGATCTTCTGCACGTTCACGACAGGCTCGTAGGACGTCATCCCCATCGCCATCGCCACCACCAGCGTCCGCTTCCACAGTTGCCGCTCGTCGAGTCCGCCGCGATGCTTTATGTCCTCGATAATCGAATCGAGCTTCACGGGATCGGTCGAATCCAGCACGTACACCTTCGGCCCGCGCCGCAGCAGCCCCAGCGCCTGATACATGGCCTTGTCTTCCGACGACCCGCCCATCCCCGTCCAGATCAGGTACTGCAACGGCACGTCATGCGCCTGCTTGATCCCCGCGCGAATCTCCGCGATCTCGCGTTCCACCATCTCCGGCCACTCCGGATGATTCTCGGCCTGCCACGCGAGATTGAAAACGCCGTAGCCGTTCTTGGTGACGCGTCCCCGGTCGATCTCCATGCCGATGGGGATCAGCGCGCCGCGCGAAGGGTCGAGAGACTTCAGCCCCTTTCGCCGCGCGCGCGAATCGAGGGCCTTCAATCCGTTCAGAACCGAGGAACTCCGGAAACGTTCGAAGCAGGATTCCGATTCAGGTTTGTCGTGGTGAAGCGAGAGGAGCAACTAAATAGGTGTACCACAGACGGCGCGATTCATTCCGCCGTCCACCAGTATCCCGGGCGCGAGTACGCCTTCGCCCCCGGAACATCCACTTCGATGTTGATCGTGTGATATCCGTTTTCGCTCGCGCTGGGCCGGTAGCTGAGCACGTACGAGCTTCTCAGTTCCACTCCCACGATCGCGATCCCTTCCTCTAATTCACTCTGTTTGTGAAAGTGAAGCTGCGTGCCTCCGGTCGCGGCGGTAAGCGTCGCAAAGGGATCGCTGCCCGGCCGCTCGCGATTCAGCGACGGAATCAGCTTCCGCAGATTCAACACCGGCAGAGAAAACGTATCCGGGACAAATGACTTTCCCGATATCGGAAGCGTCAGCGCATAAATCGAAACATTTTCGCGCTCCGCCGCTTCCCGGACGTCCGTGACGCTGTGCCCGCTTCCCGCGTCCAAAGGCTGGCCGACGTACAGCAGAATCCGCGCACGCGCTCTGGGACGATCCTTCAGCAGCTCGATCGCGCGAACACCCGCGTCGTTCATCCGCGCCTTCCGTCCGCTCGCCGAGATCCCGCGCAGCGACGTCCGCACATCGCCCGCGCCGAACGCCTTCACCAGCACGACGTCGTCGTTATACGCAATCACCGCCGCCTGTCCACGCTGGCCGACCAGCAGCGCATCCACCGCGCTTCCCACGCGCGCGATAAACGGAACATACTCCCGTACATCGCGGCTCACCTGAACCACCACAGCCACCGACGCCGGCGTCGCCACTGAATCGAGCGTCACCTTCTGCGGCCGCCCGTTATCCGACACCCGAAAATTATTCCGTTCGAGACCGGCAATCACCCGCCCGTCGTCGGCCAGTACCAGCGTCGGCAGCGTAACCAGGCGTACCGGA
Source organism: Bryobacteraceae bacterium (assembly GCA_035308605.1). GTDB lineage: Bacteria > Acidobacteriota > Terriglobia > Bryobacterales > Bryobacteraceae > Palsa-187. The sequence continues at coordinate 7,037 of DATGGL010000244.1, forward strand.
ACATGAATCGTCAGCGGATCCTGCGCGCCCATGCCCGCCGCAAGCAGCGCGAGCATCGCCGCCTGACGAATCCACGGCCCTGCGCGAACAGCCCTCAGGTGTTCATCGTAATACTGCGCCCAATGCCCCACTTCCGCCTCGCAATAGCATCCGGAGAGTACGTATGGCTACCGTGTTTCCCTCCGCAAATCATGTACGTGCACGGATCCTCCGCGGTTTCGACCATTTGGCCGTCCAACTGCACCCGCAAGGATGTCTCGGAGGGAACAATAACATGAATCAAACCGGCCTGGAAATCGTGACACGGACAAGCTTGCGGGGGCGTGACCGGCGCAGAGAACCTCGTTTCAAAACTTCGCAGCCCGTAGTGCTAACGATGATGGGAAGCAGAATCAAGCCGGTGATGGAAGGCTGCATCCTGAACATCTCCGATCGCGGCCTCCGCGTGCGGATCCCGCAACAAATCCCAGCCGGAACGGTGATCAAGGCCGACGCGGGTCATATTCGCATGCTCGGCGAAGTGGTCCGCTGCGTCGAGGTGAACGGCGCGTTCCATGTCGGCGTCCAGCTCTTCAATTCCCTTTCCGCCGGGGCCGAGCTCAACCGTCTAAACCGGCAGTTGCTGCAAGAGGAAGGCGACCTCCTGGCAGAAGCCGAGAGTCCCGGCCGTCTCGCCCGGGCCATGGTCCAGACACGCTGCTAGCCAGCCGGACATCGATCACGGCGTCACGTCGGTCAACCGCTTAGTGGGTATTCCCGCTCGGTCGACTACCATCGATGCCAGATCGACATTCGGGGACTGAAAAGCGTAGGGAAAACGAGCTGAGCCGCAACGAAAATGATCCTTTCGGGGCGGGTGTTTCTTAAACCTACTACAAGGTGACACAATGAAAACATGGCTTCGCGACCGGCCCCGCCGCTTCCTCGCGCCGCCAATACCATCCCCCGCGTCGTCGACCGCTTCTTCGAATTCGCGCTGCTGGGAATGCTCGCCGCCGGATATTTCGCCGTGGTCGGCTCCGGCTATCTCGACTGGCCCACCGCCACCCTGACCCTGATCGGCCTGTGCGTTCGCGCCCTGATGGTCTCGGGCATCATCGAATTCGAATTTTCGAATCGATTCGTCGCCGTAGTCACGCTCCTTTACATCGGATTCTGGCCCATCGATTATTACTTCGTCTCTGAATCGTTTCTCACCGCGACCGTGCATTTGGTCTGCTTCCTCGCGGTTCTCAAAATCCTCACAGCGAAAACCAATCGCGACTACACCTACATCAAGATGATCGCGGTCCTCGAACTGCTGGCCGCCGCAGTTCTCTCGATCAGCCTCAGCTTCTTCGGATACCTGGCCCTATTCCTTTTGCTTGCCATTGCGACGTTTTCCAGCGGTGAAGTCCGCCGCTCCGCCCAACTGCGCCGCGCGGTGGTTCGCGGAGGACTCCAGGCGTTTCCCCGCCGTCTCAGCGTGCTCGCGACGTTGCTGTTCACAGGCATCCTGGTGATGACAGCCGGCTTGTTTTTCATCCTGCCGCGCACCGCCCGCGCCGCGCTGGACCGGTTCGTGCCCCAGCGCTACCATCTGCCTGGATTCTCGAACGGCGTGACTCTCGGCCAGATCGGCGAGATCAAGCGCAGCAGCGCGCCCGTGATGCACGTCCACGCTTATGACGACGAAGGGCTGCTCGAAGTCCGCTGGCGCGGCGCCGCCCTGGGAAGATTCGATGGCAAACGCTGGGACAATCCCGGAATCGCGCGCGATCTGGAACTTCCGGTCGAGCACGGGGTCCTGATGGTGAACCACGATTACTATCGCGCCCCCACCCGCCGCGGCCGGGTCCTGAAATACAACGTTCAATTAAACGACATTGCTTCCGACACCCTGTTCATCGCCGGCACGCCGCAAACCATCGCGATCACCGTTCCGGCCATCCACTACAACGCGCGCAGCGGATCGTTCACTGTCCCGCCGCCCATCCGCACCAGCGGCCTTATCTATGCCGTCTACAGCTTTCTCGAGGATGAAACCGGCGAGGTCCTCGGCACGCCCGAACCGCTGAACCGCCGCGAACGCGCCCAGTACCTCCAGCTTCCTCAGATCGACGAGCGAATTCCGCACCTGGCGCATCAGATGACCGAGGGCGCGTTGACCGAGGACGAAAAAGCTCGGCAGATCGAAAGCCATCTGCGCCGCGATTACGGCTACACACTGGAGCTGCTTTCCTCGCCCGTCCCCGATCCGCTCGCGCATTTTCTCTTCGAACGGAAAAAGGGCCATTGCGAATACTTCGCGTCCGCCATGGCCGTGATGCTGCGCACGCTTGGCATCCCGTCGCGCGTCATCACCGGATTCCAAAGCGGGGTCTACAATCCGATCACGCATTTTCAGGTGGTGCGCGCTTCCGATGCGCACAGTTGGGTGGAAGCCTGGATCAACGGCCGCGGCTGGACCACCTTCGACCCCACGCCTGCCGATCCGGGCGCGTCCGGCGCCGGCATCTTCGCCCGCATGTCGCTCTTCTTCGACGCCGCCGAACAATTCTGGCAGGACTGGGTGGTCAGCTACGATCTCGATCGCCAGGTGGTGCTCGCGTCGCGCATGGACGCCTCGGCCCGCAGCCTGCGCTTCCGCTGGTTCGACGATGTGCGCGTTTGGATAAAAGACGCCGCCCGTTCCGGCAGCGGCTACGCATCTGCGGCGATTGTAATGATGGGACTCGGGGTCCTTGCCATCTTCGGCGGTCCTCCATTGGCCGCATGGTGGCGTGGACGCTTACGCGTCCGCCGGCTGGCGCGCGGCGAGGGTAACGCTTCGGACGCGACGCTCCTCTATCGCCGCATGCTGGGGCTGCTTGCCCGTCGCGGAATCCAAAAACC
>DATGGL010000245.1:0-54511 GCA_035308605.1 Bryobacteraceae bacterium
CAGGTGCTGCTCCCCCAATTCCTCCCGCAAACTCGGCGGCAGTAACAAGTCTTGATCCGGATTGTAGAGAATATATCGGCTCACTTCTGTGAGTCGATTTTTAATTTACTAACGTTACCGGTTTTCACACAGACTCGCCAGTGCGCGGGTACTGACCACCGTTGGATACCCCTAGCAAAAGCGTATTTGCAGGCGAGCGCCGGCGATTGAATGACGTGTCGGGACCCGCTCGCTGCCGCGCGCGGTTCTGTATCGACAGCGCCCACCACAGAACCGCGCACGCCAGTGAGCGGGTGCTGACCGCCGTTCGATACCGCTAGCAAAGGCCTACTTGTCGGCGACCGCCGGCGATTGAATGACGTGTCCGGACCCGCTCGCTGCCGCGCGCGGTTCTGTGGCGACAGCGCCCAGCACCGAGCCGCGCACGCCAGTGAGCGGGTGCTGACCGCCGTTCGATGCTCCTAGTGAAAGTACTTGTCGGCGAGCGTCGGGTCGACGGCCACGGCTTTGCTCCAAGCCTGCTTGGCTTCTTCTTCTTTCCCTGTCGCCTTAAGCGCGTGACCGAGGTTGAGCAGTGCGTCCGGGAAATCGGGTTTCTTTTCGAGGGCGCTCTGATAACACTCCGCGGCCAATTTGTTCTCGCCTGCCGATTGCAGCAGCAGGCCGAGGTTGTACGATAACTCGACCGAGCGTTCGCCCGTGGTTGCCAGCTTCTGGTGCATTTCCCACGCTTTTTTGTGATCTTTGCGCTCGATGGCGATCGCGGTCAGCGCTCTTAGGGCATCGGAGTTCTTCGGCTGCATCGATAGTACCCGCCCGAACGTCTCCGAAGCAGCATCCAGATCTTCGAACTTCCAGCAGGCCAGCCCGAGGTTCAGCAGCGCGTCCACCCAATCCTTACGCTTTTTCAGACACATTTCGAAGCTGTCCACGGCGCTTGCGTACTCGGCGCGCTGCAATTGCATGAAACCGAGACGAAATGCCGCATCCTCGAAATCCGGCTTCACGGCGACCAGTTTCTCCAGGTATTTCTCCGCTTCCTCGGCCTTGCCGTCGCGCTCCACCACCAAAGCCATGTTCCAAAGCGCGCCAGGGAGATCGGGCTGGGCGGCCAGAACCCGCTCATACGCTCGCCGTGCCCCAGCCAGGTCGTTCCGTTCCTGCAACACCACACCCAGATTTGCGTTCGCTTCCACCGCCTCCGGGCGAAGCCTCGATGCTTCCCGATACGCGTTTCCGGCCTGTTCCAAGCGACCTGTTTTTTGATATGCCAGACCGAGATTGAACCAGCCTTCGTACGAATCCGCCGCAACCTTGACGAGCTGCGAACAGTGCTGCACCGCGGCACTGTAATCGCCGCGGGAAAGTGCCACCGAGGCCAGGCCTTGCAACGCCTGTCGTGACTGCGGGCGAAGCTTCAAGAGCCGTTCCGCGTATTCCTTCACCTTCCCGTCCTCCTTGCGGGTAACCGCAAGGGCGATCAAGTTGGCCAGCAGTTCCGGAGAATTCGGATTTGCGGGCAGAACCTTCTTATAGACTTCAGCGGCGTCTTCCAGTTTGCCCAACTGATGCAGGGCGACTGCCTTGCCAAACTGAGCCTGATCGTGCGCCGGGCTCTCCTTCAGCGCTGCCTGGAAACATTCGAGCGCCGGTTCCGATTTTCCCAATTGCAAGAGACAGAGCCCGCGGCCGACCTGCGCCTGCCAGCGTTTTGGATCGACCGCCAGCGCCGTTTCGAAAGCCTTTGCCGCTTCCGGGAACTTGCCTTCACGCTCCAGACACAGCCCGAGGTTGTAATGTGCCGTACGATGTTTTGGATCGGCTTCGGCCACTTTGGCATAGCATCGGGAGGCTTCGGCCCACTTCTGTTGCTCAAACCGGAGGGCCCCCAGGCCGGTGTACACCTCCACCGGATTCTCGCCGCGCTGCGCCGCCTGCTCCAATTCCTTGACTGCATCGTCCAGACGGCCCTCGGTCGCCAGAGTGACGGCTTTCGCCAGGGCGCTTACGGAAGCCGGACGTTTCTTCTTCCCCGGATCCTCAACCGAGTCGCCACGCATCAACCTTTCAATCAGGTCATCATCGACGAAGAAAACCGTTGGATCGTTGCTTTCGGGCATTCCTCAATATCTCCGTTATCTCTTGATTACGAGGGGAACGACGTTCACACTGCCGCGCAGGGACATCTGCTCGCCGCGTTCGTTATACAGACCAACGCCACCGCGCTTAATGTGATCGTCCGTCCAGTCGTCCACCTGCTGATCCAGCACCCAGGTTGTAAAATGATCACCGACCGCGTCGAACCGGATCTTGTAGAGCGTGTCGATTCGTAACGGCATCTTCAGCGGGAACTGCGAACGCGGCTGTTCTTCCCCGTTGATGACCGCGAACCGGATCAGCGCGATCGTGGGCTCCAGACCAGGTTTCACAATTTCCAGCTTGCTGACGTAATAATTCTTGCTGTCTTGGGCCCGATAGACCCATCCGATCGCCTTGGCCTCGATCTGAGCCTCGAATTCCAGGCGGTAGTCGGTAAGGTTCATGGACGGTCCCAGAATGGAGATCTCATGCTGCCGCCGCACACCTGGCTCGGCGCCCCAGTCCGTGATCCAGCCTGAACCGACGGCTGCGATCGGCGGGCCGGCAACCACATGCGGACCCGTGCTCGCCGCGGCTCCATTGCCGCCCTTCATTCCAAGCGCGATCACACCGGCAATCGCCAGGACCACGCCAGCAAGTACGCCGATTTTCGCAGGCATCGGCAGTCGCGTGAAGAAGTTGCCGGAGTCCTGGAAGCTTAAGCTCGGCAGCCCGAGATCCGGCTGCGTGTAGCGCTCTACCTGAGGCAATTCCTTGAGAGCACGCGGCGGCTCGGACTTCGTGTCCACCGGTTTTTTCACATCTCCAGATCGCGGAACATTCTCCTTCTCCGCGACCGCGGCAGGCACAGTTGTTTTGGCCTCGCTCTTCGGGGGTGTTTTTTCGACGTCCTTCTTTTCGGGTTCTTTCCGCTCCGGTTCCTTCCGTTCGGCGGCTCTCTTCTCAAAGTCCGGGAGCGGCACTTCAGGCTTTCGGCCCTTGGAAGTGATCATCTTTGGATCGATCCGTGAAGGCTGTATCTTCTTCGGATCTGACTTGATGACGACAGTACGCTCCGGCCTTTTCTCTTCGGGTTTCTTTTCCTCGACTTTGGCGGACGGCGACGGCGACGGCGACGGTCCCAAAATCATTACGGGGCGCATCGGGACTGCGCTGGATCGCGGTACCTGTAGTTCCACCCCGCTCGAAGCCGCGGTGGAGACGATCTGCACGGGCTTGCCTCGTCCCGCGGCAAGGCCGTGGAGAGTAAGGGGCAGAGGCTTCTTCACCAAGTCCGGGAGTTTTTCGGTTTGTTTGGGCGCTTCCGGAGCTTTCGCAGCCGCCTGTTCCGGCGCCTTAGAAGCGATCAGCGGCGGACGCAGAAAAGATGTTTTTGGAACACCACCCGCGACTGAACTGGGCGATGGCGTCGGCCGCGGCGATTCTTTGGCCGGCAAAGCCTTTTCGACAAGACTACTTTCAACGACACTACTCTCAACAGCATCACTTTCAACAACACTGGGAGCGGATACGGCAGCCACCGGCTCGACTTTGGTTTCGCTGGGTGGAAGGGCCGCACTCGGCGCGCTGGACAGAGCGGTAGGTTCTTCGCTTGCGGCCGGGACGGTTGAATTTTCCTCGTTGTCCTGCAGGCCGGTGGTGCCGAACGTCACCCGGGCGAGACTGCCTAATTCAGCTTCAAACTTGAATTCCTTCTCCGCTTCCTGCCACAGCGGAGGCGATCCTTGTGGCGGATGTGGAAAGACCAGAAAATCCATAGGTTCCTCAGAAATCTTCGTCAACCCTGTTTCGCCGGCGACACGCAGATTGAAGTCGATGACCGGAGCGCTATACCCTAACTCACGCGACTCGAGGCGTCGTTCTCCGCGAGGCGCCGCCCAATCCCGAAAACGTTCGGAGGGGGCCAGGGTGACGCGGCCCGCGCCTACCAGTAGCGTTCCCCAAGGATCTGGATTTCGGTGCGGAAGCTCGGGCTGCGTGCTCCGTTCGAATTCGATGTCGACTGTCGCCACCTCAGCGATTTCCGGGCTCGCCGGCACCGGAATCTCAACCAGGAAACTACCCAGTTCCGCGGGCGCTGGCTCTTCTTCTTCAACCATGACGGGAGCGGATTCCGGCTCCGAATATCGGGCGGCTGCCTGGTGTTCTACAACAGGAGCGGTCACGACGGCCGGCTTTGGCGCGGACACGGGAGCGGGCGGAGGAGGCGCTGCGGAAGGCGGGAAGGGTTCGACGCGTGGCTGGGAGGCAGGTTCCGGCTTTTTCGTCTCTACTGCCGGCTTTTCCTCCGGTTGGTTGGAGGCTGGCGCCGATTTACCCGGAGACTTCTCCTCCGAAGGCGGTTTGGCTTGCAGCAGACGATTCAGCGCGAGCTGGTTATACTCGTCCTGATATTGCTGCCGGTGAGCGTCCGAGCAAAACTCTCCACCACCCGTCCACCGTTTGAGAAGGGCTAGCTCCTTTCCGCAGTACAAGCACCGCATGACTCTTTGATCGTCCCTTCTCAACTAATGCTAAAGAGCACTCTTACGGCTTTCCATCCGGTAAAGCACTTATGTACAGGTTTTGAGGCCGCAGCCTTACGGCCTGCTAAGGAGAAAGCCCTACAGGGTCCGGTCTTTCGGGGATTCGTCTGAACGGCTCCCAAACCCGAATGTTGTCCGTCTGCATCGGTCACCCACGTATGACCAATTAGTTAAACTCCCTATGCGCTTTCGCTAAAGTTATTTCCTTACCGCGTCGATGTTATCAGTGCTCCGACACGAAGATACGTGCGGAAATGGCGAATCCAGGATCAGGGGAGGCAGTATGGCGAAAGGTGAGGCGCTTAAGGGTCATATCGAGGCTCTACGTAGCGCGATTCCAGAGTTAAAAGGCGTGTTGTTGGCATCCAACGAGGGACTGCCGATCGCGCATTCTTTGTCGAACGGATCGGACCCGAATCGGGTCGCGGCGATGGCGGCCGCCGCGTCGAGCCTCGGGCGGCGCATTAGCGACAGCATGAGCGCCGGCACTCTCGGCGAAGTTTCAATTCAAGCGGAAGAAGGCGCGCTATTCGTATACTCCGCCGGGTCAAAGGCGGTTCTGGCGGTAATCAGCCCCCAAGGCGGCAACGCCGGTCTGATTCACCTGGAAGCGCGCAGCATCGCCAAAGATATCGGCGATCTGTTCTAGTTATTCGAGAACCCTCAGGGCTTCCGCCGCCGTCCGCGGCGGGACAGCCACACCCTGGATCACTTTTTTCGCTGCAGCCCTTCCGATGACCACTGCTAAATCGTCCTCCGAGGCCTGACGCACTCGTTCCAGGCTGCCGAAGTGACGTAGCAGCTTCGCGACCGTCTTTTCCCCTACTCCAGGAATCAGGTCGAGTTCGCTGCGCAGGCGGCTGGCGTTCCGCCGCGTTCGATGAAACGTTACGGCAAACCGGTGCGCTTCGTCGCGAACCATCTGCACCAGATGAAGCACCGGCGAGAAGCGATCCAGCACGATCGGTTCGTCTTCCTGCCCGTAGACGTAAATCCACTCTTCGCGTTTGGCGATCGATGCCAGCGGCTGATCCGTGATCCCCAATTCTTCAAGCGCAGAAGCAGCGGCGTGCAACTGCCCCAAGCCGCCATCGACCAGCACCAGACCCGGACGCGGAGCATTCTCTTCTTTCAACCGGCCGTACCGGCGTGAGATTACTTCGCGCATGGAAGCAAAATCGTCGTTGCCGGCTACGGTACGGATGACGAACTTGCGGTAGTCCGATTTTTTCATCCGCCCGTCTTCCCACACCACCATGCTGGCCACCTTGTCGGTGCCCTGAATGTGGGAAATATCGAAACATTCGATGCGCCGCGGAGGATGTTCCAGCCCGAGAGCGTCTTGGAGGGCCGCTTCGATCGCCTTCGAAGACGGTTTCATCACCCGGAACCGCTGCTCGAAGCTGTGCTGCGCATTCGATTCCACCAGATCGATCATCGCGCGCTTCTGGCCTCGTTGCGGCGTGTGAATTTCGACCTTTCTTCCGCGCCGCTCGGAAAGATACTCCTCCAGAACCGCACACTCTTCGAACTCGACCGGGACGTGAATAAACGCCGGGATGTACGGATCGTCCAGATAGACTTGCTTGAGCAGCGATCCGAAGAACTCCGGAGGATCGAATTCCATCTGGTCTTCCCAGAAAAACTCGCGACGGTCGACGATATGTCCTCCGCGAAGGTGAAACAGGTTCACCGCGACCAAAGGAGGTTCCGCATAATAAGCGAAAATGTCGGTGTCGTTGCCCTCCGCCGCCGCCATCTTCTGCCTTTCGCCCATTTCCTCGACGGTTTGCAGCAGATTGTGCAACGCCGAGGCTTCTTCGTAGCGTGTCTCTCCGCTGAGCTTTTCGATGCGCCCTCGCAGCTCCTTCGCCAGATCTTTATGGCGGCCCTCCAGAAACAAACGCACGGCGCGGACGGCTTCCTCGTACTGTTCATTGGTCGTCAGTCCTTCGACGCACGGACCCAGGCACCTATGGATGTGATATTCCAGGCACGGATGCGTGTGTTTCCGCGTCAGATCGACGTTGCAGGACGGGACTTTGAAGTGGCGATGGATGAAATGGACGAGCCGGTGGGCAAGATTTCCCGGAAAGTATGGACCGAAATAGGTTGACCCGTCCTTTTTCAAACGCCGGGTTACGTAGACACGCGGAAATTTTTCGACGGTTAGCTTGATGTAGGGATACGTCTTGTCGTCGCGCAGCAGGATGTTGTAGCGCGGCTGCCACTTCTTGATCAGGTTATTCTCGAGCGCCAGCGCCTCTTTTTCGTTGTCGACATGGATGAAATCGATCTCGCGCGCTTCGGCGATCAGGGTTCCTGTCTTGATATCGGCCAGCCGGTCGTCATTAAAGTAGCTGCGGACCCGGCTCCGCAGATTCTTTGCCTTGCCGACGTAGATGACGGTTCCATGGGTGTCCTTGTAGAGATACACTCCCGGCGTCGTCGGAAGTTCCGCGGCTTTATCGCGCAGGTTGAACGCGTCGTTGATACCTTCATTTTCGCATGCAGGGCAATTCTTACTGGCTCAGCGATACCCGCTTGCTATCGCGCGCGGTTCTGTGCGCGCTGGGTAAACGTCGTTTGATTTGAACCGCGCACGTGAGTAAGCGGGTGCGGCGCCCTCCGCAAGCCGATTTATACTAGGTGTGTGAGGCGCATCTTCCTTGCAGGCAGCCTGTTCGCCTGCGCCGTCTTCGCTCAGCAACAACCGCCGGCGCAAAAGAAGCAAGCAACACCTCCGCCCGCCAAGCAGCAGGAAGAAGAGCCGCCGGAAGAGGACGAGTCCCTAAAGCCCAAAGAATATACGCTCAATCCTCTCGAGTCGTCACGGAACGTCACCGCCGGAAACTACTACTTCAAAAAAGGCAACTTCCGGGCGTCGGCGCGGCGATACGATGAGGCCACCAAATGGGATCCGGGAAATGCAGAAGCCTTCCTGAAGCTCGGCGAGTCCGATGAGAAGCTGAAAGATCGCCACGGCGCTCGCGAGGCCTACACCAAGTACCTGGAGCTCTCTCCCGACGGCAAGAATTCCGAGGAAGTGAAGAAAAGGCTCGCCAAGCTGCCGAATTCATCGCCAAAGAACTAACCCTCGCGGTAACTCGTAGTCTAAACAACGGTATTTCATGGCCGGGAGGTGTGCGCGTGCGCAATGACCTGCGTTTTGCTGTTCGGATGTTACTGAAAAGCCCGGGCTTCACCGCCATGGCGGTCGCGGCCCTGGCGCTGGGAATTGGCGCAAACACCGCGATCTTCAGCGTCGTCAATGCCGTAATCCTCCAGCGGATGCCGTTTGAGAATCCCGACCGGCTGGTGATGGTTTGGGAGCAAAGCCCGCGTACCGGCAGGACCAACGTCGCGAATCCCCTCAATTTCGTCGATTGGCGGGAGCGGAATCATTCCTTTGAGCGAATCGCTGCGCTGGTGCAGTTCGGAGCCAGCCTGACCGGCGATGGGGAGCCTGAGCAGGTAGAGACATTGGCTGTCTCCGACGGATTCTTCCAGATTCTGGGCGTGCAGCCGGTCCTCGGACGCTGGTTCACGCCGCAGGAAGACACGCCCGGAAACGACAAAGTCGTGATCCTCAGCGAAGGACTTTGGCGGAGGCGCTATGCCGCGGACTCGAACATCCTGGGCCGCCAGATCCAATACAACAGTCAGAGCGTGACCGTGGTCGGAGTCATGCCCGCCGGCTTTCGTTTCCCCCTTACGAAAGCCGACCTGTGGACGCCCATCGCGATCACACGTGCAACCGCTGGTCAGGGAGGCCGCTATCTAAGCACCGTGGCACGCCTTCGCGAAGGAGCCACCGTCGCCAGCGCACAGGCCGATATGAACGTGCTGACGCCTCTGCTTCAACAGGAACGCCCGGCGTTCAACTCGAAATGGGGCATCACCGTGGTCAGCCTTCGCGAACAGGTGATCGGGGACGTGCGGATGCCGCTGCTCGTGCTTCTCAGCGCGGTCGGTCTGGTGCTGTTGATTGCCTGTGCGAACGTGGCGAACCTGATGTTAATTCGCGCCTCTGGCCGGGGACGAGAGATCGCCGTGCGGGCCGCGCTCGGCGCGAGTGTATTCCGCATCGCGCGACAGTTATTGGTGGAAAGCACCCTCATCGCCGTGATCGGCGGAGCCCTTGGATTGTTGATTGGAGTTTGGGCGATGAACATTCTCACGACAGCGTTGCCCGATACCATCAACTACGCCAATCTGAAAGCCATCCGGATCGATACGTCCGTTTTTCTGTTCACGCTCGGCGTGTCGCTGGCTACCGGCATTCTCTTCGGGCTCGCCCCTGCCCTGAAGTCGGCTCGAACCGACGTACAAAAATCCTTGCGCGACGGCGGCCGCGGCGTTGCGGGAGGGCACAACTTTACCCGAAACGCCCTCGTGGTGGTCGAAGTCGCTCTATCGATGATCTTACTGGTTGGCGCTGGCTTGCTGATTCGTAGCTTTGCCCGCCTATCGAACGTAAATCCGGGGTTTGACGCGTCCCACGTGCTGTCGATGCAGATCCTGGAGAATGGACGTTTCCGCAACAACAACCAGGGTTTGCTCGATTTCAATATGCAAATGCTGGAGCGCGTCCGAACGGTCCCGGGCGTCGAAGCCGCCGGAACCAGTCACTTCCTGCCGCTCGGTCGAATTATTCCCGGAACGGGCTTGTGGCGGGCGGATCGTCCGAGACCGAATCACGGAGAGGAACCAGTAACAGAGGTGCTCTGTGTCCTGCCGGGATATTTTGCGGCAATGAGCATACCGATCGAACGCGGCCGCGTCTTCAATGAACGCGATCGCGAAGGTTCGCCGTTCGCGGTTGTCATCAACCGGACGCTGGCGAATCAGTTTTATCCGAATGAGGACCCGATCGGAAAGGTCTTGGCTATTCAATGGGGGAACCATCCGTATCAAATTGTCGGCGTGGTCGCCGACGTGCGGCAAAAGTCTCTCGACCGGGATCCGAAACCCGGGGTCTTTCTCGCGACATTGCAAGAGCCGACGACTCCGGTTTACCTGGTGGCGCGCACTCACGGAGATCCCAGGCAATTGATCAAGGCGATCGAGGGCGAGATCCGCTCGCTCGACCGAGACATGCCCATCGCCGACATAAAGACGATGGATCAATACGTTTCCGATTCCGTAGCCGCCCCCCGCTTCAACACGATTCTGATGGTCAGTTTCGCCGCACTCGCCCTGGTTCTAGCGGCCGTGGGCATTTTCGGTGTGATCTCGTACTCAGTTGCGCAACGGACACAGGAACTCGGGATCCGTCGAGCATTGGGCGCGGGCACGGGAAGCGTGATGGGACTCGTGCTAGGGCAAGGGATGGGCTTAACGGCCATCGGCGTCGCCATCGGTCTCGCGGGAGCATTCGCCCTGGCCCGGCTTCTTCAAAGCCTGCTGTTCAGCATCACGCCGGCTGACGCTGTGACGTACGTGGCGGTTGGCCTTGTTCTCAGCACGGTCGCGTTTGTCGCCAGCTACCTTCCCGCGCGGCGGGCGGCGAAGGTCGATCCGATGGTAGCCCTGCGTCACGAATAGTCACTCAGCAAGGCGCGAGTGATATTCTAGTTCGGCAATGACCGACAAGATCGTGGTTCTGACCACCTGTGAGTCAGAAGAAGAGGCCGAACGAATCGCGCGCTCATTGGTGGAAAAGCGCCTCGCCGCCTGCGTCAACATTCTTCCCGGGGCTCGTAGCATTTATCGTTGGAAGGGCGCGGTGGAAGAGGCCCAGGAGCTCATTCTGTTGATCAAGTCGCGCCGGGATGTGTTTGAGACTCTGCGAGCCGAGCTTTCAAAGATCCACTCCTACGAAGTTCCGGAAACCATCGCCTTGCCGATCGTGGATGGCTCGACGGCTTATCTCGCATGGCTCGATCGCGAGCTGGCCTCATGACGCCGACGCTCGTAAAGCCCACGCGGGCCCGCTACTGGGTCATCTTTTTCGCGATCGCGCTCGGGATTCTTTCCTATATTGACCGGGTCGCGATCTCGCAGGCCGCGAAGCCCATTTCCGACGAGCTGGGACTGACCAAATCCCAAATGGGACTCGTGTTCGGAGCTTTTGGAATTTCGTACGCTCTCTTCGAGATCCCCACCGGCTGGCTGGCCGATTGGATGGGACCACGGCGCGTTTTGATTCGCGTAGTTCTGTGGTGGTCGGGATTCACCGCGTTAACGGGAGCGGCCTGGAGTTACGGTTCGTTGTGGGTCATCCGTTTTCTCTTCGGCGCCGGAGAAGCCGGATGTTTCCCGGTGCTGACAAAAGCGTTCTCCGTCTGGCTGCCGCAGGACGAGAAGTCCCGCGCGCAGGGCCTGCTGTGGAGTTTTGCCCGCTGGGGCGGTGCGTTCACTCCGCCGCTGGTCATTCTGGTTTTCAAATTTGTGAGCTGGCGCTACGCGTTCGTCCTCTTCGGGGGACTCGGCCTGATCTGGTGCTTTTTCTTCGGCCGCTGGTTCCGCGATCGGCCGCAGGATCATCCTGCCGTCAATGAAGCCGAGCTTGAGCTTTTGAAAAACGCCGAAACCCATGGCCATGCGGATGTTCCGTGGATGAAGCTGGTCGGCAGCCGCAGCGTTGTTCTCCTCTGGGTTCAATATTTCTGCTTGTCGTTTCCCTGGTACTTCTACGTCACCTGGCTGCCCACCTACCTTCAGGAATTCCGGCATCAATCGCCGGCCGCCAGCGCGCGGCTCGCGATTTTTCCGTTGCTGTTCGGCGGGTTCGGTTCGCTCCTATGCGGTCTGGCTTCGCCGAGAATTGCCCGCCGCCTCGGGAATCTGACGCTCGCCCGACGGCTGATTTCCGTCACCGGATTCTTGAGCGCCGCGGTGTTCCTATGGATCTCGACGCGTTTCGATGACCCGCTGCTGGGAATGCTGATGATGGGCGTGGCAAGCTTTGCGAATGACCTGACGATGCCTTGCTCCTGGAACTCCTGCATGGATATCGGAGGCAAATACGCCGGCACGGTCGCCGGCTCGATGAACATGATGGGAAATCTGGCCGCCTTCGCCGCGCCCGCCTTTGGCGGATTCTTATTGGACCGGACTCATAACGACTGGAATTTATTGCTGCTCGTGATGGTGGCGGTCTATGTGGTGGGCGCGATGTGCTGGCCGTTCATCGATCCGGTAACGAAGATCGAAAACTAGCGGCGGGTGAGACAAGTCAGGATCCGCTTACTACGTGCGCGGTTCAGTGGTCAAGACTGATATCTGGCGCCCGACACAGAACCGCGCGCGATAGCAAGCGGGCTAGCGCACCGGTTCGATATCCGTCGGGATGTCCGTCAGCTTCGCGAGAGTCTGCGCCATCGGGGGCCGCAGGACGCCGAGTTCGTCCAGCATCTTCTTCGCCCGCGCATAATCGCCGGTCGCCTCGATCGTCAGTAAATCGTGCACCAGGTCGCGAATCGCGCCTTTGATCTTCGCGAAATCGACAGCGTACGTGCCATCCGGCTTGGCGATGAAAGCCCCTTTGTCCGTCAGATAGTTGAACTGAAGCGCCATTCCCTTGCCATGCGCTTCATGCACGCCGAATCGCAGCGTTCGAAACGAGGATGCGAGATAGGTCGTGTAAAGCTGCCTTTCAGACGCCGGCATCAGCTTGTGATCGAAGAAATACTGGAGCATGAACAGCCCGGTGACATCGGCTTTGGCCTCTTCGATGGCAGAGTGCAGCTCCTTCAGCGATTGCCGTACATTGTCCTGGGGCCCGATGCCGTGGGTCATCTCATGCGCGAGAATATGCGAAAAAAACCAGTCGAAACTCAGGTCGGGCTGATCGGCTGCGGAGAGCACGCGCTTCGCGATCGGCTCCAGCGTCTTCGAAAATTTCGCCTCCTGGACATTCTTCAGCATCACCCGCTTCGATCCCATCGCCCGCACGATGCGCTCGTCATTGGGCAGATTGAAGGCGGCTGTGCGAACGCCATGCGCGCCGTCGCCGGTGGCGAGCATTTCGTTTACAACGCGGATTGGAGCCAGCGCGCCGATCTTCGGATTGCGATACTTCGGGTCCTCCGGAAGATTGTTCTCGATCTCCTGGATATGGTCCGCAAAGGTCTTCAGCTTCGCTGTCTCCCGATCGTCACGCAGGGTTACGTACGATTCAAAACCGGCTTTGTACCCGAACAGCTCGTCATTGTAGGTTTCATACGGCCCAATGGTGATATCGATCGGCGCATCGAGCTTCATCCACGCGACGTCGCTCTCGTAATAATCGTTGGACAGAAACGCCTTCGCCCGTAGCCGCAGAAACGTCTTCAGCGATTCGTTCGGTGTGAGCGCGGCCGCCTCCTCCAGCAATCGCGAGGCGTGAAGCAAAGGCGCCGCGTACTCTTTGTTGTATGGGACGATCTCAAGTTTGTGGTCCGCGCCCCGGCGAATCACGGTGAAGAATCCCCGAGCTTCTTCCTGCTGCTCTTTGGGGAGTTTAAATACCCAAGTCTCGAACTCATCGCGCGTCATGTCTTCCGGATAGAAGTTCGCGCCCGCCGGCTTCTTCGGCGGAACGTCCGGAAGAAACGCTTCGTGATTATCGAGGTCCGACCACGGTCCCTTGTTCAGCTCGAAATAATGCAGCCGGGCCCGGCCCAGCGGCGATGTGTCCTTCTCCAGTTTGCTTTTTAGCGCCGCGTTCCCGTTCCATAATTGCGTGATGAAAACGCCATCAAGCACACGGGCGGCTTCGAGGAGTTTTGCCAGCGCCTGGCGGTCGCCGGGGGCCAGTTGCGATGTATCCGCGCGCAATTCCGCAGGCGCGAAACGGTGGATCATCCGGTTGAGCTCGGCAAGATCGGGTACAGCGGCAGTTGCAATCGTCATAACGAAAATAAGCGCCAGAAAGCGTCTCATGACCTGTCCCCAGTATAATTTCTCGTAGGGATGAACATCGCCTAGATGCACAGGGCTTACACAACGGAGACCACCGAGGAGATCTCGCGTCTCATCGGCAAGTTGCAGCAACTCGGCTGGTACCATTCGCTGGAGCTTCCCGACGGCAAGGTCATTCCGGGCTTGCTGACCCTCGACCAGCTCAAAACGCGGATTTCCCGTTATCCGCTTCCACAGGACCTGCGCGGTAAGCGCGTGCTCGATATCGGCGCCTGGGACGGCTGGTTCAGCTTCGAAATGGAGCGCCGCGGCGCGACCGTGGTCGCCGTGGATTCCGCCCGGCAGGAAACCTTCTTCGAAGCAAAGAAACTGCTGAACTCGAAAGTTGAGTACGTGGTGGAGGATGTTTGCTACCTCACCCCGCGTGAGATCGGCTACTTCGACATCGTTCTCTTCTTCGGCGTCCTGTACCACTTGAAGCATCCTCTGCTTGCTCTCGAACGTCTGTGCGAGTTGTGTACCGATACGCTGTGCATGGACACGCTGGTCATCGACGAGCCGCCGACGCCGGAAGCGCGTCCGATTCTCGAGTTCTACGAAAACACCGAACTCGGTGGTCAGTTCGACAACTGGTGCGCGCCGAATACGTCATGCCTGCTTGCATTCACGCGTACCGCGGGCTTCGTAAATCCCAGGCTGATCACGGTTGCCGATACGCGCGGGGTCGTCGTCGCGTATCGAAAATGGCCGCAGATCGAGCGGTCAGGCGAGGCGCCTGAACTCGTCTGTGTCGAAAATACGTGGACCCGCGACCATACTTTCCGCAGCGATCGCGATCATTACATCACTGTCTGGTTCAACAGCTCGCAAACGGATCTCAACACCAGTAACGTTTACGTCCAGGTGGGACCGTACGCGACGGCGCCGGTGGGCGTCCGGAACATCGGTGGAAACGGCTGGCAGGCGAATTGCAAACTCACGCCGGGCCTTTCGCACGGTTGGTTCGACGTTACGATAGCCGCGAAGGACAGCCCGTTCAGCAATCCATCGCGTATTCCGATCGATCTCACTCCCGCGGAACGGCGGGCAGCTCGAGCCCCGCTTTCCCCCACGATCGAAATCGCCGGCCTTACCGATGGCAAGACCTACGAGTCGCATCGCGTACGAATCGGCGTCGAAAGCTGCGTCTCCATCTGGGGAACGGGCTTCCCTGACGACCTGAAGAAATCCGAAGTCACACTTCGCTTGGATGGGGCCGATCTGCCCGCCGTCTATCTCGGCGAGCCCGATGAAAAAGGCGTCCGCCAGATCAACGCGATGCTGCCACCGGCGATGCAACCAGGCGAGTATGTATTCTGTGTGCAGTGCCGCGGCCTGGAGTCGCGGCACGTGCCGATTCAACTGTACTTGCCCGAATAGCCGCCGTCGGGGATCCGCTCACTGGCGTTCGCGGTTCTGTGGCACCGAACCATGAGCGACAGCGAGTGGGCCCCGGCTTATTAACCTTTCGCGCCCTCGATCCGCATCCCGTAAAACGATCGCCAGACAAAGAACACTGAAACCGCCAGGAATACCACCGCGAGAGCTGTGCTGACGCCCGCACCCTGCTTCTCGGTCAGCGAAACGGCGAGTTCCACCGCCAGCAGCCCGAACAGCGTGGTGAACTTGATAATCGGATTCAACGCCACGGACGACGTGTCTTTAAAGGGATCGCCAACCGTGTCGCCGACCACGGTCGCGTCATGCAACGGCGTGCCCTTGGCTTTCAGTTCCACCTCGACAATCTTCTTGGCGTTGTCCCACGCGCCGCCCGCATTCGCCATGAAGATCGCCTGATAGAGCCCGAACAACGCGATCGAGATCAGGTAGCCGATGAAGAAATACGGCTCAAAGAACGCAAAGGCAAGAGTCGCGAAAAATACGGTCAGGAAGATGTTGAACATTCCTTTCTGCGCGTATTGGGTGCAAATCTCAACCACTTTCTTCGAATCCGCCACCGACGCCTTCGTCGTGCCTTCCAGCTTGATATTTGCCTTGATGAATTCGACCGCGCGATACGCGCCCGTCGTCACCGCTTGAATCGATGCGCCTGTGAACCAATAAATGATCGCGCCGCCGGTGATCAATCCGAGCAGAAACGGTGGATGAAGAATGGACAAATTCGAAAGCAGTTCCGTCTTCAACCCATGGGTCAACGACACGATAATCGAAAAGATCATGGTCGTCGAGCCGACCACCGCCGTGCCGATCAGCACCGGCTTGGCAGTAGCTTTGAAGGTATTTCCGGCGCCGTCGTTCTCTTCCAGATGATGCTTCGCCTTTTCGAAGTCGAGATCGAACCCAAATTTCTCCTTGACGCTCTTCTTTACGTTGGGAACCTGTTCGATCAGGCTCAGTTCGAAGACGGATTGCGCGTTGTCGGTGACGGGTCCGTAGGAATCGACGGCAATGGTCACTGGCCCCATGCCCAGGAATCCGAAGGCGATCAGGCCGAAGGCGAACACCGGCGAAGCCATCATCAGAGCGTCCATACCTTGCAGGCTGATGCCATATCCAGCGGCCATCAGGCCCATCATCACCAGTCCCAACCAGAACGCGCTGAAGTTTCCGGCCACAAGACCCGAAAGAATGTTCAGCGACGCGCCGCCCTCGCGTGACGAAGTCACCACTTCGCGGACGTGCCGCGATTGAACCGAGGTGAACACCTTAACCAGTTCCGGGATAATCGCGCCCGCGAGCGTGCCGCACGTAATGATGCTCGACAATTTCCACCACATGGTCGTATCGCCGGCGATGTCCGGAATCATCAGATAAGACACCAGGTAGGTAAAAGCGATCGAGACGAACGACGTCAGCCAGACCAGCGAGGTCAGCGGCGCTTCGTAATCCATCTTGTCGAGGTTTTGATAACGCGCCTTGGCCACAGCTTCGTTGATGAAATACGAGAGGCCGCTCGCGATGATCATCACGACGCGCATCACAAAGATCCAGACCAGCAGTTCCACCTTCACCAGATCGCTATTCACGGCCAGCAGGATGAAGGAAATGAGCGCCACGCCCGTGACGCCGTAGGTTTCGAAACCGTCGGCCGATGGTCCAACGGAATCGCCCGCATTATCGCCAGTGCAATCCGCGATAACGCCTGGGTTCCGCGCGTCGTCTTCCTTGATCTTGAACACGATCTTCATCAGATCCGCGCCGATGTCCGCAATCTTCGTGAAGATTCCACCGGCGACACGGAGCGCCGCGGCGCCCAATGATTCGCCGATCGCGAATCCGATGAAGCACGGCCCGGCGTAATCGCCCGGGATAAACAGGAGAATGCACAGCATCAGGAACAGTTCGACGCTGATGAGCAGCATGCCGATGCTCATGCCGGCTTTGAGCGGTATCGCGTAGCAGGGAAATGGTTTGCCGCGTAAACTGGCGAACGCGGTCCGCGAATTGGCGAAGGTGTTCACGCGGATACCGAACCAGGCGACGCCGTAGCTTCCCATAATCCCGATCACGCTAAACGCCAGAATGATGACCACGTGGAGCGCGGGGGTCGCCGTCAGGACGCCGAAATACAGCACGATTACGGCGCCGATGAAAATCTCCAGAATCATCAGGAACTTGCCCTGCGTAATCAAATACGTTTTGCAGGTTTCGTAGATCAACTCGGAAATTTCCAGCATCGATTCATGCACCGGCAGATTTCGCAGGTGCGTATACATCGCGATGCCGAAAACAAATCCCAAAGCGCTGATCACCAGACCAAACATCAGCAGCGATGGTCCGGAAATACTGCCGCCCAGGAACAATGCCTGGTGCAGATCAGGGAGTTTCAGTTCAGCTTCTCCGCCGGACTGGGCAAAAACCGGCGTCGAACCGGAAACCGCCAGCAGGATCAGCAAAAGGAAGGGAAAAGCGCGCCGCACGGGGGCGGACAACGGGGTCACATGCATTCGGGTAAATCCTCCAATAGACTCGTTAGTCTCTTGGCCGCACAACCTGGCGCGGTGCTGATTCTTACCCCGAATGACCCGCCACGCGCTGTACGCTTCTAGAGAGAAAGCCGCCCCGGTCGGGGCCAGCTTTTAAGCTACGATACCGCACCAGGAGCGGTACACGCAATACTGGAAGTAATGGAACGTTCGCTCTAATTGACTGTTTTTATAACCGGTTGCCTCAGGCTAATCCACGGCCCGTCATCCGCTCGAGGACGCGCAGGGGCGATCGGGAAGCATCCTGCATCGCCTCCACCGGAAGATAGAAAGTCTGCTCGAACGCAAATTGCCCCGCCATCGCCGCATGCGACACAGCATCCGTAAAGCAGGCCCAGGTAGCGCCGGCAGGAATCGCCCACTTGCTCTGGGAGCACTTCGATTGGTAGCTCTGATCGGCCTTCATGCAGTCATGAATACCCAGCATCAGGTGATCGTACGGGGTCCGCATGCCCTTGACGATGCGCATCCGATAGAGCAGCCAGGACGATCCGGGAAAAGGTGGCCGGATGCGCGGCAAGAAGGTCTTGGCTACCTGCTCGAAGGGCTCCCCGACCCGCCATTGCCGCGGCGCAGCCGGATTCACATTCGTAAACACGCGCAGGATTCGAAGACCGCCTAGAGGCCGCGACGGAAACGCATCCACGTGCAGCCGGGTGTCGTCCTTGCGCCAGGAGCTTCCGCGACCCTTGATTTCCGCGGGCCGGAAACTGGTGAAGCCGGGCGAGAGCCGGTCACCATATTGAGGGCACAACGCCTTCACGAGTGCTGTAGAGCGCTGGTAGTAGCGTTGCAGCATCCCCAGTAAATCGCTTCGATCCGCGCCCGTAAGTCGCGTGCCTTGCAAAGCTCCGGTCGCTGGACGGAAGCTGACGTTCTTCGATTTGCCATCGAGACAATCGGGCGTTAAGAATCGCCGCTCCTGTTCCGAAAGATCGAAAGTCAGCAGCGGAGCGAAAAAGATCTGGCCGGTTTCCAGCGCCTCTATCGTTTTGGCGGAGACAGCCGGAGCGAAGGGACCCTCCCAACTCTGGATGTCTGTCTTTTCCAAAATTTCGCTCACCGCCCCAAGTCTATCCGGCCACCACTTCGAGGATCAAGCATTTCAGATACAGCGTCTCCGGAACAGTCAGCAGAATCGGATGATCCGCCGCTTGTGTGCGCCGCTCCAGAACCCGCAGCGTCTTCCCTGCGTCCAGCGCCGCTTCGGCGACAATCTGAAGCAGCGCTGCCTCACTCACGTGATGCGAGCATGAACATGTGACCAGCACACCGCCGGCATCCAGCAGCCGCAAAGCTCGCAAATTAATCTCTTTGTACCCGCGAGCCGCATCCTCCAGCGACTTTCGCGATTTCGCGAAAGCGGGCGGATCCAGGATCACCATTGCATAACGCCGTTCGATCCCGGCCAGAAATTCAAAGACATCCGCCTGCCTGAATTGAATATTCGCGATGCCGTTCGCGCGAGCATTCGCCTCCGCCGTGGCCAGCGCGGGCGCCGAAGAGTCGATCGCTTCAACGGATTCGGCGCGTCCAGCGGCGTGTAGCGCGAAGCCTCCCGTTGAGGTGAAGCAGTCAAGCACACGGCCCCGCGCATAGCGGCTCGCAGCGATGTAATTCTCCCGCTGGTCCAGATAAACGCCGGTTTTCTGCCCATGAAGAAGGTCGGCCTCCAGTTTGAGGCCGTTCATTTCGATGATCGCCCGTTCGGGAATTTCTCCGGCGAGCACAAGCGTTTCTTGCGCCAATCCTTCCAGTTTTCGGACTGCGGCGTCGTTGCGGGCAAGAATTCCCGCCGGCGCGAGCAGCTCCGTCAGGCAGTGGACGATCAAATCCCTTGAGCGCTCCATCCCTTGATCCAAAGTTTGCATGACCAGGTACGGACCATACCGGTCCACGATCAGCCCCGGCAGCAGATCGCCTTCGGAAAAAACCAAACGGCAGGCGTTGGAGCGCTCTACCACCAATTCACGGTGGAGAATCGCGGCATTCAGCCGGCGCAGAAAGAATTCTTTGTCGATTGGCTCAGGTTTGTCAGAAAGCAGGCGCAGAGTAATCTGGGAGGTCGAGCTGTAATGCGCGACCCCGATCGGCCGCCCGCGCGGATCGATGACGCGAACCGCGTCTCCAGGCGCGGCGTCTCCCCGATCCACGACGTCGCTCGCAAATATCCAGGGATGTCCGCTCGCGGCGCGATCGGCCGCCTTACGGTTTACTTTGACGATGTTCAATTCGCCGGACCTAACCAACAAATGTTACCGCGCAAATCGGATCGGGGCTTAGCATGGTTGGAGGAGGCGAGACACGATGCGGCAATTGGGCGGCGTGTATATGGGGGTTGTGGTCGGGGGCGGAGATCCCGGCGGTCAAGGCCGGCTTCAGGTTTCCGTGCCGTCTATCGGAGTCGGCCCGACGTGGGCCCCGGTATGTAACGGAGGAAGAGGCCGGGTTGGCGGAAAAGCGGTGATCGCTTTTGAAGCCGGCGACCCGGACAGACCGATCGTACTCGGATTCCTCGCCTGAGAACGTTACCGGCCCGGAGCGTACCGCATCGCTTCCAGTCGCGCAATTCGATCTTCCGTCGATGGGTGGGTGGAGAACAGGCGCATCAAGCCGCCACTGCCAAATGGATTCAGGATGAACAGATGAGCCGTCGACGGTGTCGCGTCCGGCATCGGCTCGCGAGCCACTCCGGTCTCGAGCTTGCGCAAAGCGTTAATCAACCCGTCCGGTGAGCCGGTATACTTCGCCGACGTTTCATCGGCACTGAATTCGCGTGTCCGTGAAATCGCCATCTGGATCAACATCGCGGCAATCGGGGCGAAGATCAGCATCAAGATGCCTCCTGCGGCGCTTCCGCGGTCGTCATCGTCGCGGGAGCGCGGACCGAACCAGAACGCCATGCGCGCGATGAACGTAATTGCAGAGGCGATGGTGGCGGCGACCGAGCTGATCAGAATGTCGCGATGCAGCACGTGTCCCAGCTCGTGCGCGACCACGCCCTCCAACTCGCGATCGTTCATCAGGCGCAAAATTCCTTCGGTGAACGCCACAGACGCATGATCGGGGTTGCGCCCGGTGGCAAAGGCGTTCGGAGAATCTTCCGGAATCAGCCATAGACGCGGCATGGGAATGCCCATTCGCTGCGCCAGTCCGCGGACCAGCGGGTCCACCCGGGAATAAACGTTCGCATTTTCCTGGGGCGTCACCGGCTGCGCCGAGTACAGCGCCAAAGTCAGCCGTTCCGAGAAGAAATAGCTAAAAAAGTTCATCGCGACGGCGAGCACAAGGCCGGTTTCCAGGCCGCTGCGACCTCCCAACGCCTCGCCTCCCACCAGCAGGATCGCGCTCAGCGCGCCTAACAGTAGAACCGTCTTGACTCCGTTCATGATGCCCTCACGCTACTCACACACACTACTTTGATGAACAAAAAGGGGACGAGCTTCACGCCCGTCCCCGGAAAGTTCCTAACTGCCGCTCTTTAGTGGTTGACTTCAACTTTAATCTGGCGAGGTTTGGCGACTTCCTTCTTCGGAAGCGTGATCGTCAGCGCGCCGTTCTTATAGTCGGCCTTTACAGCTTCAGCGTTGACCGTCTCCGGAACGCTGAACATGCGTTCAAAGGTCCCATAAGAGCGCTCGACGCGATGCCACCCACCGTCGTCCTTGGCGGCTTCGAATTTGCGCTCACCGCGGATCGTCAGCGTGCCGTTTTCCATGCGAACATCGATGTCCTTCATGTCGACATCGGGAACATCCGCCTTAAAAATCAATTCGTTCTCGGTTTCCTTGATGTCCACCGGGGGTACCCACGGACGCCCGTTGGGTTCCGCAAACAGCCGGTTCACGGTGTCCTGGAAGACCCGGAGATTGGCCGGAAATGCATCGAGTTCGTGGAACGGAGTGTATCGGATAAGAGACATAGACTGTGTGCTCCTTAATTTTTATCTGCCTTCAATAACAGTATAAAATCTGCTTGTTGTATTGTCAAGTATTCTTCCACTAAAAATGCCATCCGGGTATCACTCTTCCTATCCCCCTGTTCTGGCTTGCCTTACGATGGTTGGTGGAATGCGTGTCGCCCTGATCTTCATGGCAGGACTGGCTCTGAGGTTCACTCTGATCGCCAGATTTCCACTCATTTTCGGCGGCGATCCGATGGTGCGGATGATTCATCGCGACCACATTCTGATCAGCCATCAGCTTCCTTTGCTTCAATTGATGGTCGCCGGCATGGCCCGATTAACTCATAACTACCTGATAACAATGGCAGTGATGGCGATTATCGGCGCTTCGGTCGGCGCAGGCTTCTATCTGCTGGCGCGGGATCTGTTCGAGGAACCCGTGGCGTTTGTGGCGGCTTTATGGATTGTCACGAACCCGTTCCTGACGGGCAATTCGATCGTCCCCTTTCAGGAATCTCTGATGCTCGCCTTGCTGCTGTTCGCTCTTCACTTCCTTTATTCCGAACAAACGTGGGCGGCATCGGTTTGTCTGAGCTTGGCCTGCTTCACGCGGTTTGAGGCGTGGGCCGCCGCTCCGGTGTTCGCCGCTGCGTTCCTTTGGAAGCGCGGGGTCACGCCGCTGAACATGGCACGTGCTCTCTTAATGTTTGGATGGGCGCCATTTGCCTGGATCGTCTTCCGGAGAGGACTGGCGCCGACCGGGTCCTATGTCATCGAGTCCCACGTGACGGCGGCCCGTTTGATGCGCTGGATATATCTCGGTTACATCACCTTCAAGTTCACCCCCGCCGTAGTGATTGCGCTTGGCCTGTTTGGCTTGTGGCTTTTGTGGCGGGATCGATGGATGAATCGGCTATGGCCGCTGGTCGCGTTCCTGGCGCTTTTTACCATCGCCTTACTCTTTTCCGCTCACGGCGACTTGCCGGATCCGGAACGCCGCATCGCCGCTCGTGAAGCGACCCTTTGGATTGCCGCAGTCTCTTTTCTCGCCGCGATCGCGCTCGATAAGTTGCCGCGTTACCGGCTGGCGCTGGCAACTGCTGGCGTCGTGCTCAGCACCTGGGGCTCTTATCGATTTGTCGAACACGAAGCGTCTGATCCTCACGTGTTGTTGAGTTACCGGGTAGCGAAGTTCTTCGATGCCGCGCTTCAGCCTGGCGAACGGGCCCTGATTCTGGCTCCCCCATGGCCGAGGCAGGTATTTGATTCATATCTTGCGCAGGCCCGTGAAACTGGAGGCGAGCCGGGATACGAAGCGGCCGTCCGAAATCTAGCTGATGCCGATATGTCGCCGCCAGCCTACCAGCGCATGCTGATCCACTCCCGATTCGATCGGGATCGATTTCTGCCGGCCCCGGGTCCGTGCACGGAGTGGATCGCGATCTGGAGTGATTATGGACCGTATCCAGATCCATTTCCTCCGCGGACCACTCTGGAATACAGAGGCTTGTCGGTGCGCATCAGCCAGCGTAACTGCCCTCGTTGAACGCGCCGGTCAGTATATGATTGGAGCGTGAACGAGTCCCTGCTCGTCAACACGTTAGGCCACTCGGCGGGAGTGCTGATCTTCGGCATTTTTCTGTACCTCCTGGTGCAGGACCGCGCAGCGCGGCGTTTGCGGGGAAGCGCCAAATCCATGCTCGCCGCCGCTTTGGCGCTCCTTTGGAATCTGGCATCGCTGGTTGCGCTTGCGACAAACTCGGCGCCCAGCACTTTTAATAACGTGAGCGCCGCGCTAGCCTTCTCCGTGCTCAGCTTATTGCCTGCGGTCCTGTTCGATCTTTGCCTGCAGGATCGATTCCGGGTGCTCGTGGGCATGGGCTACGGCTTGAGCGCGGTCACGATCGGATTTCACATTGCGGAGTTGTTCGGCGGAAGTTTGCAGAACCACCGCCTGGGCTTGGCGCTGATTCCGATCGGCTACGGGACGCTTACCTGCGTCGCCGTCATCGGAGTGTTCGCATCCCGCGACCAGAATCGCAGAGCGACGACATCACGTCTGGTCGGATCGATGTCCCTATTCCTGCTCGCCATGTCCTTCGCGCACCTGCGCAGCGAGCCGGCGACGCAAATCTGGTCGCACGAGCTGGCATTTCATCATGCCGCGATTCCCCTGGCGCTCCTGGTCCTGTTGACGGACTACCGGTTCATCCTGCTCGACGCATTCCTGCGATTTCTGGCGAACTTATTACTCGCCGCCGTTTTCACTTTTGCGGCAGTGGAAGTATGGCGGACCGGGTTTCCCAATCGCCCATCCACCCCGTTCTCGCAGGCGCTGTTGCTTTCCGGGTTCTGCTTCTCCTTGATTCTTTTCGCGATGCTGCGGACCCGTGTTCAGAACCTGCTTACCCGTTTGGTCTTCCGGCGGCCCGATCGCGACGCCTTGATCGAGAAGTTGAAGGCCCCGGTTCGCGACGAGCCTGCCTATCTCGCCCTAGCCGCCCGGCAAATTGGCGAATTCATGGGCGCCGACGCCTCTGTCATCGACGATCCCCGCCTGCTGGAACTCGACTTGCGGCGCCCGGCGCTGGTGTCCGAATTGCCGCGCCACCATCCCGGCCTTGAAGCACAGCGTGTCGAGGTGATCGTTCCTCTCCGGCTTCCGTCCGGCGGATCGCATCACGTCTTGCTGGGCCGGCGGTCCGGTGGCCGGCGTTATTTGAGCGAGGATCTGCAGGCCCTGGGGCGCGCCGCCGGGCAAGTGGTCGAGCAGGTGGAGCACTACCGGGAATCGGAAACCCGCCGCCTGGTGGCGCAGGCGGAATTACGCGCTCTCCAGTCTCAGATTCATCCGCATTTCCTATTCAATGCGTTGAACACTCTCTACGGAATTATTCCGCGCGAGGCGAAGGGCGCCCGAGAGACTGTGCTCAACCTCTCCGACATCTTCCGCTATTTCCTGGAGACCAAGAAATCGTTCCTGCCTCTTGAAGAGGAGCTCCACATTATCAAGGCGTATCTGGAAGTAGAACGCCTGCGCCTGGGCGACAAGCTTCACACCGAGATCGAAGTGGAGCCCGAGGCCCTGACGATACCGATTCCGATCCTGTCGATTCAACCGCTGGTGGAGAATGCCGTAAAGCATGCGATCTCCCCGAAGCCGGGCGGCGGGCTGGTGCGACTGGAAGCACGCCTGGATGCGCGCGGTGGACTACGCGTCACTGTGACCGACACAGGCAACGGGTTCAAGCGGCAGCGAGAATCCAAATCCGGCGTCGGCCTCGAGAACGTGACTCGCCGTTTGCAACTGTGTTACGGCCCGGAAGCGCAGCTTGAAATTCAGTCGAACCAGGACGGCAGCTCCGTGTCCTTTCTGATTCCAAGTCCCGTGGCCAGTGCCGCGCGCGTGGAGCTTGCCCGTTGAGAGTTCTGATCGCCGACGATGAACCGATCGCACGCCAGATTTTGCGGGAGCACATCGAATCCATCCCGTCGCTGGAAATCGCCGGCGAGGCATCCACCGGCGCGGAGGCACTGGCGCGGATTTTGGAATTCCGCCCCGACATCGTGCTGCTGGATCTACAGATGCCGGAGCTTGGAGGCTTGGGCGTCGTCCGCTCCTTACGCGGAGACCGGCGACCGGTGATCATTTTCGTAACCGCGCACGAGCAGCACGCGCTGGAGGCCTTCGATGTCGGCGCCACCGATTATCTGCTAAAGCCGGTGCGACGGGAACGCTTGGAGAAAGCGATTCTCAAAGCCCAGCGGCAATTGAAAACCGCCCCCGCCGAGGTCGACGCGCCGCGGAAAATCGTCGGCCGGCGGGGGAGCGATCTGTACCTGCTGGATGCCTCCGAAATTGTGGCTTTCGAGGCCGAAGGTGAATTGGTTCACATCATCACTACGGCGCAGCGATATCTGTCGGATCATTCGTTAAAAGTGCTGCAGGAGAAGCTCGACCCGGCGTGTTTCCGGCGCATTCATCGCCGCACGATCATCAACGCAAATCACATCCGCCGAATTTCGCCCCTGTCGAGTAAACGGTGGCTGCTCAAGATGTCGAACGGTTTCGAAGCCGTGGTCAGCAAACGGCTGGCGAAATCCATTCGCGAGCAGGATCGCTGGTAGCGCTGCCCGGAAGGTTATTATGGACGTGTGGGTGCGCGACGCTGGTTCCTGTTCGCCGCGATCGCTTGCATCGGTGCGGCGCAGGGACAAATCATCGAGTTCGAGTCTAGCGGACTCAAGTACAAGGCGCTGACGCACGGCGGCGTGACCATCATGTTCGCGGCGCTTCCGTTGCATATTCGCGACTACGCTGTGCTTCAGATCGCGGTCTCGAACGGCTCGAGCGTATCCTGGTCGATCAAACCGGAAGACTTCAAGTTTGAGCGTTCCGACGGCTCGACCATTCAGGCTCTGCCGGCCCGTACCGTGGTGGATACCATGCGCGAAAAGGCCACGCATGGCGACGTGATCAAACTGGTGTCCGCTTACGAATCGGCGCTTTACGGAAATACCCAGATCCATTCCAACAACGGCTACGAATCCCGGCGCCAGAATATGCTGGCGATGGGAGGATCGACTAAGATCAACGCCGCCGCGGCAGCATCCGCGATCGCGCTGGTGGCCACCAAGCTTCTTCCCGGTCAGTCAACCGATGGAGCGATTTTCTATCAGAATCAGGGAAGGCCGCTGGGCATCGGACACTTGACCGTAAATGCCGCCGCCGAGACCTTTATGTTTCCGGTCGACGTGGAATCTCCTCACCGCTAGGCGGCAACGGTTGTATTTGCGTCGATTTTGGAGCCTGGCTCCGAAAATGGCGTTCGTACGTAGGCGAGCGCGACCACTCGACCAAGCGCTGGCGAGTACACCGCACTCGCGATCTCGGCTGCATCCGCGTCACCCGATTTAAGCTTCGTTCCGGGGGCGGGAGGTTCCTTGGAATCGATTTCGATCCGCCGCAGCACGCGATGAATCTGTGCCCGGCTGCGCACGCGCTCGACGATTTCCTGCCCCAGATAGCATCCTTTGTGGAAGCTTACCGCCTGAAGTTGTCCGGTCTCCTGGACGAGATAGCGCTCTGTAATCTCTTCGCCGTAGCGCGGGCGGCCGTTCTCGATCCGCACGACGCGGGCGTCTTCGGGCGTCGCCGCTGGAACGCTGAACCGCGAGATCACCTCATTCTTCTGAGAAACCGGGGCAAAGATGAAGAAGCCGGCGGATCCCGTGGAACTTAACCGGGCGACGATGCACTCCCCCCAAGGGGCGAACGAGTACGGTGTCTCGGGAACCAGCGCGCCGGAATTTTCGAGCGCGGCGGCAGCTTCCGGGCCTTCGATCGCGATGGTAGCCATCCGATCCGTGACATCTTCGAGCGTCACATCATCGGCGATGATGTAGCGGTCCAGATGTTCGAACAGCTTCTGGCGAGTCTCGGGCTCCGTGTCGAGCAGAAGATGATCTTCAAAGCACAGCAGGTTCACGTCACCCAGAATCCGGCCTTGGGCGTTCAGGAAAAACGCGTAACATCCCTGGCCAGGCTTCAGCTTTTCGACATCATTGCTGGTCATGGCGTGCAGAAGCCGGGCGCGGTCCTCACCGGTGACACGAATCTTGCCGCGCGCTGACAGATCCAGCCAGGCTGCGCTTTCGCGAAGTGCCGCGTACCCCGAACTCAATTGAGTGAGATCCACCGAAGAAATGCTGAAATCGCCACGATCACCGCGCCTGAAATCACGATACCCGTCAGCGCCCGCTGCTTTCCGGGCTTGTACAACATCGCCGCCGCGAACACATGCAACGCCAGCAGGATCTTGATTCCGAACCACATGTGATAGTGAGGCGGGTAAGAGGATTTGTTCAAAAAATTGTAGAGTCCTGAGACCAGGATTCCACCGACGACCGCGTAGATCACTGGCTTAAAACTCGCCGCCATCTCACCAATTGCCACGCGGGCGTAGAACACCCCACCCAAAAGAACAATCACAGAAGCGATGTGTAGCCACCGCATCGCGATTGGAAGGGCTGCATCCATACCCCGAGTATACAATCCGCCCCAAGCACTTCCCTCATACCTCGCGATGCCCGACCGATATGGACATCGTTACTTGCACGCTGCGGTTAGCGCAAAGGAAAAAACAATGGATAATGCTCGTTTTTCAAGACTCCTGCTGATCACGGGGACGGTCCTCGCATTTTGTGGGGCTCGCCTTGATGCAGCGACCTTAGTACAAAGCCCCGTCACTGCCATCACCCTTTCATGTGACACAGTACTCGGCCCGGCTCCATCGGTGAACGTTGGCGTCGTGCTTGGGGCGGCGGGCGCTCTCACCGTAACGCCGACGGTAACCGGAACGGCCGCTGCCGCGGTGGTGGCTCCGGCCGCGGCGTCTGTGACTTCGCTCACCGTTCCCACCAATTTCGCTTTCCGGATAGCCGCTGGATGCAAGGGGGCCACCAACGGGCAGACCGTAACCCTCAATTTCACGCCTTCTGCGGGCACGGCTCTGCAGGTAACCGCCACGTTGAGCATCACCAACGCGGCTTCCGCCCTGGCGCTGTCGCCGAACCCGGTGACGATAACGTGCCAGAAGGCGGGCGCGGTCTACACGCCAGGAGCCGCGAAGACCGTCAACGTGACCTCGCCAGCCAACTTTGGCACGCCGTTCACCGTCGACAACACGACGAATGTCTTACCCTCATGGCTCAGCGTAACGCCGCTAACCGGCGGTACGGCGTCGGCGACTGCCGTAGCGCTAACCGTCGTCGCGCAAGCCGGATGCGGAGGGTTGGCCGTGGGGTCGACGACGTTTAATGTTCACCTGCTAAACGCTCCGGCGCCCGACAAACTGCTGCCGGTTACGATCCAGGTCGGCGCGGCCGCTCCACTTTCGGCGTCGGTTTCGCCGGTCGCTTTGACCTACACCAAGGCGAGCGAGGTTTTCACTGCGGTGACCACCAATATTTCCGCGTCGCCGGCGGCATTCTTCACAGTCGATTCGACCTCGCTTCCTTTATGGCTGAACGTGACGCCGGCCAGCGGCACCACTTCTTCACCGGTCACCCTTAGCTTCGCCCCAACCTCTGGGGCTGATACGCTCGCGCTCGGGAATTACAGCGCGACCGTACACCTTAAGGTTTCTGGCGATATTGATTTCCTGGTGCCGGTCACGCTCCTGGTGAAAGCTCCGGCGGCGGTGCTGTCGGTCGCCGAGGGGATCACCCGATCTGTGAACTGGACGCTTGGAACCGCGCTCCCCGTGCTGGTGATCACGCCGGTTTCGAGCGACGCTCCGATCCCGTTCACAGTAACCACCACCAACAACACGTTGTTTCCGCAAGTCAGCGCGACCAGCGGAATTGCTTATAGTTTCGGCAGTCCGTTCACTGTGACCTTCCTGCAATCCGTTTTCGGCGCGGCAGCCCCCGGCGCAACCCTAAGCGGGACTGTGACGGTAACCCCGGCAACCGGCTCTGCGATTAACGTCGCCATCACGGTGAAGGTCCAGTCCCCCGGCGCTGCGATCACCAGTCTCTCGCCAGCCAGCATCCCCACCGCTACCACTGGATCATTCACGGTGGCCATCAGTGGATCCGGATTCGTCGTCAGCGGGGATCCCACATTGGCGACCACCGTAGGCGTGGTCAACGGCGGCTTTATTGTGCCGGACGCCAACTTGACCGCGACGATCGTCAACGCGAACAGCATCATCCTGGTGATTTCGGTTCCAGGAAGTGCGGACCCCTACCTGCCATTTTCTGGCACGGGAGGGTCGGTAACCATAGGCGTCTGCAATCCTCAAGGCGCCACCTGCTCGACGCCCACCGCTACGGCGACCCTCAGTATCGGCATCAATCCGATCATTCAAGCGATCACGAGCGCCTCTTCATTCATGCAGGCGACGCCGCCGGCGCTGACCCCGGTTGCTCCGTACGATATCCTTGCCGTTTTTGGAGTAAGCTTCTGCAATTCAACCGGAAACGGATGCACCGGCCCGACGGCTCAGCTATTCGGAGCGGCGGACCCGGTTACGTTCCGCTACCCGACCACACTCAGTCCCGACGCCGCCGGCGCCAGTCAGCGAAACCTCAGCGTCACCTTCCAGACTCACGCCGCGACACCAGTTCCGATCGCGAATGCGCCCCTCTTGTACGCCAACGACCGTCAGATCAACCTGATTGTGCCGGATGCGCTAAAGAACTTCATCGGGAGCACTGTCGACGTGGTGGTCAATTTTGGCTTCGGTACCGGAGCGACCATGCTCAAGAGCGTACCCTTCAGCGTGACCGTGGCCGTGACCAACCCCGGTGTATTCACCATCGGCGGCGACGGTGTGGGCGACGCTGCAGCGTTGAGCTCGAGCTATGCGCTGATCACCAGTTCCGCTCCGGCCGGGTCCAGGAACCCCGCCACGGACTCTGACGTAATCCAGCTCTACGTCACGGGTTTGGGCAGGCCGGATAGCGACCTGACCGGCACCGGCTACTCGTCAACTTGTATCCTGGCCGACTCGTATTGGGCCGCCGTCAACACGGCAACCGGAGCCTCGCTCACATCGGATGATGGACTCGTTATTCAGAGCTCGTTGCTGCCGTCCGGCGATTTGCCGCCTTGCATAAAGGCTACTTCCGCCAACGTTCCCGTCGTTACCATCGGAGCTGTTACGGCCAATATCCTATATGCCGGCTGGGTTGCGAGTTCGGTCGCTGGACTCTATCAGATCAACGTCCAGATTCCCGCCAGCAACTCGACATTCACAGATGCTTCGGGAAATACCGGCCCGTTGCCTGTCAACGGGTCTGCCCTGCACCTGCCGGTGGTGATCCAGACGGGAACCGCAAGATTCAGCCAACCGTCCGGTGTCACTCTATACGTGGCGGGAAAACTGAAAGTAGTCGCCAGCGGACAGGTGACGGGTGCGGCCAACGCCGCGTGGACCGGATCGCAGATCACGGCAACCGAGGGTGCGGCCGCCTACACCTACGCGGTCACCAGCGGTACGTTGCCTGCGGGGTTGGCGCTTGACCCCTCCAGCGGAGCCATCACCGGTACGCCGACGGCCTCCGGGACTTCCACCGTCGTTTTCACTGCGACCGATTCGGGCGGTTGGACCGGTACTGTCAGCGTCACGTTTGTAATTACGTAGGTTCCAGAGCATCTCGAACTCTTTCTCCGGCGGCGGGATCGAAAACACCTGCCGCCGGTTCGCTGTCTCCTACAATCAAGTTGATGATCAACGAGATCCTCCCGGTAGGCATGTTGCAGTGCAACTGTTCGATTTTCGGCGACGAGCAGTCTCGCGAGGCGGTGGTAATTGACCCTGGTGACAACATCGACGAAATCCTCGCCGTTCTCGCCCGCCACTCCCTGAAGGTGACCGCCATCGTGATCACGCATGCGCACATCGACCACATCGGCGGCGCGGCAAAGCTGAAGGCCGCCACCGGAGCGCCGGTCCATATGAATCAGAACGATCAGGAGCTGTACGATCACCTGGACGTACAGGCGGGCTGGCTGGGCATGGAAACGCCGCAACGGACCACGATCGACGTAAACGTGAAGGATGGAGACTCGGTGGCTCTCAGCGGCACGGCGTTTCACGTACTGCACACGCCGGGCCACACGCAGGGAAGCATTTCTCTTTGGATACCGGCTGAGAACAAGCTGATCGCCGGCGACACGCTGTTCCGCGATAGCATCGGCCGGACCGATTTACCCGGCGGCGACGGGCGCCAGATCCTGCGGTCGATTCACGACAAGCTGCTTCCCTTGCCTGAAGACGCAATCGTTGTTCCCGGCCATGGCCCGAACACGACAATAGGTCGCGAAAAGGAGCGCAATCCGTTCCTAACTTGATTGCGCGCGTTTGCTCTTCATTTCATCCATCACGCTGATAACCAGCTCCTTGGCATCCGTGATGCACCGGCTGATGATCTGAATGTCCATCGCGGGTTTCCCGGCTTGCCGCGCGCTTTGGCAATAGACGCCGTGCTGGCCTACCAGGACGAGAGCGTCCGTGAGCAGATCGAGCGTTACCGCCAGCCTGCCGCGCTCCACTCCCATCCGAAACTCATGCTCTTCGAGCGCTTCTTTGCGGTCGTCATAAACGGACATGCTACATCTACTGTACCGTCCAGGTTCCTCGCGAGACCCAGCCGGAACTGGCGCTGAGTTCATTTGCCTGCTCATAGACCGTCTTTGCGCCATTGAATCCAGGCGTGAGGAAAAGAATTTGAACGGTAAACAGTACGGACTTGCCGGATATGATGAGCGAAGCTCCTCCGACCGCGCACTGGCTGTTCGTGAGGTTCGCCGACGACCCCAATGGTTTGGACCCCAGCACCGTACCGGTGTTGTCATATAAGCCGATGGTATTCGCGAGCGCGTTGTAGACCAGATAACAGGCATTGGCGATATTCGCCGGAGATCCAGTGGTGAACAACATCCCGATGTTCGCGATGTTGGCCGCCGTCGACGTGTCGGAGGCTGAAAACGTGAAGTTGATCAGGTTTGATCCCGCGCCCGAAGACGGCGTGACGGAATCGGCAGTAGGAGCTCCGCCCGTGACGTTCCACGTCCCGCGCTGGACCCAGCCCGTGTTGGCGTTCAGCTCAGCGCCGTAGACATACACGTTCTTCGTGCCGCCGAATGAGGCATTGAAAGCGATATCGACCGTCAGCACCACCGCGGTGGTGCCCACTACCACCGTGCTATTCCCCGCATTGACGGAACACTGATCGTTCGAAATGATGCCCGTGGCTCCGAGTTTCAACGTGCTCACTCCGAGGGAGGGATTATCCCAATACAGCGACAACGTTTGTGCGACTCCGTCGTACAAGATAAAGCACGCGTTAGTGGTGCTGGTGGACGTGGTGTTGAACAGGACTGCCAAATCGGTGATAAATCCGGCTCCGCCCTGGTCGGACACCTGAAAGCTGAACCGCTGCGCCGGTCCTGCCCCCGATGCAGGCACGACGGAATCCGCAGTCGGCACGCCGCCCGCAGTAACCAGGAACGTCCCGTTCTGGACCCAGCCGGTGTTGGGAGTTCCATTTCCTTCCGAGGCATACATGAAAATGTTCTGCACGCCGCTAAATGTCCCGGAGAACGAGATGGTGAGCGTCACAATGATGGACAGTCCTGAAATGACAGCCGAAGTCGCGCCCACCGAACATTGACTGTTTTGCAGCGTAGCGGACGAGGTGACCGGCTTCGACG
This sequence comes from Bryobacteraceae bacterium, assembly GCA_035308605.1. Lineage (GTDB taxonomy): Bacteria > Acidobacteriota > Terriglobia > Bryobacterales > Bryobacteraceae > Palsa-187. Next base: position 32,587 of record DATGGL010000245.1, read on the forward strand.
ACGCTCCGGTCATGTTGTCGTATTCGAGCTGCACCGTGGCGCGCACCGCGTCGTAGACGACGTAGCACGTGTTGGTAAAGCTCGCGAGCGAAGGAGCGAACAGCATCGCCGCCGCGATAATGTTGGATGGATTTTGCGTGTCCGTGAAAACAAATTGGAATGTCTGCGTTGATCCGCTGTTCGCATTTGGCGAAACGGAAACGGCGCTGGGCTGCGGCGCTGGAACCGTCACGGTCCAGGCGCCTAACGCAATCCATCCTGTATTGGCCACGGAATCCTGGGCATACAGATACACGCTCTTGTTCCCTGGAAAGCCCGTTCCGAATGCGAGAGCGATGGTCAGCGTGAGATTCGACGCTGAGACGGCGACCGAGCTGCCCGTTCCAACCAATGTGCATTGATCGTTCGCGGCGCTACCGCCTCCGGGAATGACCGTCGTTGATGTGGTTGCGTCGTCGCTTGCCAGCGCGAACGTCCCCGAAGCCGGACTGTAGCTCACATAACAACCAAAACTCGTCGAAGCCGAGCCGTTCACGAGCAATGCGACGCTGGTGAGCTTCGCCGGGCCCAGGGAATCGGCGTATTGCGCCGTGAACGTCACTGTGTTGCCGCTACCGGAGGCCGGCGTCACCGAAATGACCGACGGAACCTCCGCCGGCGGAGCTGTGACGCCCAAGCGCGCGACCCAGCCGATGCTCCCTCCGGAATTGCTCGACTGAATGGGAGTTTGTAACGGCAGATTCGTCGAATTTGTCTGGCCGCCCACGAAGATGTTGCCGCTGGAATCGAGCGCAATGGCATTGGCCGAATCCGAGCCGCTTCCCCCATAGTAAGTCGAGAAACTGAGCCCGCTTCCCGCCGGATTCAGCTTGGAAACGAACGCATCGTACAGACCGCCAAATGCCGCCTGGGTACCGTTCACCGAAACAAAGTTGACCGACGACGTATATCCGGCGACGGAGGCGTTGCCGGTCGCATCGACGGCGATGCCATTTGCCTGGTCGAAGCCCGAGCCACCAAGATACGTGCTGTAAGCCAGGGCGTTTCCTGCGGCGTTGATCTTCGCCACAAATCCGTCCGAAGCGCCGCCATAGGTGGTCTGGAACGCTCCGGACGTGACCGGAAAATTGGCTGAATTGGTGATTCCTGCGACATAAGCGCTACCGCTTCCATCCACAGCGATTCCGTTCGCCTGCTCCGGCGCGCCGGCGCTACCGCCGGTCCCTCCCAAATAAGTGCTGTAGAGGATCGCGGAACCCGCCGGGTTGAGTTTGGTAATAAACGCATTCTGGCTGCCGGCGTTAGCGGCTTGAATCGGCGTGACCACCGGGAAATTGCTGGAAGAGGTCCCACCCGCGATGTAGACGTTGAGGCTGGCATCCACGGCGATGCCGCCTGCGTGCTCCGCCCCGGCGCCGCCCAGGAACGTGCTGAAAACACGCGCACCGGACGAGTTCAGCTTGACGACAAACGAATCGGTCTGGCCGCCGAAGGTATTTTGCGCTCCGCCCGCCACAGGAAAGTTCGCCGATAGAGTGTCGCCCGCGACATACGCGTTCCCCGACCCATCGATCGCAATCGCAGTCCCGAGGTCTGTATTCGTTCCGCCCAGGTAAGTGCTGTAAACGAGGGCGTTACCCGCGGCGTTCAACTTGGCCGCGAATGCGTCCCTGCCGCCGCCAAACGTCGCTTGTGCCGGAGCGACCAGTGGAAAATTGCTGGAGCCCGTGGAACCGGTAATGTACGCGTTTCCCGCAGCGTCCACGGCAATCGCCGCGGCGCGATCATCACCCAGGCCGCCGAGATATGTCGCGTACACGATCGCGCTGCCTGCCGGGTTCAGCTTGACGATGAATGCGTCGACGTCGCCGTCATTCGCTGCCTGAAACGCTCCAGCAATCGGAAAGTTGATCGCCTCCGTCCAGCCGGTGACGTAGAGATTGCCCGAGCTATCCACGGCGACGCCGGTGACATCGCCCATCGAGCTTCCGCCCAGATACGTGGAATACGAGATGGTCGGGTCGATGATCAAGGGCTTCGAGGAATCGTACTCGCCGATTTCGAATCCGGCGGTGTAGCCGTCAATCAACCGGTAACGCCCACTCACTCGAATGCGGCCTGCCTCCGAGTCCTGGTAAATCTCCGGAGCGTCCTCGCGCAGCTCACCACCTGCCGAAACGGCGACCAGGTTTCCGCTTCCATCCACGAAGAGCCGCTCCACGCCGGCGTACTCCAATCGAATCTGACCGGGATCGCCTCCGGGGGCGACACGAAACTCGGATTTGACGCGCTGGCCTTCGCCGCTGTAGACGCTGCCGTACGCCATGTCGATACGGTCGTAAAGACGGCGATAGACGATCTGGCCGTAGATTTCGAGATCGGCCGCCCGGCGCTCGCCGATCAGAAAGTTGGCTTTCCCGCTCAGGACCTGAGCGCCTTCGATTTCGACGTGCGGGTTCGCGCCCACAAAGCGCACCTGTGTTCGCACGCCGTGAGCTAGAAACTCAACGGAGTCACCTCGGAATCCGGCGCGCATCCCCCGAGTCTCAGCGACGAAGCGAACCGTCGAATCCGCCTGATTCAAGTTTGGGTTCTGAACGAAGAATAGAGGGAGCGAACGGCCCCCGTTTTCCGCAAATCCCGGCGCGACCGCCAGGATCAGCAGGCTCATGACAGCCCGCATTGATTACTCAGTAGATCTTCGGTTGGAAGTAAGAAGTCATACATAACCCCTTGGCCGCAGCAGGAATACCCGATCCCGTCGCAACTGCGAGAGAATCAAAAATGTAGTGCGTCGTAGCATCGTATCTCTCATCTTTTGGACCACCTCGTTGTTGACCACCCCGGCCAATGCGGCGGACCGTTGGATCGAATACCGCATCGGGGGGTTCCACGTCTTCAGCAACGCCGGCGATAAAGCCGCGCGGGATCGTCTCAACGAAATGGAGCAGTTGCGTCACGCCCTCGGCGTCATGCTGGGAAAGGACAGCCTCGGGGTCGGAGGCCCTTCGCAGAGCACCTTTCAAACGGTTTGGCCCATCGACATCGTCTTGTTCTCCAACACCAAGGAATACGGGCCGCATGCGTTGAAGACGCCATTCGTCGAGGGTGGGTCGGCCATGCTCGGAGCCTGGACTAAGGACTCGCCCCTTCCACGAGATATGCTGCGCGCGCTGGCCCGCATGCTGATCGACGACAACGTCGCTCGTATGCCGGAGGAAGTTGAAACCGCGCTCTGCGATCTTTTCTCGACCATCAAGGTCACTGGCCCCAAGGGAACCATCGGCGCGCCATTGCCTGCCGGTGAGTTAGCCCCGGATCGTCTTCGAGCCTGGGCGAAGATGCAGCTTCTCGCGACCAATCCCGACTACAGCGGCAAGGTCCGCGTCTATCTGAACAACATGCAAGGCGTAGGCGATGAGACGCTCGCGGCTCGCAACGCGTTTGGTTTGACCGTGGCGAAACTCAATGAAATCGCGGCAGCCTATGCGGCAGCCGGCAAGTTTGAACCGGGTCCCATTTCGGGCGAGGCATTGAATCCCAACCAGGATTTCGTGGAAAAGCAGGTTGACAAAGCCGCCATCGACGGATTGTTTGCCGAGCTGGCCGCGGGAGGCAAGAATTTCCCGCCCGACAGCCCCCGAGGATTGGTCGAGAACGGCACCAGGGACGCGCTCGAGCTCGCGGTAAAGGCGAATCCGCGCTGGGCGGCGCCGCATTTTCTCCTCGCCTCGCTGGTTACCGAAGATGGCAGAGAAATGAAAGAGCTGAAGACGGCGACCGTGCTCGAGCCGCGTAATGTGTCCTACTGGCGCGCTCTTGCCGAGGCGCAAAGGGCCGCGAACCAATTTACCGAAGCCGATAAATCCTGGGCAGCGGCGATGAAAGCCGCGCCGAACGATGCCGAGCGTGAACATATAAAGCAGGTCCGCTTCGAGCAGGACGAGCGCCGCGCTGCTTTCGAAGCGTCCGAAAAGAAGCGGATCGCAGACGAGCAGGCGCGCGATCTGCAACGTGTAAAAGACGCGGCCACCGCCGAAGTCCGCGCCGCGCAGACCGCGACCAACAAAAAGCTCGGTGAGTTCAAATCCGACCAGAAGCCGGTGGACTGGTGGGAGAATCCCTCCGGCGAGAAAGTCTCCGGCACGCTGGCGCGCGTCGATTGTCTGAACGGTCCCATGCGCCTGACGATCAACATCGACGGCGGTGGCGTCATCCGCCTGCTGATCCGCGATCCGAATCACCTTTCCGTCCCTGGTTCGGGCGAAGCGAAGTTCGGCTGCGGCGTCCAGCGACCACCTCGAAAGATAAAAGTCGTTTACAACGTGAACGCCGATGCAAAGATGAATACGGTGGGAGATGTCGCGCTCGTGGATTTCCCCTGATGCGGAAAATCCCGCTGCGGTGGGTGGTGATCGGTGTTGCTCTTCTTTCTTCCACTCTGAATTACCTGGATCGGCAGTTGCTGGCGGCGGTCGCGCCGTCATTGAAAACAGAGTTTCATCTCTCGAATCAGGAATACGGACAAATCGTCTCCGTCTTTTCGATCCTGTACGCGGCCGTTGCGCCTCTTGCCGGACTTTTCATCGATAGAGTCGGCCTGAACGCCGGGATCAGCATCGCCGTATTGGTCTGGTCATTGGCAGGCGCTGCGACGGGATTCACGCACAATGTCCGGGAACTGGCCGCCTCGCGCACGCTGCTGGGTATCGCGGAAGCCGCCGGAATTCCCTGTTTTGGGAAAGCCAACGCATTGTATCTGGAGCCGCGCGAACTCGCGATCGGAACGGCGCTGAATCAAGTCGGAATCAACCTCGGGTTGATGCTTGCGCCTCTGATCGTCGCCGCCGTCGCGCCGCTGTATGGCTGGCGATCCACGTTTGTCCTCTGTGGCGCACTCGGAATCTTGTGGATTCCGCTGTGGCTGTTCACCGCGAAGCGTGTCCCCGCCCATCCCGAGCGAACTGCGCGCCCCACCGGCGGTCTGCGCGAACTGATGCGCGACCGCCGGCTGTGGGGATTGGTTCCCTCTACGATCTTCCTGATGTCGATTTATACTTTGTGGACCAATTGGACCACGATCTACTTTGTCGAACAATGGCACTTGTCGCAAGAAGTCGCAAATCGTGATTTTGCGTGGATTCCGCACGTCTTCTCCACGGTCGGCGGCTTTTTCGGCGGCTGGATGGCGTTTCATTGGATTCGGGGCGGGGCGGAGGTGCTGGAGGCGCGGATGCGTGTCTGCTGGATCTGCGGATTCGCGGCGTTGGCCTTCACTCTGGCGATTCCGCTGATGCCCACGATTTCGCTGGCCACCGGCGCGATATCGATGAGTTCCTTCTGGGCCGTTTGCATCACGACCAACCTCTACGCGATGCCGATCGATATGTTTGGCCCGGCTCGCGCCGGCTTTGGGGTCGCTGTGTTGACTTTCTCGTACGGATTGATGCAGACCTTTCTTTCTCCGGCGATCGGCTCGATGGTTGACCATTTCGGGTTCGCGGCGGTGTGCTTCAGCATGGCCGGGTTGCCCCTGATCGGCGTAGGCATTCTGCGAATCGTCACCCGATGATCGTCCGGCCCGCCACGCAAGCCGACCTTCCGGACATCGCAATCATTCAAGGTCCATCAAGCTGGAAACCCGCCGACTATCTTGAGCACGATTGCGTGGTCGGCGTCATCGATGGGGCAGTGGCTGGATTCGTGGCGTCGCGCGAGGTGGCCCCGGGCGAGCGCGAAGTCCTCTATATCGCGGTGGACAGCGCATACCGGCGGCGCGGCGTGGCAAGCGTTCTTCTTGAGCACGCCATAAAACGGTTTCCCGGCGTATGGTTTCTGGAAGTTCGAGAATCCAACGCCGCCGCGGTGCGCCTCTACGAAAGTGCCGGATTTCAGGCTGTCGGACACCGGCCCGAGTACTACCGCGAACCCGTGGAAGCCGCTATTGTCATGAGATTTTTTTCATGATATTGTCATGGTGCACAGTCGGCCGTCGGTGACCGGCTGTCCAGAATGAATGTCTACGACCCACCGAGCCCGAACAATCCAACCAATCAGACTCGGCGTGGATCTCACAAACTACCAAGGAGAGTGTTTGATGGAGAGCAACACGCAAGATGAGCTTAAAGCGCATCTGATGGCGACCAGCGAAGAGTACCGCGTATTGGCTACACAGCACGCTCAGTTTCACAAGGAACTGGAAGCGCTGGAAGCCAAGGCCCACCTTTCCGATCAGGAACAGGTGGAAGAGGTTCGCTTGAAGAAGCAGAAGTTGCGCCTGAAAGACCAGATGAACGAAATTCTGGCCCATTACCGCGCGCAACACGTTGCTTGAACCCAGGCATCGCTTGAACGAGCCATTGGGTGCGCGAGTTTAGTCCGTTGACGGTTTTCGAAGTCGTGAAGTAAAAAGAATATGCCGGGCCCCAAAACGGGACCCGGCTTTAATGTTTTAGGCGGTATAATTGTAGTTCCCCCCGAGAAGAAGGATCTCCGCAACATGGACGAAAAAGAACGCAGCCGCGCTCTCGGCGCAACCCTCGGTCAGATTGAAAAACAGTTCGGCAAAGGATCCGTCATCCGGCTGGGCGCGCAGGCTGTGCAGGCTGTGCCGACCATCTCCACGGGTTCGATTTCGGTGGATTATGCTCTCGGCATCGGCGGCTTCCCGCGCGGCCGCATCTCCGAAATCTTCGGCCCGGAATCGTCCGGCAAGACGACCATCGCCTTGCAAGTTGTCGCGGAAGCGCAAAAGGTCGGCGGCATGGCCGCTTACATCGACGTGGAGCACGCGCTCGATCCGGTGTACGCCAAAAAACTGGGCGTGGATGTGGATAATCTGCTGGTCTCGCAGCCCGATTACGGAGAGCAGGCGCTTGAGATTACGAACGCGCTGATCACCTCCGGCTCCATCGACGTGCTGGTCGTCGATTCCGTAGCCGCTCTGGTGCCGAAAGCCGAGCTCGATGGCGAGATGGGCGACAGCTTTATGGGCGTTCATGCGCGCCTGATGTCGCAGGCCATGCGCAAGCTGACGGGAATCGTTTCGAAGTCGAATACGTGCCTGATCTTCATCAACCAGATCCGTGAAAAGATCGGCGTCATGTTCGGAAATCCGGAAACCACCACCGGCGGCCGCGCGCTGAAATTTTATTCGAGCGTGCGCGCCGACATCCGCCGCATCGCCGCGATCAAGGACGGAGAAACGGTTACGGGCAACCGGACCAAGATCAAGATTGTGAAGAACAAGATGGCCCCGCCCTTCCGCGAGGCCGAGTTCGACATTATCTACGGCGAGGGGATTTCAAAGGAAGGCGATCTGATCGATCTCGGCGTCGCGCAGAATCTGGTCGAAAAGAGCGGCGCGTGGTACAGCTTCAAAGGCGAGCGCATCGGCCAGGGCCGCGAGAATGCCAGGCAGTTCATGAAGGACAATCCCGACGCCAAAAAGAAGCTGGACACAGAGCTGCGCAAGCTGCTCGGCCTGGTTCGCGCGGAGCCGGTCCCCGCGCCGCAACCTGTTCCCGCGGCCATTCCCGCTGCCGCCGCAGCTCGCGGACGAGCGTAGTTTGAAGCCAGACGGCAAGGTAGGGCAGGTCCCCGACCGGCCTAGTTCAACTTTCGTAAAGAGTAAACTATCCTCATGACATATTACGGAGCAAAAGATTTAGCGGGGAGCTTCCGCACGGTGCGGAAGAACACCATCGTAATCGCCGAGGAGATTGGCGAAGATAAATACGGTTTCCGCGCCACGCCCGATACACGCAGCGTTGCGGAAATGCTGGCGCATATCGCGCTGGTTACCAGGCTGCCGTTGCAGCTCCATAAAGTCGAGAAGCGCACGACGCTCGAAGGCTTCGATTTTGCCGGATTCCTCATGCCTTTGCTCGATAACGAAAAGAAGTCTCGCAGCAAAGCTGAAATTATCGGGATGCTGCGCACCGAAGGCGATGCTTTCACCAGTTGGCTGGAAACCGCCAACGACGATTTCCTGGGCCAGTCCGTCACGTTCCCTGCCGGGATGCAGCCGCCATCGAAGTCCCGCTTCGAGATGATTCTGGGCGCGAAGGAGCACGAGATGCACCATCGCGGCCAGCTTATGCTGATCGAGCGCCTGATCGGCCTGACTCCACACCTGACGCGCGAAATGAACGCCCGCATCGCGGCGATGATGGCCGCGAAAACCACCGCTTAACGGGTGCCGAATCCCCGAATCGCGGTCATCGGAGCCGGCGCTTTCGGGCGCAACCATGTCCGCGTCCTGCAACAGTCAGAGCACGCCGAATTGTCGGGCGTTCTCGATCTCGACGCCGGGGTCGCCGCGAGTCTCGGCTGTCCTTCCTTCCAGACCCTGGAGGAAGTGGCTTCCAGTTCGGATGCCGCAGTAGTCGCCACCCCGACGGTGACGCACGCCGATATCGGTTGCCGTTTGATGGAGTTGGGCGTCGACGTCCTGATCGAAAAGCCCCTGGCCCACGATCCTGCGGCTGGCCGGCGTCTTCTGGAGACTGCGGACCGCTTCGGAAAGGTCCTGCAAGTCGGGCATTTAGAGCGGTTTAACCCTGCTGTGGTCGCGGTAGAATCGGCGGTCACCCAACCCTTATTCTTCGAAATTCACCGCATGAGCATGCCCGGCCCGCGGAGCCTGGACGTGGACGTTGTGCTCGACCTGATGATCCACGATATCGATATTGTCCTATCGCTTACGCGGCAAATGCCGGACGAAATCCGCGCCGCCGGCATTTCGATCCTTTCCCCCAAGGTGGATATCGCCAACGTTCGCCTCCAGTTCCCGGGCGGATGCATCGCCAATCTCACGGCTAGCCGGGTTTCCACCGAGCGGATCCGCAAGCTACGGCTATTTCAGCCGCACGAATATATCTCGCTCGATTACAGCCGCCAGGATGCGGTCCGCTTCCACGTCGACCCACCCATGAAAATCGATTTCAAGCCGCTTTCCGTGGCCAAGGAGGAGCCTCTGCGCCTGGAGCTGGAAGGCTTTATCGAGTGCTTGAAAACCCGCCAAAAGCCCCGCGTAACAGGCGAGCAGGCACTTGCGGCACTGGATGTCGCGTTTGGAATTCTTGCTAAGATCGAAGAGCATTCTCGCGTGGTCGCACGCGCTCTCGGGTCGGGCTAACTTCAATTAACCATTAGTCTAAGCAACCTCGGCCCTGCGGAATTCGTCGTTACATTGGCTTAGGATAATGCCGCCTGGGATACGTGTCGCTGATCCGGCAGACTTGAATCTGCTTCGTCCCTGGCGGGAGCCTGTCACGGGGCGCCGGCTCCTAACTGACGGATTAGGCTCGGTCATCTTTCATGTCACCGTAATTGGTCTGTTCCTGGCCCTGCCCGACGTCGAGGGTCCTCGTCCCGCGCCCGTCGTGACACCCGACCTTCATAAAGCCGTGCATCTGGTAATGCCGAGGTACTTCGAGCCCACCCAAAAAGAAGTGAACACCGGCAAAATATCGCGTGAGCTGGACGTGCGCAGTTCGCAAGCCGCCCCCAAGCCGCAGGCGCCCCGATTTCGCGCGCCCCAGCCGGCCCCAGGCCCCGTCGAGCGAGCCCCGCTACCCGCGCCGGCCGCCGCTCCTCCGAAGATCGAGCCACCGAAGATAGAGGCCGCCGCCAGCCCTCCCCCTCCGCCGCCCCCGGTGATCTCGACGCAACCGGTCCAGCCGCAGCAGCCCCCGCCTCAGCCCGAGAAGCCGAAGCTTGCGTTTGAAAACGTTGGCGCCGGGCCGGCTCATGTGGTTGCTCCCAATCCGAACGCAGTTGTCCCCTCCACCAAGACCTCCGTCGAGGAAGTCGCCCGGAATGTGTCGCCCAATCCGATTCAGGGAGGCGGCGGCACCATCGTGGGCGATATCGGAGACAGCAGTACTACGATCCCGAATCTGAATCAGGCGCCCGCGCCCGGACGCATCGGCAGCAATCTACAGCTTCTAAGCGACCCTAAGGGCGTCGATTTCAAACCATACTTAATTCAGGTCCTGACTGCCGTGCGCCGCAATTGGCTGGCGATTCTGCCGGAAAGCGCGCGCCTGGGACGCCGCGGGCGCGTGCTGGTTCAGTTCGCGATCGATCGCACCGGAGGCGTTCCCAAGCTGGTGATTGCCGAGGGCGCGGGTACCGATGCCCTGGACCGTGCGGCCGTAGCCGCGATTAGCGCGTCATATCCCTTCCCCCCGCTCCCTACTGAGTACAAAGGAGACCAGATCCGGCTGCAGTTTGCATTCTCCTACAACATGCCCAGCCGGTAAAGGTTCGTAAAGTTCTTGTGGATCTCCGATTTGTAGCCGCGATGGCCTGCTACGCGATGCTGGCGCTGCTGGCCGGTTTGACGCTGGAAGGCAATCTTCGCCTGGCCACATGGATTTTCCTAGGAGGAATTGCACTCCGCACGTGGCTGGCGGTACTGAAGGGTCGAGCGGATTAAGACAGCGGCATATCCCGCCTGAGAATATTATTAGATCCCATCTAAGGTGTATCTTCGAGATACGAACCCACCCACTCGACCTTAACCTGCTAATTGTCAGCGTTTGCGCTGCCCAGGATTTCCGAATCAGCAGCGAACGTTTCAGTCTGGGAGATGAAGGTGGAATCAGAGTCCCAAATCGGTACTGTGCCAGGATGCTCTTCGGGTTGTGAGCTCAAGCGAACGCTTGGGCCGTGGCAGCCGGTTCTAAGGGTTCCCTCTGATTCCAAAGAAAAACACCGGGTTCCGCTGCCGTTTGTTGTATCGGCGGAACAACCTCTTTTGAGTAGAGCGGGTAATTGGCCGGGAGCGTGCATTTAGGCAGTGCGTTGTCAATTTCACAGGGGTTTGTTGATTCGGAAGAGGAGAGTTTTAGGATGCTTATGATGAAATGCAAGACCGCCGCTGTTGCCGCCGTAGCCGTTCGCGCCATTCCAGCGAACGACAAGCCACGGGCTGCGCGCACAGCGCCTGTCAAGCCGATGGGGACCGCGACGACGTTGCACACGCCGACGCAATCTAAGGTCGCCAGCGCCAGCCAGCAGGCCGCCCGGCTGGCACGGCGCGATCGCGTGGTCTTGGAGCATCTGCCGCTGGTGAAAGCGATCGCCGTTCGTGTGCACGAGAATCTCCCGGTTCATGTGGATCTGGACGATCTGGTTCATGCCGGCATCCTAGGCCTGTTCGACGCCGCCAACAAATACAATCCCGAAAAACAAGTTGTGTTTTCGAGCTATGCCAAGCACCGCATCAAGGGTGCGATTCTGGACAGCCTTCGCCAGCTCGACTGGGCGTCGCGCGACATGCGCCGCCGCCACAAGCAGGTGGAAGCAGCCACTCGCGATCTGGCTGCGACGCTTCAACGCACTCCCACGGAAGCCGAAGTCGCCGAAAAGCTCGGCATGGACGTGGACCGCTGGCGCAACATGATGCTGGACCTGCGCAATGTGGGTCTGGTGTCCGCTTCCACGCGTTCCAATGAAAATGAAGATCTCCCCGCTCCCGATTTCCCGAGCAAACCCGAAACGCAGCCCGATTCGATTTGCGCACGCGAGCAGCTCAGGCACGTCCTCGGCGACGCGATGAAGACGCTGCCGGAACGTTATCAGAAAGTCGTTTTGTTGTACTACACCAACGAGATGACGATGAAGGAAATCGGCGGCGTACTGGGGATCAACGAAAGCCGCGTTTCACAGATCCATAAATCGGCGCTCGAGAAAATGGCAGTGGCGCTTCAGGCCACCGGAATCACTTCCAGCCAGGCCTTCTAGTAGCGCGTCGGCAACTCAACATAAGACGGATATTTCGAAGACCGGAAGATCCTCTGCGTCGCCGGCTGATAATCCGAGGCGGCCGCTTTGTAGATATTCTCGACGAACGTTTGCGGATTCCGGTCGATCAGCGGGAACCAGGTGCTCTGTACTTGCACCATGATCCGATGACCCTGCCGGAAAGCGTGGTTGGCGGAATGAATGTCGATCGCGTATTCGACCACCTTACCCGGTTCGACGCGCTCCGGTTTTTCGAAGCTGTTGCGAAAGCGCGCTCGGAACACTTCGTCGTCGATCATCAGCTCATAGCCCGGTAACTTTGGATCGTTCTCGGGATATTCGTCGATCAGCTTGACGATCCAATCGCTATCCGAGCCGGAAGTCGACGCGAACAGATGCGCGACCACATCGCCCGCAATCACCAGATCGTTCTTGAGCGGCTCGGTTTTCCAGCTCAAGACATCGGGCCGTTGATCGACGAATCGCTGATCTTGCACCAGCCACGTGGTCCATCCCGAGTTCTGCGAATACGTCGGAGGAACCGGACGATGACGATAGGGCACAGGATGCGCGGGATCCGAAATGTACGAATCAAACGCGCTGTCGGACGCGTCTCGGGGAGTATCGAAAGACAGCGCGCCGGATGCAGACGTGTACAGCTTTTTCATCTGGACGCCATCTCTTGGCGGCCACGCGTCATATCGTTCCCACGAATTGCGGCCCGTCTCGAATGCCATCGCCTCGGGCTGATTCAACGGACCCTTGTCCTTCAGCCAATGCGCGAACCAGGGCGCTTCGATCTTCTCGCGAAAATACTTCGACTGATCCCCGCCGAAATCGATCGGCCCTAAGGATTTCCCTTCTCCACCCCAGCCGCCATGCCGCCACGGACCCAGAACCAGGAAGTTCTTGTGATCGGTGTCATTCTTCTCCAGCGTCTCGTAGATTTTCACCGGGCCGTAATAATCTTCCTGGTCCCAATACCCGCCGACGTTGAGATTGGGCACGGCGTTTTTCTTGAGAATCAGATTCACGGCCTGCTGCTGCCAAAACGCGTCGTAGTTGGGATGATTGACGAAGTTGGTCCACGTCGGTTTCTCGCCGTGGAAGTAGCGCTTGTCGATCTCCGATAGCGGCCCCAGGGAGAGATACCAGTCGAAGCTATCGTATTTGTCGAAATCGAAAAAAGACTGCGTTTTTCCAGTCTCCATCCGGGCGACATACTCGAATCCGTAACTCAAGCGGAATGCCCCGTTGTGATGAAAATCGTCACCCAGGAACATGTCGGCGGGCGAGGCCTGCTCGCTGGCAGCCTTCAACGCCGGATGCGGCTCGATAAGCGCCATCGCGGTCAGCCAGCCGCCGTAGGAAATTCCCAGCAATCCGGCCCGGCCGTTGTGATTCGGAACGTTCTTCAGCAGCCAGTCAATGGTGTCGTATGTATCGGTGCCTTCGTCGATGGAACCTAGCTTACCTGGATCGCGGACCGGCCGTTGCATGACGAACTGGCCTTCCGATTGATAGCGGCCCCGGATGTCTTGCAATACGAAAATGAATCCTTCGTCGGCGAGTTCTTTATACCGCGTGGCCAATGTCCGTTCAGCACGCCCGTTGTCAAAACCGTAAGGCGACCGTTCGATCAGAAACGGCAATTTCTCAGTGGAATTTTTCGGAGCGAAGATCAGCGTGTGCAGCTTGACACCGTCGCGCGCGGGAATCATCGCTTCAGTTTTATTCCAGGCGGTAGGCTCCTTCTTCGCGCAGCCCACCAGGATCAGGCAGCACACCAATGCGGCCACTAGCTTCATGGGAAGTAATGGTATCAGAGATAAAATAGACTCAATCTCGGCAGACCCGCGGATTCGAGCAACTTCCGCTCCAGGAATTGCTTTTCGAGCATCGCGAGCTGATCCGCCGTCATCTTCCCGCGATACGGCTTCAATTCTCGATCGAGAGTTCGCTTTGCTTCGAACAGCTCGTCTTCGGTCGCCGCCGCCTGAAGCCGCCCGATCATCTTCTGTTCCAGCGCCGTGAGCCTCTGCTCGAGTTGCTCAAGATCGGAATACAGGGCGTCGACATCCAGCGCCTCCAGCGACGCTGCGAGGTCCTCATGGCCGGCTTTCCTTAGCGCCGCCGCATTTCGCACAACAAAATCCCGGACATCATCGGGGGCGAACGGGGCCTTCGCGTCGCGAGCAGTCGCCGGCGTTCCGGCAGCTAACGCCTGCGCTTCCGAAGCGATCGCCTGCGAACAGTAGGCGAGGGAATTGACCATGTGAATCCGCGCCTTTGCGGGCCGCGAACGCCATTTTTCGAATGCGACGTCGATCCCGCGCATCACCGCTTCCAGCGGAATCCCGGCGTTCTTCCACGCTTCAATCAGGGCCCAGTCGACCGGCGATAACAGGAACAACCCCGTCCCGCGAGCCTTCTGAAAGTGCTCCTCAATCTCCGTAAAATAGTTGAAATAGTTTTCGGTCACGTCAGGCCGGCCGCACGCCTCCGGCAAGAATCGTAGTCTCCCTGCCGCTATCGTCCCGGACAAGCAGGAATCCCGACGGGTCCAGGCCCGCCGTAATTCCTTCAATCACAACACCGTCCTTTTCCACGCGCACGCGACGCCCAGCGGCGTAACTTGACGCTCTGGCGAACATGCTCAGGATTGTGTCGGCGCCTTTGGGTTCTTTTAGAACCTGGCACGAAGTATCGATCGATTCCAGCAAAGCGACGAGAAGATCTTCACGAGAGACTCCGCGCTGCCCTTCCAGCAGGAGCGAGGTCGCCAAGGGTTCGATCTCCCGTGGAAACTTCGAGTGATTCACGTTGATCCCGATACCTGCGATCACCGCGTCGCCTTCTAGTTGCGCGAGAATACCAGCGCATTTCTTTCCACCGGCCATCACGTCGTTCGGCCAGCGCAAATCCGCGGCGAGACCGGTGACGCGCCCGATCGCCTCCTGAGTCGCGAGGCCGAGCGCCAGCATCGCGACAGGCAGCACATTCGACGGAACCGCCAGCCGCAAGACCACCGACACATACAGACCAGCTTCCGCCTCCGAATGCCAGGAGTGCCCGTGGCGTCCGATGCCGGCGACCTGCCCATCGGCTCCGACTACCGTGCCGCTGGCGCATCCGTCCCGCGCCAGGCTCGCCGCGAGCGTCATCGTCGACGTAACGCTGGTAAACCAGTCAATATGCCGCCCCGGCAAGCGCGAGCGGACCGATTCGAGATCAAAGGGCATGAATGCCGCAATTAATGTCGACGGCGACCGCCGAATGCGTGATCGAGCCCGACGAGATGAAATCCGGTCGAGCCTCGGCGTAAGCGCGGACATTGTCCAACGTGACACCTCCCGAGATTTCCGTTTCCGCGCGACCAGAAATGAACGCGATCTCGTTCGCCGCCTGCTCTGGCGTCATGTTATCGAGCAGCACGCGCGAGGCGCCACAGGCGAGCGCATCTTCTAATTCCGCGCGTGTCCGGACCTCGACTTCGATCGGCTTTTGCGCGGACCGTGCCTTCTCAATCGCGGCCCGGACCCCTCCAGCCAGCCGAATATGGTTGTTCTTGATCAGAATCGCGTCGTACAGTCCCATGCGGTGATTCACGACGCCTCCGGCGGCCGACGCCATCTTTTCGAGGACCCGCAGCCCCGGCGTGGTTTTGCGCGTGTCGAGTATTCGAGCGCCCGTTCCCTCGACGGCCGCCACGAACTTCGCAGCAAGCGTCGCGATGCCGGAGAGGCGCTGGAGAAAGTTCAATGTCACCCGCTCGCGAGTGAGCAGCATCTGCGCCGGTCCGCGGACGACCGCTATCTCGTCTCCCGTTACCAGCCGGTCGCCGCTATGCTTGCGCAGCTTCGCGCCTTCAAACAGCAGCGCGATCAGCTCGGCGCCCGCGAGAACCATATCCTGCCGCGCGACAAACTTCGCCTCCGCAGGAAGCCGCAGAGGAATGCAGGCCTTAGTCGTAAGATCGCCCGTCCCGATGTCCTCGGCGAGAGCAGCATCGATGGCCCGCTGGACATCGGGGTGACTTACATCGAATGTCATGCAATCTTCAGCGCGGCGAGATTCTTGGCAAGTTGCGCTTCGTACTCGGCCTTCTTTTCGCGAATCGAAACCACGACTTTTTCGGGAGCTTTTTTCAAGAACTCCTCATTTTCGAGCTGCCTCATCGAGTTTGCGATCAGCTTTTCGAGTTGTTCATTCTCTTTCTCGAGTCGGGCGCGGTCGATCGGAATGCTCAGCTTCACTACGAAGGGCGCTTGCGACCCTGGCGTTAAGTTGAACTTGATGTTCGCAAGGCGCTCGATTGAGGCGCGCTGATTCTCGATAATTTCGTGCGTGGGCGCCGGCGCGCTGATATCCGCATTTAGCGCCTCACTCTTATCGATCTTGGCCGCTGCCCGCCCTTGCCGAACTTCCGTCACGACGGCCTGAAGTACTTCCATTTCCTGTTGCGCGGCAGGATCAACCATCGCCGGATCGAATTCCGGATATCGGGCCAGAGCGATCGACTTACCCGGCTGTTCTAGCCTCTGCCAAAGCTCTTCGGTGATGAACGGCATCAGCGGATGCAACAGCCGGAGGGCTTTTTCGTGAATGACATATGCGTAGCTCCAGTCCGTTTCCAGCTTCTTGAGCTCCAGATACCAGTCGCAGAAATCGTCCCACCAGAAGTGATACAACTGATCGGCGGCTTCGTGATAGCGGTGCTGGCTAAAGGCTCGATTGGCCTCCTCCGCGCACCGATTGAAGCGATTGGTGATCCATCGATCCGCCAGCGAAACCGGTTCTCCAACACCTTCCTTGGGTTTGCTGAACAGCAGCCGCGACGCGTTCCAGATCTTGTTGGCGAACGCTTTCTCCGAATCGATGCGATCCTCGCTGAGCGCGATATCGTTTCCAGGCGCGGCACTCACCAGTAACGCAAACCGCACGGCGTCCGTGCCGTACTTATCGTTGATCACCAGGGGATCGATCGTATTCCCCTTGGTCTTCGACATCTTCTGCCGCTCGGCATCGCGAACCAGTCCGTGAATGTGGACCTGGCGGAACGGCACTTCGCCCGTCATCTCCATCCCGAGCATGATCATCCGCGCGGCCCAAAAGAAAATGATGTCGAAGCCGGTCACCAGCAGCGTCGTCGGATAAAACGCGCGCATGTCCGGAGTGTCGTCGGGCCAGCCGAGCGTCGAAAACGGCCACAGCCCCGAACTGAACCACGTATCGAGCACGTCCGTATCCTGCTCAATCGCCGCGGACCCGCAATGCGAGCAAGTTGTGGGCGTTTCGCGCGCGACGGTGATCTTCTTGCAATCGCCGCAGTGCCACGCCGGCACGCGATGGCCCCACCAGAGCTGCCGCGAGATGCACCAGTCGCGGATGTTGTACATCCATTCGAAATACGTCTTGGCCCAGTTCGCCGGGACGAACGTGATGCGCCCGTCTTCCACCGCCTTGATCGCGGGCTCGGCCAGAGGCTTCATCTTCGCCCACCACTGCATCGAGACCAGCGGCTCGACGATGGTCCGGCAGCGCTGACACTTCCGCAAACTCAGTTTGTAAGGCTCAATTTTTTCTAGCAGCCCGAGCTTTTCCAGCTCTGCGACCACCTGCTTACGCGCCTCAAACCGGTCAAGGCCCGCGAAACGCCCGGCTTCGGCCGTCATTTGCGCGTCCTCATTGATCACTTTGATGCTGGCGAGCTTGTGGCGCTTTCCGGCTTCGAAGTCGTTCAAATCGTGCGCTGGAGTAATCTTCACCGCGCCGGAGCCGAACTCGGGATCGGCCATTTCATCGAGGATGATCGGGATCGGACGATCCATCAAGGGCAATTGCGCGGTCTTCCCGGCAAGCTCGGACGCGCGCGGATCTTTCGGATTGATCGCGATGGCGGTATCGCCCAGCATCGTCTCCGGGCGTGTCGTCGCGACCACCAGCTTCAGCGAAGTTCCGTTCACCGGGTAACGAATGTGCCACAGATTCCCGTCGGTCTCCTCTGGAATCGCTTCAAGATCAGAAAGTGCGGTCTGGCAGCGCGGACACCAGCTCACCATGTACTCCGCGCGATAGATCAGGCCTTTTTCATAAAGCCGAACGAACGTTTCCCGGACGGCTCTCGAAAGCCCGGGATCTAACGTGAAGCGGAGCCGCGTCCAATCGACGCTGACGCCGGCTCGCTTCATCTGTTCGAGAATTCGCCCGCCGTATTTTTCTTTCCACTCCCAGACACGGGCCTCGAATTTTTCGCGGCCCAGGTCGTGCTTGGTCAGACCTTCTTCTTTGAGCTGCCGCTCCACCATGATTTGCGTGGAAATGCCCGCGTGGTCGGTCCCGGGCAGCCAGAGCGTGTTAACGCCGCGCATCCTCTGCCAGCGGACCTGGGCGTCAATGATCGAGTGCTCGAACATGTGGCCGATGTGCAGAGCGCCGGTCACGTTCGGCGGTGGAATCACCAGGGAGAAATAAGGCTCGCCCGGACGCGCCTCGGCGCGGAAGATTTGCGAGTCAGCCCACCATTCCGCCCAATGCGGCTCGAACCGCTGCGGCTCGTAAACTTTGTCGATTTCCATGGGGAGAATACAATTTTAACAGTGGCACGGCAGTTTCCGCCGCTGGAGTTTAATAATGGGCGTCGTAATCTCGCTGCTGCGCGGCATCAATTTAGGCGGGCGGACCATTAAGATGGATGCTCTGCGGGCGCTTTACGAATCGATTGACCTCAGCGAGCCGCAGACCTACGTGGCGAGCGGAAACGTCATTTTCAAGACGAAAGAACGCAATCTCGATCGCTTGCGGAAGCGCATCGAAGACGCAATCGAGAAGAAGTTCGGGTTTCATTCGAATGTCATTCTCCGCACGACCGCCGAGCTGAGAGACACGATCGCGAGAAATCCCTTCGCGAAACGCTCTGGGATCGAACCAGGCAAATTCCTGGTCACGTTTCTCGGGAACCATCCTGACAAGCCGGCATTGGAGCGCCTGGGCAAGATCAAAGCCGACCCTGAGGAACTACATATCGACGGCCGCGAGCTCTATATTTATTTCCCCAACGGCGCCGGGCGGTCGAAATTGCCGTGGGCGTCCGTCGAGAAGATTCTCGGGGTGCCGGGCACCGCCAGAAATTGGAACAGCGTCGTGAAGATGCTCGAAATCGCAGAAAAGATGGAAGGACTACTTTAGCTCTACGATGGTGGCGCCAGAGCCTCCCTGCTCCGGCGGCGCGAAATAGAACTTCTCAACATGCGGATTCTCTTTCAGCAGATCCGCAATCGCTCTCTTCAAAATACCCATACCGTGCCCATGCACTATGCGGACGCGGTCGACCTGGGCAAGCGCCGCGCTGTCGAGCATTTTGTCCACCTGCTCCACGGCAGCTTCGGCGCGCTGCCCGATTACGTTGATCTCCCGATACGATCCGTCGAAGCTCGGGCCTTGCCGGAAACTGACTGCTTTCGTGGGCCCCTCGCCGGCCGGCAGAACTTCTTCAACGTCCGACGAGGACACCTGCATTTTCAAGAATCCGGCGTCTACTTCGAGCAGATCGCCCGCGAGCAGCCGGCGAACGGTGGCAGGCTGACGGATTCCTTTCAAACGCACGCGCGCGCCCGGTTCGAGTTTGAGCCGGGGCGGACTCACTTGCCCCGCAGCTTTTGAAGCCGGAACCGTGATCGCTTCCACCGACTCCTGGTATTCGCGTTTCGTCTTTGCGATTCGAGTGCGGGCTTTCTGGCTTAGGTCCTCGATAGTCTCGTGCGCCCGCTGTTCGAATTCACCCGCGAGCGTCGCGGCACGCTGCTCAATTTCACCAAGCTTCGCCGCATATTTGCGTTCCCAGGTTTGCTGTAGGGATTGTTCGCGCTCCGAAACCAATTTCACGCGTTCAGCGATCTCCCGGCGTTCCTGCTCGATCGCGTCCAGGCGCGTGTTCAGCTCCGAGAGGAAATGCGATACGTCCCGCTCCGCCGACGTCATCCGCTCGCGCGCCGCCGCGATCAGGGCTGGATCGAGGCCCAGCCGGCTCGCAATGTCCAGACCTGCCGATTTCCCCGGCGCGCCCAGCCGCAAAACGTAGGTCGGCTCCAGAGTCTCGTCATCGAATCCCATGGATCCATTGCGCACGCCTGTCGTCGCCGCGCCATAGACTTTCATGGCCATCAGATGCGTCGACGCCAGCGTGAAACCGCCGCGGCGTCGAAAATCTTCGAGCACGGCGACCCCCAGGGCCCCGCCTTCCTCCGGGTCCGTGGCCCGGCCCAGCTCGTCGATGAGAACCAGCGAATCCGGACCGGCTGCTTCCAGCATGCGGCGTAGAGCCATGATGTGTGCCGAGAACGAGCTGAGACTTTCCTGGATCGACTGGTGATCGCCGATGTCGGCCAGCACTTCATCGAATACTGGAAATTCCGCTTCCACGGCCGGCACCGGCAGTCCGGCTTGCGTCATCAGGGCGAGCAGCCCGACCGTTTTCAGCGCAACCGTTTTACCACCGGTGTTTGGCCCACTGATCAACAGCGTTCGCTCGGAATCGTCGAGCGACAGCGATACGGGAACCACATTCTTCTTCTGCGTGCGGAACAGGTCCACCAGCAACGGATGCCGGGCCTCGCGCAAATTCAGCCGGCGAGCGTTTTCCGGGCTCAGCTTCGGAATGCAGCAATGAAAATCGAGCGCGAACTCCGCTTTTGCGAAGAGCAGCTCCAGCGTTCCCAGCGCCCGCGCGGTAGATCCGATCTCGACGGCATGCTCGCGAAGCCGCGCGGTAAACTCCCGGAGGATGCGGTGAACCTCGCGCAGCTCTTCTTCATGAAGCCGGACCAGCTCGTTGTTCAGCTCGATTGTTTCCAGCGGCTCGACGAACAGAGTATGGCCGCTGCCGCTGGCGCCATGAATCACGCCTTCGACGCGCCGCTCGCGTCCCGTAACCACCGGGACCACGAACCGATCGTTGCGGATGGTCACAAAATCTTCCTGGAGCGTCCCATCCTCGTGGTGCGTTCGCAGGAAGCGTTCGAGCGATTGCTGAATCTGGTGACGCTGCCGCTCGACGTCCCGCCGCAACCGGGCCAGAGCGACGCTCGCAAAATCGGCAACGCTGCCATCCGGGAGGATTTTTCCGCGAAGATCGTTCGTCAGCTCGCGCAAATCCGCAATCCCCGACGCGTGAACTCCGATCCGAGGAAACCGGTCGCGGGCGGCGAGCAGAACCGATCGCGCTTCCGCGGCCAGATCGAGAAGACGGGCCAACTCGAAGATCTCCTGCGCTTCGAGCGTCGCGCCCTCGATGCGAAGCCTCGCAATCGAGGTACCCGGATCGTCAATCTCATCGAACCGGACCCGAATCGCTGCGCCTCGTGAGGCCGGCTGGGGCCGCGCCGCAGTCCTTAGATACTCGATCGCCTCAGCTGCGTCGGCAAGCTGGGCCTCAATTGCGGACCGGTCAGAGACCGGGGCCACGCTATCGAGCTCTCCGCGGCCGAGCGCGCTGCGCACGTAGCGCCCCAGCAGGGCTCGCAGGGATTCAAACTCCAGTACGTCTTCGACGTGCATCAAATGCTCTTTCGATTACCCCGAGCGTGCCTTCGGTCAGCCGAAAATCGCTAAGCCGCTGGCGGCGCACCCATTCGACGCGGCTTACATCGTCGCCCGCGCGAGGTTCCTCCTTACCCACCACTCTACACACGTAGTCGACAAGGATGTAATGATATTCGGCGCGGCCCGCCGCGTCGCGCATGATGCGCTCGAAAATCTCGAACATCGCCGCGTTTTTTACGTGAAGACCGGTTTCTTCGAGCACTTCGCGGCGGATCGCGTCTTGAAGATTCTCCCCACTTTCAACCAGTCCCCCGGGAATCGACCAATAACCTTTTAGCGGCTCGCGAGCGCGCTCCACCAGAAGGATCGCCTCACGCCGGAAGATCAGCGCGCCGACGCCAGGAAGGGGATGGTCCGGATACCTGCGGCTAATTCGAGGCTCCTTTTACACCGACACGGACGCGGAATACCGAGGTGCGCGCGGTGATGAAGAGCGTAGAGAAATCGCCGTCTCCAAACGTCAGGTTGGACGGGGTCTCCGGCAGATCGATCTGGCCGAGCAGCCTGGCTTGCGGAGAGTACGCATACACCTCTTTCGCCGCCACCCAGATGTTTCCCTTCTCATCGGTTC
>DATGGL010000246.1:0-50330 GCA_035308605.1 Bryobacteraceae bacterium
ATAAACTCGATATTTCCGTCCGGCAGATAGCGGCCGAGATCGCCGGTCCGGTAAAGACGTTCCTTAGTGACTGGGTGCTGGATGAAACTGGCATTCGTTTTTTTCTCGTCGCCAAAATACCCCTTGGCGACGCCAATCCCTCCGATGTAAAGTTGGCCGGGCACCCATACAGGACTCGGCGAGAGGGCCTGATTCAATACATGGAAAGTTTGGTTCACCATCGGCTTTCCATAAGGCACGCTCTTCCAGTTCGGGTCCACTTTTTCGATCGGGTACATGATCGACCAGATGGACGCCTCGGTCGCGCCGCCCATGCTGATGATTTCTGCTTCGGGTAATACGCGTTGAATCTGCGCGGGCAGATTGACTGGAATCCAGTCGCCACTCATCATGACGACACGAAGAGTCGTGCCAATCCCTGTCCCACCTTTGCGGCTGGCCTCCTCGATCATAAGCTGCATTAAGGCGGGCACAGTATTCCAGAGCGTCACCTTCTCGGACACAATCAGCTCGGCCCAATGCGACGGATCCTGCGCGAGCTCCGGCGCGGGGAAAACGATGGCTCCTCCCGCAGCCAGCAGACCGAAGATGTCGTAAACGGACAAATCGAAGTTCAATCGCGAAAGCGCAAGCACGCGATCTCGAAGGCCGACGTCAAATCGCCGGTTGATATCGAGCACGGTATTCATCGCACCGCGATGGTCGATCATCACGCCTTTCGGCAAGCCCGTCGACCCCGACGTATAAATGATGTACGCAAGATCGTCGAGCTGTTGGCGCCTCCGCGGAGCCGGTGGAACGGATTCCAAGGGTTCCATCGTGTCCACCGCAAGAACTGGAATTCCTTGCGGCACATCCAGGCGGGACTGCAACTCGGATTGGATGAGAAGCACCTTGACGTTGCTGTTCTCCATCAAGTAGCGCTGGCGTTCCACGGGCAATTCGGAATCGATCGGCAAATACGCCGCGCCGGCAAAATGGATCCCCAAAACGGCGACAACCTGTTCCCAGCCCTTCGCCATCAGGACGCCCACCATCTGGTTGGGCCCTACGCTACGATCCAACAGCTCCCGCTCCACGCGGCAGGCACGTTGATATGTTTCAGCGTAGGTCAGTCGCCGCTTCGGCGTGCAGATGGCGAGCTGGTTCGGCCTCTCGGCGACCTGTTTGAGGAAGGGTGTATGAAGCAGCTCATCCGACACCGGAGCTTCGGTGGCATTCACCTGGTTGCGTATTTCTAACTGCCCCGAAGGAAGCAGCCGACGAGAAGTGTCCGCGAAGCTGGAATCCCAAGTCGCGTCAGTGTTCGCAAGTTCCCGGAGGAGACGCTGGAAACTATCGAACATGTCGTCCAGCATGCCGTCGGCAAAAAGCTCATCCACTGCATCCCAGTTAAGAATGAGGGATCCCTTGTCTTCCTGGACGATGAAATCGAGATAAACCTGGGGGGTCTGAGTAATCGTGAACGCAGGTTTGCCGATCCGGTACGACCAGGTGGTCCCTTCGCCTTGATCGTCGAGATTCAGAAGACTGGTGAAGACGACAGGCATGATCGCCTTCGGGCCCACACCCTGCAGCCGCCGTAGCTCCCGCATCACTTGAATTCCACTGAAGTGACGGTGATCCAGATCCCGCCATAGCTGCTGCTGCTGCCGCAGCACGCGCCGTGCGAAAGGCGCAGCGTCCGAATTGTCGATCTCCAGGAGCGAGACCGACGTGAAGTCGCCGATAATATCGTTCGCCTGCGGATGAAGGGGGAGCCGATTGAAGAGCGCCAGGTTGACCGTGAAGCGCTGCTGCTTGCTCCACATCGCGAGTATTTCCGCGTACGCGGCGAGAAGAATTCCTGAAGGCGTCGCGCTGTGATGCCCACCCTGGTTTTTCAGTTTTTGCCACACCTCCGCGTCGAGCTTGGCGGTCCGCCGTTTAAAAACGGGCCTAGAAATCGCAGCGGGATTCTTAGCCAGCGGTAAATCCGGAGCGGGCGGGAGAGACGGTGCGCGTTGCAGCCAATACTCCCGGGCGTCACGAAACGCGCCGGTGTTTTCGACGGAATTTAGAGCCGTCAGATAATCCATGAAGGTAAGCTCCAGGGCGGGGAGCGATGCCTCAGGATTCCTGTAGAACTCCATCAGCTCGTTGAACAGGATCTCGTAGCTGCGCCCGTCGCCGATCAGCAAATCGATTCGAATATGCAAGCGCGTTGTGCGTTCGTCCAGGCGGGACGCGCGGAATTCGAACAGGGGCCATTGATCCGGATCGGGAGAACAGCGGACCATCTTTTCGCGGGTCGCTTCCAATCGCGCCATGGCGGCGTCCGGCTTCAGTGCGCGCAGATCGTCGACTTCCACTTTGTATCGCGGCGGATTCGGCAAGATCTGTTGATCGCCGTTTTTCAACACGACGCACCGCAGCATGTCGTGCCGTTCGATCACTTTGTTGAGGGAGTTTTCAAAGCGGTCCCGATCCCAATCCTCCATGTCGACCTCGTTGTAGGATTGACACGGGATATTTCCCATCTCAACTCCATCCGACCGTCCGATCATGTAGGCCTGCTGAATGCTGTTCAGCGAAAACGGCCGGTACCGATTTGCCAAATCGATCTGGACCTGCGGCAATTCAACGGAAGTCTCGGATGACCCGCGAGCCTGCTGGCGCAATACGTCCGCTAGCTTGGCGATGGTGGGAGCTTCCACCAGCACGGTCAATGGCAATCGCTGGTAGCCCAGTTTTCCGAGGTCCACCAACATGCGCACAGCTAGCAGGGAATGCCCTCCCAGCTTAAAGAAGTCATCGTGAATACCGACATGCCGGACGCGCAGGAGTTTGGCCCAGAGTTCGGCAAGCTGTCGCTCCACTGCGTCCCGAGGCGCAGCCTCGCTCCCGGATCCCACGGCGCGCGAGTCAGGGGCGGGCAAGGCGTTTCGATCGATCTTGCCGTTTTGCGTTAACGGAAAGGCATCGAGTACAACGTAATGCGCGGGCGCCATATACTCCGGCAGCCTTTGTGTCAGGAAGCTGCGCACTTGCTCGAAATCCGGTTTCCGGTCATCCCGGGGGACGACGTAGGCAACCAGTTGTTTGTCTCCTGGAACATCCTCGCGTGCCAGAACTACGCAAGATCGTACTTCGGGATGATTCGCCAGGGCCGCTTCGATCTCGCCCAGCTCGATGCGGTAGCCGCGAACCTTTACCTGGTTGTCGATTCGGCCGAGATACTCAAGCACGCCATCCGGACGATAACGGGCGAAATCCCCCGTCTTGTAAATGCGCGCGCCTGGCTGGCTCGAAAATGGATCCGCCAAGAACCGCTCCTTGGTGAGTTCGGGCCGGTTGAAGTAGCCTCGCGCCACGCCTGCCCCGCCGATGTATAACTCACCCATCACCCCCGGGCGGACCGGCTGCAATTCGTTGTCGAGCACGTAGAGCTGTGTATTGGCGATCGGCCGGCCGATCGGGATCGAACCGCTCTTGGGGTCCTCCGGCCGAACTTCATAGACGCAGCAGCCAACCACCGTTTCCGTGGGACCGTACTCGTTGATTAATCGCGTTCCGGGCGCCGAGTTTCGCCAGAGTTGAAGACCTTCCGCGAGAAGATTCTCCCCGCCGATGACGAAGGTCTTGGTCATTCCGTCCACTTCTTCGGGACTGAGCTGCTGGCTCAATAACTCGAGATGGGCGGGTGTGATCTTAACGAGACTGCGCTTCTTTTGCCGCAAAGCTTCGATTAGGTTCTGAGCGCCCATGGCTTCGGGCAGCAGTTCTACCGCGGCGCCCGCCAGCAGCGGCGTGTATAGGCTGGTGACCGTGAGATCAAATGAAATCGATGTGTGAACGACCGACGAGTCACCCGGCTGAATGCCGTAGGCTTTGATCGCCCAGCACAGATAGTTGGCTAACCCGTCGTGCTGGATCATTGCGCCTTTGGGTTTGCCCGTCGAGCCTGACGTGTACATTACGTACGCGAGATTGGCGGGAGCGGCTGCGGGATCGAGATCGGTGCCGTCCTCGGTAGCGATGGAGGCCCAGCCGGAATCGAGACATACGGTCTCACCGGTCATCGCAGACGCCAACGGCCTGCATCTTTCCTCGGTCAGCAAAACCTTTACTTCGGCGTCGGCCAGCATGAACGAGATCCGGTCGGCTGGATACGAAGGATCGAGAGGGACGTAAGCGCCGCCTGCCTTCCATACGCCCAAAAGCGCCACCACCAGGTTGAAAGAACGCTCCAGCAGAACACCGACCAGTACATCTGGACCGACTCCGAGTTTGCGGAGGTGTCGGGCAACCTGGTTGGCGCGCCGATTCAGGTCCCCGTACGTCCATTCCTGGTCGCGGTAAATCAACGCGATGGCATCAGGGTCGTTTGCGACCTGCTGCTCAAACAGTTCGTGGACGCACACGGGCGGATATTCGGACTGCGTGACGTTCCAATCGAATAAGACTTGATTTCGCTCTTCTTCCGTCAAAAACGGCTCTGCAGAAATGACGGTGGCAGCGCTCGCGTTGTTCTTGGCGTTTGCGTCGTGGCTTAGCATTCTAACGGTCTCCGTGCTAACGATCTCCGTGACAACTCACGTTTCTTGAATCCCCTATGGTTGCCATCCAAATATTGGGCGTGGTCGACTAAACTGCGCTGAGCGTGAAAAAGGTGTGGCAGACGGAGGCAAAAGGAGTGCAGCGCGAGATGCAGACTCCGGTTCCGAATCATGGTGCTGTAATACATCCGAAAGACGATATGCGCCCGCAGGCACAGGCGTGGAGGGGGAGACGGGTGAAAATTCCATGGCAATCAGCCGATCCAGCCGGTTCCGTAGCGCGATCGATATTTGAAAGGCATTTGGTACGATTGCAATTGCGCAAAATTCCCGCGCACGGACCCCGTGGACCCGTGGTTCAGACACTTAGAGCCCAAGCATCAAAGCAGGTGAATAACCAAACTTCTTCGCGATTAAAATGAATCCGCACAGTTAGTTGCAGTACGGAGAATGATGAAATCATCCGGGTCGTGAAGAAGATTTGGATTTGCTCCCAATTTCAAAGACATCGCGAGCGATGCGCCATATCCAACCGAGCAGTGGCCGGTACTAGTTAGCTCTTGAATTCGTACTTGTGAGGAACCAGGGCGAAGCGCTGGATGAAGCGCGCTCTCTTCTCTCGCGGCGGGTTCTTGTCCAGCAATTTCTGAACGAACAGGCGAATGCTGGGGGCGAGCTTAGCGGCTTGCTTCGCTTCCCTTATCGACTTCGTGACATCCGCGTAATCGCAGGGGAACGACGCGAATACCGGCAGTCCCACGGTCTCTTCGATCTCATCGCCGCTCAGGTCCGCTTTGCGGGAAACGCGGTTCACCAGCAGGCATACTTTGTCTTCCAGTTCCAGCTTCCGAAGCAGACCGGCCTTCATCCGGGCCATGCGCAGCGAGGGTAATTCGGGAGTTGTCACGAGGAAAATCCGGCTGGCTTCGCGCAGGACCGCGAGGGACCGTTCGTCGAACGAATCGGGAAGGTCAACATTGACCACACTGTAGTTTCGCCGGATGAATTCGAGCAACTGTCCAACCTGCTTCATGTTGATGTTCTCGTCATTCATGCGCGGCGCGCCGGACAGCAGCAAATCGATGTTGCCGACCTTCCGCACCAGGCGCTGCCAGGATTCGTCATCCAGGTTGACGGTCCGCCCGGTGGCGTCGGCCAATGAGTATTCATGGTCCACATTGAACATGAAGCCCGACATGCCGGAATGTGTGTCGAAATCCGCGAGAAGGACGTGGGAATTTTCGGTTTCGCTGAAAGCCCACGTGGCATTGGCGGCGATGGTGGAAGCGCCGGCGCCGGGCTTCGCGGGCAGATACGCGAAGAACCGGTTGGCGCATCCGATGTTTACCGGATTGGCTTCCAGGTGCTTGTTGACGTCGTCGATCAAGTTAACGAGGTCCTCTGCCTGGAACGGAGCAATCAGAACCTCGCGCAGACGCAGGCGGAGCGCAAGGTGAAATACGGACGAATCATGCGACGTGTGAATGCCGATCCCCTGGACTCCAGGGAACTCCGCGCTCAGTTGGCGGCTGACGAGTTCGGCCGCTTGCGGATCCTCCATGCTGAGGAACACTACGTCAGGCGCCCACGCTCGGACCACCCTGCTCAGCAAGTCCGCCTCAGGATAAGCCTCCAGGCGCTTGGACAACCCGATGCCCCGGAGAGGCGCGACGGCTTGTTCGAACTGGCTTCGTAATTCTTGGTTGGGTGAGATGAGTATGGATCGCATGCACCCTGAAGATATCCTTCAGCTAGTGGATGTAAAATCCCTCTCTAGTACAATCTGAAGATAGTTTTTGGTACTAGGACCCGCCTCGCTCACTTCGTCTGGGACGGGCGTGCCCCTCGCCCGGGTTGCGACGTATCTACCCCGGCGGACTTTAGTACTGGTTGTGCCGTCACATAGTCCAGCTTTGGGGCATTCTTGCGGATGCCCTGGAAGACAAAAAACCTGGCGGTTTCATCGATGCCCACGCGGCCGGCGGTGATTCCCCGATCCTTTAAAACCTGCGCGATCCGCGAGTAGGGACTTTCATCCTCCTGCCAGATGCGGATGTCGTCGCCCACGTGAATCAGTTCCCGGGCCCGCATTTCCTCAAAGCCTGGCAAGATGTAGGCCGGATCGCCCTTGGCGGGAAGCACGACGGCGAAGGTCCGCTCGCTGCGTCCCCAGCGAACGCCGGTGAGATACTGCATCGCAGGGCCTGGCTCGAGCACGATCGCTTGCAGCCCGAATTCCCTCATCGCGTCTTGCACCTTGGCGATGCGCGTCCGGTAAGCGGACTCAGAAATATCAGTTTGCGGCATAGTTCCTCACCCAAACGGCTGATCGATGGCCGGACTTTGCTTACTGAACGTTTTGGCCCCGGTCTCCGTGATGTACATGCAATCCTCCAGGCGAATGCCGAATTCGCCATAGATGGCGACCATCGGCTCGTCGCTGAAGCACATCCCGGGCTGAAGGGGCGTCTTGTTGCCGCGGACCAGGTAGGTCCATTCATGGATGTCCAGACCGATTCCATGCCCGGTCCGATGCGGCAGCCCCGGGACTTTGTAATCCGGACCAAAGCCGAAGTCGGTGATGACCTTGCGGGCAGCGGCATCCACGGATTCACAGGATGCGCCAGGCTTGGCAGCCGCCAGGGCCGCGTCCTGCGCTCTTCGTTCCAGGCTCCAGATTTCGCGCTGCCGTGCGGTGGACTTGCCGAACACGATGGTCCGCGTGATGTCGGATTGATAGCCATCTACGCTGCATCCATCGTCCACCAGCACAAGATCGCCCTCCCGAAGTTTCTGCGGAGTGATGCTGCCGTGAGGGAAGGCGGTGTACTTTCCGAAACTGACCATCGCCTCGCCGGTTACGCCCAGGGCCTGGTACGCCGCGGAGATGTAGTTGCGCATATCCACCTGCGTCATTCCTTCTTTCATGGTGGCGAAGGCGGCTTTGTAGGCTGCGACGGTAATGTCGCTCGCCCGCTGCATCAGGGCCAGCTCGGCGGGGGATTTGATGACGCGGCAGCCGGCGGTAACCGGATCGGCGCTGACGAATTCGAGCGCGGGCGCTTCCTTGCGAAGGCCGTCGAAAACGGCAAACCGTACTCGCTCCTCGATCCCGATCTGTCCGGTAGAAACGCCTCGGTCCTTGAGAAACTGAACGGCCAGCTTGTACGCCGCGCCTTCCTCTCTCCACACCCGGACGTCCGTCGCCATCCGGATGGCTCCACGCGCCTTTGCTTCATCCTGCGCGGAAACGATCCAGGCAGGTTCGCCCTTGGCGGGAAACACCAGGCAGAACGTGCGATCCGTCGGATTCCAGCGCGTTCCCGTAAAGTAGAACAGGCTGGAGCCTCCCTCAAGAACGATGGCGCCGAGCTGATTCTCGCGCATCAGGCGGCGAGCTTTTTCCATGCGGGCCCGGCGCTCTTCGTCGGTGATCGGCTGGATGCCATCGGTCATCGGCTTCAAATTTCGGATGAGTTCCGGGACGTCCTGAGGCTCCGCCTTCCCGACTCCGATTCCCGCCGCTGCCGTAACCAGGAATGTTCTTCGATTCATGTTCACCCCCAAATGTCACCGACCGTGAACCCGTCGGGAAATGGATCATCGGGATCGACCACGTACTGCGCAAATCCTGTGATCCAGGCTTGACCGGAAAGCGTAGGCACCACCGCCGGAAAAGGTCCGACGCGGGTTTCTTCCATCAGTCGTCCAGTGAAAGTGGTTCCGAGAATGCCTTCGTGGACAAAATCCCGATGGAGCGGGAGCTGTCCTTTTGCGTACAACGCTGCCATTTTCGCACAGGTCCCGGTTCCGCACGGCGAGCGATCCAGTGCACCCGTCCAGGAAGATGGGCGCGACCAGTCCAGCTTTCCCGTCGAAACGATCACCGTATTCTTGCGATGCGCCGCAGGGTTCGACGGCGGGCCGGAAAGCTGCGCAATGGTAATGCCAGCGATCCCCGGATTGTCGGGATGCACCACCGGCAACTGCTCGCGCGCTGCAGCCTTGATTATTTCGGCAACGCGAACGATGTCCTTCGCTTCATCAGGGGTCAACTTGAATCCGAGCGGCTCGGCATCGGCGATTACGAAGAACATTCCTCCAAAAGCTACGTCGACAACCACTGTTCCCATCCCGCGCACTTCGACCTTCGCGTCCAGATGGGTCGCGAAAGCGGGAACATTGCGAAACGTGACTCGCCGGACCTTGCCGTCGCGAACTTCGGCCTCGACGCCAATCAATCCGGCCGGCGTGTCGAGCTTCAGCTTCGTGACGGGCTCCGTAGCCGGGACCATCCCGGTCTCGATCAGCACCGTTACGACGCAGATCGTATTCGACCCGGACATCGGCGGATACTCGACCTGCTCCATGATGACGAATCCGGCATCAGCCTCGGGATGCGTGGGCGGCAGAATCAGATTGCAGTTCGCGGCCGGATATCCGCGCGGTTCACGAAGCATGCGGAGGCGGATGTGATCGGCGTGAGTCTCGAGATAAACCTTCTTGTCGAACATGGTCGCGCCGGGAACGTCGAGGACGCCTCCGGTGATGACTCTGCCCGGCTCGCCGCACGCATGAGCGTCGACGGCCGTGATCATGCTAGAAAAGCGCATTTAGAGGACGCTTCGGATCAGCCCGCCGTCCACCTGCAAAGTGGCGCCCGTAATATACGACGACGCATCCGATAGAAGGAAAGTGGCCGCGTTCGCAAACTCCTGCGGATTGCCATAACGGCCCATTGGAATGGTGCCGGCCATGCGCTTCTGTTGCTCCTCGACCGGAATCCCGAGGCGCTTGCTGTTCGCCTCGTCTAGTTCCCGCACGCGATCCGTATCAACGCGGCCGGGAACGAGTTGATTCACACGGACACTCTTCGAAGCC
Organism: Bryobacteraceae bacterium; assembly: GCA_035308605.1. GTDB lineage: Bacteria > Acidobacteriota > Terriglobia > Bryobacterales > Bryobacteraceae > Palsa-187. The sequence continues at coordinate 9,420 of DATGGL010000246.1, forward strand.
AACTCGATCGCCAGCGTCTTCGCAAGCGACGAGACCGCTCCCCTCAGAATATTGGAAAGCGCGAGGTTGGCGATCGGCTCTTTCACGGATGAAGACGTCGGGATCACGATGCTGCCGCCGCCACGCATGGTCATGGAAGGAACCGCGAGCCGGATCATGCGCACGGCGCTCATCAGCAGCAGATCGAACGCGCGCTGCCAGGTGGCATCGTCGAAACTGAGCGTGGCGCCCGGCGGAGGGCCACCAGAATTGGTGTACAGAAGATCGATTCCTTCGAACCGGTCGAGTGTCGCCTGATGCCAGTGGGCGATATCTTTGGACGACTGAACGTCGGCGGCGACCGCGAGCACCGTGCCCCCGGTTTCTTTCTGAATCTTCTGGGCCGCGGCCGAAATAGCGTCCGCATCGCGCGAAGACATCGAAACGAGCGCCCCTTCGGCGGCCAGCGTCCGCGCGACGGCGTATCCCAGTCCACGGCTGGCGCCGGCGACCATCGCAATTTTACCGGTCAAGCCGAGATGCATGCCGCGCTCCGATTTTCTTTCACCCAATCCAACACCCGATCGAGCGCGGCCGAGGTCGCGGCATCCAGCTTCGTTCCAGGCGCGCGTAACGCCGCGCTCTTCAGAACTCCGCGGCGGCGCAGCACCTCTTTGCGAATCGCCATGCCGATGCCTTCCTGAAACTCAAACCGCATCAGCGGAACATTCCGGTAAAACACGTCGGCCGCGTGATCGACGTCGCCGGAGCGGAAGGAGTTGACAATCTCAACCAGAATTTCGGGATAGGCAAATCCGGTCATGGCGCCGGTGGCTCCCGCCATCAATTCCTCCAGCAGAAAGACGCCTCCCAATCCGCCGAAGATGCGCACTGGCGTGTTCTTTGCGGCTTCCAAAATGCGAGATGTCTTGAAGGGCGTGGGCGGATCTTCCAGTTTGATGGTGCGGGCGCCCGGAAGCTCGGTCGCGATGCGCGCCAGTAAGCTCGGCTCCATGGTAAATCCGGAAATCGGCGGGTAATCCTGCACAACGATTTCGACGTCCACGGCCTCTGCCACCGCAGCGAAGTGGCGGACCACAGCCTCGGAGTTGAGTTTCGCCATTCGAGGAGGACTGATCATCACCGCCGCAGCCCCGGCGTTCTTGGCATTGCGCGTGTATTCGATGCAGGTGTGAAGTCCCTCCGCCGTCGTTCCCGCGATCACGGCAACACGTCCGGCAGCTTGCTTGACCACGGTATCAAGGACCGTGATGCGCTCCTTTTCGGTAAGCCGGGCGACTTCACCGGTGACGCCAAGCGCCGTGAGGCCGCTGACTCCGGCTTCGATAAACAGATCGACCACGCGGCGCATGCTGTCCATATCCAGCGAGGCGTCGTCGTGAAATGGAGTTGGAAGAACCGAGAAAACTCCTTCGAGAGAAGACAAGAACCCTCCTTAAGCTTAAAAAACCGCGGTTTCGTCGATCATTCTGCCCTCGGCGAAACGATTGTAATCGAGCAACTTCACGTCAATCAGGTCGGTTGTACCCTTCAGGATGACGTCCGCCACGATCTTACCCGTGGCCGGCGAATGCATGACGCCGTGACCGCTGAAGCCGCTCGCCAGAAATAGTCCGGGAATTCCTGGAGCGGCGCCAAGAATGGGATGGTGATCCGGAGTCATTTCATACAGGCCGGCCCAGGCGCGCGACGGATTCACCGCCACTTCCTCCAGCACCGGCAGACGGCTCACTCCCAGCGTCAGAATTTTCTCGACGAACGAACGATCGAAATTGGTATTGAAACTTGATTTCTCTTCCGGATCGGCCCACGCCATCAGCAAGCCTAATCCCTCGGGCCGGAAATGGAAGCCGGTGGACATATCGATAGTCATAGGCGCGCCGTGGGAGATTTTGTCGAATGGTTCGGTCGGGACCAGCATCCGCCGCAAGGGCTCCACGGGCAGGTCCAACCCAGCGAGCTTCGCCACGTGGGCCGACCAGGCCCCGGCAGCGTTGACGATCGTGCGGGTCGAGACGGTCCCTTGGGAGGTCCGCACCGCCGCAATGCCTTTCGCGTCGCGTTCGATGCCCGTCACGGTCGCATCCGTTTGCAGCTTCGCCCCCTGGTCGATCGCGCGAAGCGTGAAACCGGTCATGACGCTGTAAGGATCGACAAAGCCGTCCGTCGAACAGAACGTGCCGCCGATGACATCGTCGGATCGAAGCTGGGGCACGATGCCTACGATGTCGTGGGTGCACAAGAGCTGAACGGTCTTCAGACCAGCCGCCACCTGCCGCTCGTAGTTGGTCCGTAGGTAGCCCATATGGCGGTCGTTCGTCGCCACCAGCAAGTATCCTTGCGGCCGGTAGCCGGAGGGATGCCCCATGACCTCTTCAAAATCGCGGAAGAACGGGATGGAATAGAGCGACATCCGGATGCTGACGTCGGTCGAAAATTGCGCGCGCACGCCGCCCATGCTCTTTCCCGTGGAACCTTTTCCCTGGTGACTCTCGCGTTCGAGAATAAGCACGTCGCGACAGCCGGCCTTGGTCAGCTGATAGGCGATGCTCGATCCAACGATACCGCCTCCTATGATGACTACTTCTGAGGATGAGACCACTTGAAACAGTCTAACCGCTGGATCGAATCGAGGTCCACAGATGATTCTTATCGGACGAGTTCTTTGGGAATAACGGTGACGCCTTCACGAATGGAATCGTTCGGGCTGAGCACGACAAGATCTCCTTCGTTCAAGCCGGACTGAATCTCGACTTCGGAGCCATAGTCGCGTCCCAGTGTGACCTGACGAAAATGCACCTTGTGATCATCGCCCACAACGGCCACTCGAGGGCCCTCTGTCGGAAGCATCAAAGCGTCCGCCGGAAGCATCAGGACATTTACCGCGTGTGGAAGGGAAAAACGAGCTTTGGCGTACATTCCCGGGAGGAGCTCCTCTTTCGGATTCTTGATCAACAGCACCGCGAGCATCGTTCGGGAGTTTGCGTCAACCGAATGGGTGATGCCGGCGACGCTGGTGTGGAACACACGCCCGGAAATTTCGTCGAAGGTCAAATCCGCCGGGATACCGTCGCGAATCACTCCGGCATGCGTCTGAGGAATGCTGACGAAGACGCGCAAGGTGTCGATCTGCGCAACGCGCATGATCTCCCTGGACGAAGACGTGTTTCCCGCCGTGATCAGCGTGCCGAGATCCGAGTGCTCGCTGCGGAATGTAATCACGCCGTCGTACGGAGCTACCAGCCGGTTGAACGATTTCATTTCCTCCAGACGTTTCAGATTGGCTTCGTTCGCGGAGATGGTGCTCTCGGCTGCGTGGACATTTTCCTCCGCGGCTTTCACGTTGGCCCGTCCCAGCTCCAGGGCGGCCAGTTTTTCGTCCAGATCCTGCTTCGCGAAGACGCCTTTCTCGGTCAGGTTTTTCCAGCGCGTCGCAGTCACTTCGGCGAGATGCAGATTGCTCTGGACCGCCAGCAGGCTCGCCCGTAACTGCTGCAGGCCCGCTTTGGACTGGGCGAGTGTGGCTTTGGCCTGCTCCACCTGTGATTCCAGCTCCGGCGTTTCGATTTCAAACAGAAGCTGGCCCTTTTTTACCCGATCGCCGATATCGACGGGACGTTGCTTGATGTACCCGTCGGCACGGGCATAAATCGGCGTCTCGACCATGGCGAGCGTCTGGCAGGGCAGCTCGATCATGGATGACGCCGGGGCGATCCTGACGCGGCCGACGTTTACCGACGGGGCGCGCGTAGCATCTTCGCTGGCGGTGGCAGCAAGATTCTTGTCCTGCGTCTTCCGCTGCATCAATTCGAAAACGATTCCCGCAGCCAGAGCCGCGCCAAGGACAAAGAGAAGGATCAGGAACCCGGCATGCGACTTTTTCCGAGGCCTTTGCGGCGCGCCGTGGTCGATCTCACGCTCGATTTGCGTATTCATCGCCATCAGTCGGTTGCCTCAATCTCGTCGAACATCTTCGGCGGAGTTTTGCGCAGCATGCTATAAACCACGGGCACGATGAAAAGGGTCGCCGTGGTCGCGAACAGAAGTCCTCCGATCACGGCGCGTCCCAGTGGAGCGTTTTGTTCGCCGCCCTCGCCCAGGCCCATCGCCATCGGAATCATTCCAACCAGCATGGCGACAGCGGTCATAACCACGGGGCGCAGACGAGTGCGCCCGGCTTCATAAGCGGCAGTCAGCGCATCGGCTCCTTCGCGCCGCAGATCGTTGGCGAATACCACCAGCAGGATGCTGTTCGCGGTGCCCACGCCGATACTCATGATAGCGCCCATCAGCGCCGGAACACTCACTGTGGTCCGCGAAAAGAATAGCATCAGCAGGATGCCGGCCAGCGCCCCGGGCACTGCCATCAACACGATAAATGGGTCTGTCCAGGATTGAAAATTGACCACCATAACGAAGTAGACCAGGAGAATCGCGAACACTAATCCGTAGGCCATGCCGGTAAACGATGCGCGCATGGTTCCGACCTGGCCTCGCATTTCGAAGAAGCTGCCCGGGGCGAGCTTCGGCCGCAGCTCATCCAGGACGCGATCTATATCGCGCGCCACTCCGCCGAGGTCGCGATCCTGTACGTTGGCGTACACGTCGTATAGCGGCTGGACGTTGTAGTGATTCACCACCTGGGTGGTCACCATACGCTTCGCCTGCGCCATGTTGCTCAAAAGCTCGGTTGAGTTGGTGGCGTTTGAGTGAATCGGTGTATTCAGGATCGCCCCAGGTGTGTCCATGCGGTACGTCGGCGTCTGGACGACCACGGGATAATCGACGCCGTTTGACGGATTCACCCACCAGTTGGGGCTGAGCTGCGAACTTGAGCTGAGCGAAATCAGCAATCCATTCGCGACATCCAACTGGGACAGACCCATTTCGCCGGCGCGCGTCCGGTCGACGTCGAACTTCATCATCGGGACGTCATTGACCTGATGTACATGGGCGTCTGCAGAGCCCGGAATCTTGGTAATCCGTCTTGCGATTTCCTCCGCCATGGCATGATTCTTTTCCAGATTGCGAAGCGGCCCCACCACCTGCACGTCGATGGGTGCAGGCATTCCGAAATTGAGAATCTGTCCCACCATATCGGCAGGCTGGAAGAAAAACGTCAGGTCGGGAAATTCGCGGCTCAGGCGCCGGCGCATTTCGCGGACATAGTCCCACGTGGACCGGTGATTTCCCGGCCGAAGCGACACGAGGATCTCGCCGTCCGCCGGCCCCAGCGTAACCGTGTCGCTGAACGCCAGGTTATATCCGGCGTAGGGAAGGCCGATATTGTCCAGAATCGTCGCCAGGTCGTCGGGTGGAATGATGCGGCGGATTGAGTCTTCCACCTGGGCGAAACTCTTCTCGGTCTCTTCGACGCGAGTGCCGCCGGGACACCGGACGTGAAGCCGGATTTGTCCCGCGTCGACCTGGGGAAAGAAATCCGCTCCGATGAAAGGATAAAGCCCTGCGCACGCGATCGCCACCAGCACAAAACAGACCAGCACCAGCTTTCGATGGGCCAGTGTCGAAGCCAGAATGCCGGCGTATCCGTCCCGCATACGCTCGAATCCCCGATGGAATGCGTGATGAAGGCTCCAAAGCAGGCCGGCGTCCGTGACATCGGCTTCACCCTCCGGACCCTGATACAGGCGCAGTTCCGCGGGAATCAGGTAGCGGATCATCGTGGGCACCAGCGTGCGCGATAAGAGATAGGAGGCGGCCATCGCAATTACAACGGCCATCGCCAGCGGCGTGAACAGATATTTGGCCGCGCCGGTCAGGAAGACTACGGGAACGAACACGATGCAGATGCACAGAGTCGATACGAAAGCTGGAACAGCAATCTGCCTCGCGCCGTCGAGGATCGCCTCCACCACGCCTTTACCCATGCCGAGATTGCGATGGATATTCTCGATCTCAACGGTAGCGTCGTCGACCAGGATTCCGACCGCCAACGCCAGGCCTCCCAGCGTCATGATGTTCACGGTCTCGCCCAGGGCATACAAAACGGCGAGGGACGTGAGAATCGACAGCGGGATCGAGATGCAGACGATCAGCGTGCTGCGCCAGCTTCCCAGGAACAGCATGATCATCAGGCCTGTGAGGACCGCGGCCGCGATTGCCTCCTTGATCACGCCCGCGATCGCCGCTTTGACGAAGATCGATTGATCGAACAACGTGGTCACGTGAAACGCGGGAGGCAGGGAAGAAAGAATCCGCGGCAGAGCCTCCTTGATTTTCTTGACGATCTCGATGGTCGAGACATCGCCGTTCTTCAGGACCGTTAAAACCGCCCCGCGCCGCCCGTCATGGCGAACGATATTGGTCTGGACGGCGGAGCCATCCCGAACCTGCGCCACATCGCGAAGATAGATGGTCGCGCCATTTACCGTCTTGACCGGCAGATCGTTAAATGCATCAGCAATCCGCGGGGCGTTGTTCAGCTCCACACGATACTCGCGCGTGCCGATCTTCGCGCTTCCGGTGGGCAGAATCAGGCTCTGCGAGTTCAGCGCGTTGGCAACGTCGCTGGCCGAAAGGCCGCGGGCGTACATCGCTTGCGGGTTCAAGTCCACCATGATCTGCCTCGGCTTCCCGCCGTACGGCAGCGGAAAACTGGCGCCCTGCGTATTCGCGAGCTGAGTGCGCAGGAAGTTGTAGCCGATGTCGTAGACCTGCCCTTCGCTGAGCGTATCGCTCGAAAGATCGAGTTGCAGAATCGGCACCGACGCCGCGTTGTAACGAATCACGCTCGGGGCATGCAGCCCCGTCGGCATCACCGAGAGAATCGAGTTGGACTGCGCGGAGACCTGCGCCACGGCCGCGTCGATTTTGGCATTGGGATGGAAGTAGATCTTGATCACCGACAGGCCCGCGAGCGATTGCGATTCCATGTGCTCGATGTCGTTGACGCCGGTCGTGAATCCCCGTTCGGATCGGGTTGTAACCACATCCGCCATCTCTTCCGGAGATACGCCGGAGTAGGTCCAGATTGCGCTCACGATAGGTATGTTGATATCGGGAAACACGTCGGCGGGCATGCGCGCCACCGCGACAATTCCTAACAACAGGATCGCCAGCGCCATCACCACAAAGGTGTAGGGGCGGCGGAGCGCGAGTCTAACAATCCACATACCGCTTACTTTTCATTAAAAGCCATGGGATTCATAAGTGTCTAATACGCGGACTTGATAGACTGATAAGCGGACGCTATCACTGCGGGACGAGATGGAGCTGCGCCAACTTCGATACTTCGTGTCGATCGCTGAGAATCTTCACTTCCGTCGCGCGGCGGAACAACTCTCGATCGCGCAGCCCGCACTGAGCCAGCAGATTCAGAAACTCGAGCGCGAGCTGGGAGTTCGGCTACTGGAGCGGACCCAGCGTCGCGTCTCGCTTACCGACGCCGGCGCGGTTTTCCTCGAACGCGCTCGGCTCACGCTGAACGAGGCGGAGGAAGCAGTTCGCTTGGCGCGTCTGGCTGGCCGGGGGGAGATTGGCCATCTGGGCGTGGGAGCCGTGACATCGGCGCTCTATGGAGTCTTCCCCGAAGTGGTACGCGTTTTTCGCGAGCGTCACCGGCAGGTGCACCTTACGCTTCATGAGCTCGCCGGGAACGAGCAGACGCGAGCGCTGCGCGATGGACGCATCCAGGTAAGCTTTCTTCGCCCTCCCATCGACGAAGCCGATATCGAAGTCCGCACCATCACTCGCGAGCCTTGGGTGGTCGCGCTACCGACGGCCCATCGCTTCGCGCGCCGCAGCCGCGTCGCCCTTAAGATGCTGGCCGCGGAGTCGTTCGTTTCGTTCCCCCGGGACCTCGCGCCGGTGCTCTACGACCAATTGATCAGCATGTGTAATCGTGCGGGATTCAGTCCGCGCATCGTGCAGGAGGGGCAGATGCAGACCATCGTCAGTCTGGTGGCGGCGGGGATCGGAGTCGCACTCGTACCGGCTACGCTAGAGAATCTGTCGCGCCGGGGAGTGGTTTATCGGCCGCTGACCGGCGCCGTTGCCAAGCTGCAGCTCGCCGTGGCATGGCGCCGCGACAATCGATCGCCGCTGCTCGAAGCGTTTCTCGGCGTGGTTCGCGAAATGACGTAGACGCTACTGTTGTTTCGGCGTTTCCGCCACGGTCCCGCCCAAGCCCGCGTAAGTCTCTTTCACTTTGACCACCTTCGCGCCGGCGAAGGTGACGAAGGTCATGCGCCCGGGCGGGTTGCCGTAGACCCAGTCTTCGTACTCGACGCCTTCCTTGGTCTCGCGAGACTTGCGCACGGGTTTCCCGATCGCCATCACCACCTGATCGCGATCCATTCCCACCATGACCTTCTTATCTTCGATCGCTTTCTTCACCTCGGGAGGAATGGTTTCCGTGTACTGCTGCGTCGCGCTCTGTTGATTGAAATCGAGGACGGGCGCGAGCATCTTCTTGATTTCCGCGGAGGTGACCTCGCCGATCGGCTCGCCGAAGCGCAAGGCGATGGTGGTGCCGCCGGGTGCATTGGTCGGCTGGCCCCCGTTTATCGGATTCGTCGCGCCGCCCATGCCGATGGAGACGTGATCTTTCCAGCTACCCTTCGCGCGCATGCCGCCGTTGATCTGGAGGATGATCGAGTCCTTTTCGATCTCGAGATGCGTCACCTGAACCAGATCGCCAATGCGGGCGGCGGGACCTAGTTGTTTCCCGATGTCGGTCCATTCCTGCTTGTCGTAGGAGCCGTCGGTCTTGACATCAAGCGGCTTTCTGGAGCGCGGCAGCGGAACCTTGACCGTGGCGAATTCCGATGTGAGGCCACGCAGAATTTCAACGCGCTGGTCGACCGTTAGTTTCTTCTGATCGGCTTCCAAGGAAGCGACGGCCAGAAAAGCCAGCAAAACGCGTGGAGAAATATTGGCCATAAAACCACCTCACTCCTGAAGACGCTCGGGGAATACTCGATGCACAGCGAAAAAAAGCACTACGACAACAGCGGTCGTTAACACGCTGCCTTCCAGTCCGTAATCGCCGCCGCTCCAGAGATCCCCGGCTCTCCAGCGCAGTGCGTAGCCCATAACATTCATTGTAAACCCGCTTAGATTCACACCGAACAGCGGTAAGGCGAAGTTCCATCCGAAATGTAGTCCAATCGGCAGCCACAATGCCCGGGTCCTCCAGTAAGCGTAGCCCAGCAAGATGCCCCACAGAATCGTATTGAAGATCGCTAGTTTGGAAGAGTTCTGGTTGCCGAGATGCGCGAGTCCAAAAATGATGCTGACGGGAAGAATCGTGGCGAAAGCGCCCAGTGATCGAATCAGTAGCTGAAACGCATATCCGTGGAACAGCATTTCTTCGCCCGCGGCCCCAAACAAGAGCACGATGCTGACAAAGATCAAGCTGGACCAGGGATGCTCGGAGCCAGGTACGCGTTCGAAATGTGCGGCCCGGACGGCCCACGATCCTGCCAGGATGAGAGTCGCCGCGCCAGCCGCAAGTCCAGCGCCGGTCAAGAATTCGCGCAGCGCCGTCGAGGTCCAACCGAGCCCGAGGTCGGAAAGACGGCCCCGCTCATAGATTCGTACGACGATGGCGTTGGCAACCGCCGCCGCCGCGAAGCCGGAAAGCGCGGCAATTACAAAAAGCGTATCCCTCCGGCCCAAAATCCATACCATCAGCGTGGCGGAGATGACCAGCGTTAGCCAACCAATCAGCGCGTAGAGGCCGACTCGGAGGGCAATTCCTAACTTACTGGGCGGGGGAGATGGGGTCATGCCGGTTCCGGTCTCGCCTAGTATAACCGCTACACGATTTCGACCGAATACTTTCAAGAATTCTCGCGGTTTTCTCGAACGTCCGTCCGATAGAATGAGAAACGATGATTGCAAAGGTCCGAAAAGCAGTCTTTCCCGCGGCCGGCCTGGGCACGCGATTCCTTCCAGCCACCAAGGCCCAACCCAAAGAGATGCTCCCTCTGGTCGATAAACCGTTGATTCAATACGGCGTCGAGGAGGCGATGCAGTCCGGCGTGCGGAACATTATTATAGTGACCGGCCGCGGCAAGAGCGCCATCGAAGATCACTTCGATGTCAGTTTTGAGCTGGAACACCTGCTGGAAACGCGGCAGAAGAAGGATTTACTGGCTACGGTACGTGCCGTTTCCGACATGATTGACGTGTCCTACACGCGTCAAAAAGAAGCGCTCGGCCTGGGACACGCCGTGCTGCGCGCTCGTGAATTGGTCGGCGAGGAACCGTTTGCGGTGATTCTCTCCGACGACGTGATCGACGCCGATGTTCCCTGCCTCCGCCAGTTGCTGGATGTATATGAGTTCTATGGCGCCTCGGTGGTGGCACTCATGGAGGTCCCGGCGGATCGGATTTCGGCGTATGGAGTCGTCGATGCGGAGCCGGTGGCGCACAACGGAGGACGGGACCGGCTGTATCGAATCCGGAATATGGTGGAGAAGCCGAAGGCGGGAGAAGCGCCGTCGAACCTGGCGATCATCGGCCGGTACGTCCTGACGCCGGAAATCTTTCGTTCGCTCGAAGCGATCGAACCCGGCAGTGGCGGCGAAATTCAGTTGACCGACGGGCTGAAGCACGTTCTGCGCAGCCGTCCGATCTATGGCTATCGCTTCGAGGGCAAACGATACGACGCCGGCGACAAGCTTGGGTTCTTAAAAGCCACGGTCGAGTTTGCACTGAAGCGCTACGATCTAGGCCAGGAGTTTCGGGACTATCTAAAAGGTCTGTCTCTTTAAGAGCCGCTGTGATCTTGGAAGGCAAAGTCGCGATTGTCACCGGGGCCAGCCGGGGCATCGGCCGGTCCATCGCGGAACTCTTCGCTCGCGAAGGCGCCAAGGTCGTACTGGCGGGCCGTAAGCAGGAAACACTGGATAAAGTCGCGCATGCCATCGGCCCCAACGCTCGTCCCGTCGCCTGCCACGTTGGCAAGGCCGATCAGCTTCAGAATCTGGTCGATTCGACGATGCACGAATTCGGGAGCATCGACATCCTGGTAAACAATGCGGCGACCAACATCGCGCAAGGCCCCTGCCTGGAAATGGACGAAGGCCAGTTCGACAAGATGGTCGAGGTGAATCTGAAGAGCACCTTCCGGCTGGTGAAGCTGGTTGCGCCCGGGATGTGCGAGCGGGGATCCGGCTCCATCATCAACATCGCGTCCATCGCCGGCTTGCGCCCTCAGTTCCACAGCTTCCTTTACAGCATGACCAAGGCGGCGCTGATCATGATGACGAAATCCTACGCGGTCGAACTCGGCCCCATGGGAGTTCGCGTGAACGCCATCGCGCCGGGATTGATCCAGACGGTGCTGAGTGAGTATTACTGGAAGGACGAAGACCGGCGTTCCAAGCAATTGGACGCGCAGCCGGTAAAGCATCTCGGGCAGCCCGTCGAAATCGCGGAGATCGCGCTGACGCTGGCGAGCGACCGATCGTCCTACATGACCGGCCAGACGCTCATTGTCGACGGCGGCTACTTGTTATCCTCCATGTAGAGGTTCCCGTGAAACCCTACCTGCTCCCTGTTCTGTTGCTGACCGCCATGTCCGCGCCGGCGGAACTCATCAAGGATGTTCGCGATGCGATCGCCAAGAACGATTTTCGTCGCGGATCCGAATTCATCCAGACCTATCGCGCCGCGAACGGCGTTACGCCGGAAATGCTGGAAGCCCTGAGCTGGATGGCGCGTGGCTCGCTGGCGGCGAAGAATCTGGATCAGGCAGAAAAATACTCGCGGGAAACTTATGACCTCGCTCTTGGCCAGTTGAAGAAGCGCCCGCTCGACCAGGAACGTTATCTTCCGATCGCCGTGGGCGCCGCCATCGAAGTGGAGGCCAACGTCCTGGCGATGCGCGGCCAACGCACAGAGGCGATCGCGTACCTTCAAGAACAGCGCCGGACCTTTTACACTACCTCGATCCGCACGCGCATTCAAAAGAACATCAACCTGCTGACCATGGAAGGTAAGCCGACGCCGGTGCTCGAAAAAGTTTCCCTTCCCAAGGGCAAGCCCGTACTGATCTTCTTCTGGGCGCACTGGTGCGGCGATTGTAAAGCCGAGGGTCCGATCCTCGCGAAGCTGAAGGCGGAGTTCGGGCCGCGCGGCTTGGAGATCGTAGCCCCCACGCAGAAGTACGGCTATGTTGCCAACGGCGAGGAAGCCCCCGCGGACGTGGAGCTTCGCTACATCGATCAGATCCGGCGCGATCGTTACGCGGATATCATCGCCACTCCGGCGCCCATCAGTGAAGAGAACTTCCGTAAGTATGGCGTGAGTACGACACCGACGCTGGTTCTAGTGGATCGAGGCGGGATCGTGCGGCTTTATCATCCAGGACGCATGACGTATGAAGAGCTGCAGCCGTTGGTGGAAGCGTTGTTCCGGCCTTCGGCTTCTTAACGCTGTGTCGCGGCGCTCTGCCACAAAGAAAAACGGCCCCGATTTCTCGGGGCCGTGGATTTAAACTCGAACTATCGAGCCTGCTGACTACTTCTTTTTCTTCGGAGCAGCCTTTTTCTTTGCAGGCGCCTTTTTCTTCGTTGCGTTCTTCATCGATTGATTCTCCCTTTACATCAAATTTCGCGCCACTCAGAGAGAGCGCGGTTGTGTCCCCTTTATAAGGTTCTTTGCAGTGAAAGTCAAGAAAAAAATGCACGATGAGACCCTCTCGCGAGCCTCACAAGAGACGCGAACAGCGCCCGAACACTCCGAAACGTAGTTGAGTAGAATTGTTTTAGTGCTCCGAAGGCCTATTCATGCGGGTGCGGCGCTAGTCGCGTGGAAATGCGGCGCGCTGTTTGCCGGCGTGATGCTGGTCGCGACGGGATGCGCGCGCAAGACGCGAGCGCAACTTCCTTCGCCTCCGCCCGCGCATACGGGAGCGATCGAGACCGGCGTCGCGAGCTGGTATGGCGACCCTTACAACGGGCGCCGCGCCGCCAACGGCGAAATTTACGACATGGATCAACTCACCGCCGCGCATCGAACTCTTCCCTTCAACACCTGGGTTGAAGTGAACAATCTCGACAACGGAAAACAGGTCGATGTCCGCATCACCGATCGCGGACCGTTCGTCGCGGGACGTATCATCGACCTGTCGCGCGCCGCCGCCCGCGAGATCGACATGCTCGGCGCCGGGATCGCGCGTGTGAAACTGCGAGTGATCGAGGGGCCGCAGCCAAGCGCCTCGCTTCCCGCGTCGCGACCCTCCGCGCAACCCTCATCACAGGCAGTACAAACCCCGGCACAAAGCAACGACCGGTACTCCGCGCAGGCGGGCGCATTCGCGGATCGCATGCGCGCCGACAATCTTGCCGACTCGCTGCGCGACCGTTTCGAGAATGTTCGAGTGGTGAGCGCTCCCACGGTTTGGCGAGTACTGGTTGGCCGCGATCTTACGCTCGACGACGCTAATCAGTTGGCGGCAAAGGTGCGGGCGGTCGCCGGCGAAGCGGTCGTCGTGAGAGATCGCTAGTCCCACCCCCACATGCGGGCAGTGTCTACCCACATTTGACTTACCACCTTTCGCCCGTGAGCGGGTCTTGAGGAAGTATCAATTCGGCCGTAGAGTTTATCTTTGCCAAACACACTACAGTTTGAATCGAAAACGAAAATGCTTGCGAACATAGACGAAACCAGGCATGTACTGGTGGGCCAGTCACCTCGAACCCGTCAGGTCCTGCACCTGATTCAGAAGCTGGGGAAATGCCGGTGGCCTGCCTTATTACTCGGGGAGACCGGTACCGGCAAAGAGGTTGTCGCACGAGCGATCCACAACATTAACCCGACCGGTCCGTTCGTGACCATCGATTGCTCCTCCATGGTTGGGCCGCTGATGGAGAGCGAACTGTTCGGTCACGTCAAGGGAGCCTTTACGGGAGCGGGTACTGCGAAGACGGGGTTGATCGAATGCGCGAATGGGGGAACCGCGATGTTCGACGAGATCGGTGAGCTCCCGCTCGATCTTCAGGCGAAGCTTCTTCGCGTGTTGCAGGAGAAAGAGTTTCGGCCGGTGGGGGCCGTCAACACTCGCCGCTCCGACTTTCGCGTCATCGCCGCCACCAACCGCGATCTGGCCAAAGAAGTGGAGCGGGGGACGTTTCGCCGCGACCTGTTCTTCCGCCTCAACGTCATTAATCTGCGGCTGGCTCCTCTGCGCGAACGCCGCGAAGACATCCCCGCGCTGATCAATCACTTCCTGGGGCGCGTGAGCGGAAACTATTCCATGACCGCGGAGGCGATGGAAGTGCTGCTCAGTTACGATTGGCCGGGCAACATACGGGAACTGGAGAATTGCATCCAGCATATGGTGGCGATCAACTCGGGCCCCTTACTTCACATCGCCGATCTGCCGTCGAATCTGCAAAATTTCGTTCATGAGAAGAAGTCGCAATACCTGATGGCAGCCGCGTCGGCGAATCCGATGCCAGCCGCAATCGAATCCGCGGCCGAATTCGCCATCGATTCCAATGACGCGATGCCGCCTCGGATGCCGCCCGCTTCCGCGCAAGCGTTTTCCACAGTGGTCCCGCTAGCGGAACTGGAGCGCCGGGCTATCATGAACGCTTTGGAATACACAAAAGGAGATCGCGCGGTCGCTGCACACTTGCTCGGCATCGGCAGAACGACGCTATATCGCAAGCTGAAGGAATATCATCTGGCGAGTTGATCAGGCAGATTGTACGGCCGCCGCTCTGGACGATTCCATAGCGGGCGGCTTGGTTGGAACGGTATCCGCTTTCGGCAATCCCATTTTCTGGCGAAGCGCCGTATCGATCCGGGAACGCACATCCGCGTGTTCCTTTAAGAAAGCTCGCGCGTTCTCGCGGCCCTGTGCAATCCGCTCGCCCTGAAAGCTGATCCAGGACCCACTCTTTTCGATAACGGCTTGCTCGACGCCAAGATCGAGAAGATCTCCCTCCCGCGAGATTCCTTCGCCGTACAGAATATCGATCTCGGCCTCGCGGAACGGCGATGCCACTTTGTTTTTCACGACTTTGACTTTGGTGCGATTCCCGATCGCCTGCTCTCCGTCCTTCAGAGTCGAGATACGACGTACTTCCATCCGCACGGACGAGTAGAATTTCAGCGCGCGTCCGCCGGTGGTGGTTTCCGGATTTCCAAACACGATCCCGATTTTCTCGCGTACCTGATTAATGAACACCAGGCAGGTATTCGCCCGCGAAAGCGCTCCGGTCAGTTTACGCATGGCTTGCGACATCAACCGCGCATGCAGTCCCATGAAGCTGTCGCCCATCTCGCCCTCGAGTTCCGCCTTGGGCACTAAAGCCGCGACCGAATCCACCACCAGCACGTCGATCGCGCCTGACGTAACCAGCGCATTCGTAATTTCCAGCGCCTGTTCGCCGCAGTCGGGCTGCGATACGAGGAGATTATCGATATCCACACCCAGCCTCCGGGCGTAAGTTGGATCGAGGGCATGTTCGGCGTCGATAAATGCGGCACAGCCTCCCGTTGCTTGAGCTTCGGCGATGATGTGCAACGCCAGGGTCGTCTTCCCCGAAGATTCCGGCCCGAAGACCTCGACAATACGTCCCCGCGGCACTCCGCCGACGCCCAGCGCCGAGTCGACCGAGATGGACCCAGTCGAAATCACGCTCACGGGAAGGGCATTGCGAGATCCGAGCTGTATGACGGCGCCCTTTCCGAACTGTTTCTCCATCTGCACCAACGTCTGAACGATTAAACGCGCGTGGTCGTGGGCGGGCATAGGCATCCTCCCCAATTGGTGCGTTTCCGAGGATCAAACTCTCACAGAAAATCTGCTACTTGGGTCGAAAGAGCAACAGGTCCAGGCTGAACGTCAATCGCATGGCTTCGGCCGGTTGCGACCGCATGGGCCGGTAAATGGAAACCAGGACGTCCTGAACGGCGGCTTCGTCAAGATCAGCCACCGTCACGACCCTACGCCGATCGGCAAGTGTGAAATTCTGCGCAAAAGTCTCGACAGTCCGATCCACGCGATCGCGCCCCGTGCCGCGCAGCTCAATCAGATCTTCGGGCGCGGGAAGGGCGACCAGGAGCCGTCCGTCGTCGCGCAGAGCCCTCCGGAATTCCGAGGAATTCATCCGCGCCGTGATCGAGAGAATTACCGAGACCGACTTGCCGGCGTAAGGTACGAACCGATCGGCATTGGCCACGATCCACTCGACCCCGGGGTAGCGTCGCGCCGCAGCCTCGACGGCAGGGACTGAAATGTCGACGCCGTGCGCATCGAACCCGATCTCACGAGCGAGCGTACCGAGGTAGAAGCCATCCCCGCAGCCGGCGTCGAGAACAATATCCTCCGCCGTCAGGCTGCCCGCTTCGGCGACGGCCCGCAGAAGCGGCTCTGTCACACCACGGTCATGCAGTCGTCGCCGCGCTGCAACCGCGGCCGTCGAGTCGCCGGGGTGCTTCGATCGCCGGTCCTGGGGCTGGAGCAGGTTGATATAGCCGCTACGGGCGATATCAAAGGAATGGCCCCTTGGGCAGAAGACCCGCGAATCCTCGCGCATCAACTCCATGTGACAGTCGCGGACGGAACATAGAAGCATCGAAGGAAGGTGGCGGAAGCTAGTGGGAGTCGAACCCACCCGCGGCACAAAGTACCCCACGCTGGTTTTGAAGACCAGGCCCAGCACCGGCCAAGATTAGCTTCCGAAAGGATTCTAGCAAGTATTCCCGGTTAAAATGTCGTAACTATGCCTTGTGGTATGCTGTTCAGGCGCTGAATGCCGCAGCGGATTTCATTACCCCGTATCTGTATCGCCCTCGGTTTTCCGGAGGTCGACACCCTTCTCGCCCATGCTCGCAAAGAATATGAGGCCGGGGAACGCTTTCTCGAATTCCGTCTGGATTATCTGCCAACTCCCGAGCAAGGTGTAGCCGCAATCCGTAAATTTCTCTCGCGCCACGCCGATTGCACCATTCTCGCCACCTGCCGCAGGCATCAAAACCACGGCCGCTACAACGGCAGTGTCGAGGAGCAGGTCCGCATCCTCGAAGCCGCGATCGGGGCCGGGGCGACCGCCGTCGATATCGAAATCGAAAGCGCCGAAAACTGTTCCGAACGTCTCCAGTCCCTTCGTTCGCAAACATACGTTCTGCTCTCCTATCACAACTATGGAGGCACACCGCCGCTCGATAGCGTAGTGCGGCGTATGTCACGGATTCCCGCGGATGGTTACAAGATCGTGACGACCGCGCGCAAGCCGTCCGACAATTACCGCGTTCTGGCTCTGGCGCGGGCAAACTCAAAGACGCCGATGGTACTTCTCGCGATGGGTGAAATGGGTTTCCCGACGCGCGTGCTTTCCACCGCTCTTGGCGGGTTGTACACTTACGCCACGCCGAGCGCCGCCAACGGAACCGCGAGCGGACAAGTGTGCGCTCGCCAGCTTCGCCATCTCTATCGCACCGAAAAATTTAGCCGCGACGTGAAAATCTACGGCGTGATCGCCGATCCGGTTCGCCATTCCATCTCGCCCGCGGTCCACAATCGCGCGTTTCAGGCGCGGCGCATTGACGCTGTGTATTTGCCGTTTCTGGTCAAGCCGATCCAACTTAAAGACTTTCTGATCCTCGCGGATAAGTTGCCGCTGACTGGATTCAGCGTGACGATTCCTCATAAGCAGAAGATCCTGCGTTATCTGGACCTGATCGATCCGCTGGCGCGCCGGATTGGGGCCGTGAATACGGTTTGGCGAAAAGCAGGAAAATGGCGCGGCACCAACACCGACGTCGACGGTGTGACCGTGCCGCTGCAGCGTCATGTGCGGCTGGGGAAATCCTCGGTCTTGGTGGTTGGTAACGGCGGCGCGGCTCGCGGAGCGGCGTATGCATTAGCCGAGTCTGGCGCAAAGCTGGCGATCACCGGCCGCAATATGGACCGGGTGCGCGCTCTTGCGAAAGCATGCGATGCCGAGCCCCTTTCTCGCGAACAGTCCGAAGCGAGAATGTTCGACGTGGTGATCCACGCGACGCCCCTGGGCATGTTTCCGCGCGTCGATCAATGTTTCTTTCCCGACCGGATTCCCGGAAAACTGGTCTTCGATATGGTCTACAACCCAATCGACACGTTGCTGGCGCGCAAGGCCAGGGCGCAGGGGGCCACTGTGATTCCCGGACTCGAAATGTTTCTCGATCAGGCGACCCGTCAGTTCGAGATCTGGACCGGCGAAAACGCACCCCGCGCCGTAATGGAAAAGGCGGCTCTCGAAGCGCTGACTGCTGGACACACGGCCGCCGGCGCGTAGGCGGTTGGCATAAGCATGCCGTGTCTAGCGCCTTATAATGGCGTCATGGATGTCACACGGAGAACGCTCACCCGTCTGGTCGCCGCTGCCGTCGCGACTCCTCTAATGGAAGCCGCTCCCCAAGCCCCGCCCGCCGAGTCGGACGACGATCGATCGGCCCATGACTTATTGCGAAGCAATGCGCAACAGCTTGCCAAAGTCTCCGTGCCGATGGCCACGGAGCCGGCCTTCCGTTTCAAGGCGTAGCGCATGGCCACGATTCCAGACGACGTTTTCTTCAGCACGATTTCCGAAATTACGGCTAAATTGCGCGCCAAGGAGTTCTCCGCCGTCGAATTGACTCGCGCCTTTTCGGATCGGCTGGAACGCCTTGGGCCGCGATACAACGGCTTGGCTCTCTCGCTTCGCCAACAGGCGATCCGAAAAGCCCACGATGCGGATGGCGATTTGAAAAGAGGCCGCTATCGTCCTTTGCAGGGGATACCCTACGGCGTGAAGGACCTGCTCGCGGTGCGCGGCCATCCGACGACATGGGGAGCAAAGCCGTACGCGGGCCAGGTGTTTGACGAAGATGCGCTGGTGGTTCAAAAGCTCGACAAGGCTGGAGCGATCTTGATCGGCAAGCTTGCCATGGTCGAATTGGCTGGCGGCGGGGGGTATCGATTTCCATCCGCGTCGCTCACCGGGCCAGGACTGAATCCCTGGGATCGCGCGCGGTGGAGCGGCGGATCATCCAGCGGCTCGGGCATCGCCACGGCCGCTGGGCTGGTGACGTTCGCTCTCGGATCGGAGACTTCCGGTTCGATCCTTACGCCGAGCGCGTACTGCGGTGTCACCGGCCTTCGGCCGACATATGGCCTGGTAAGCCGTCGCGGAGCCATGGCGCTGTCGTGGACACTCGATAAGATCGGCCCGCTCTGCCGCTCCGCCGAGGATTGCGGCCTGGTGTTGCAAGTCATCGCGGGCGCTGACAATGCCGACCCTGGTTCGGCCGGTAGAGGCTTCAGCTATGTTCCGCAATTCTCGCGCAAGCCGGCCGATCTGACGATAGGATATGCGCCCGTGGATTTCGATGAGTGGGCCGATCCCGCTGCGCGTACGGATCTGAAGACCGCTCTCAGCGTTGTGAAGTCTCTCGGCGTTGCGGTGAAAGAGATTGAAATTCCGGATTTTCCGTATGGGGCGATCCTTGCCACTATTCTTAACGGGGAAATGGGATCGATCTTCGAAGAACTCATTCGCTCCGGCAAAGTGGATCAGTTGGCAGACAAGCGTCAGATCGCCGGATTGAAAGCCTCCCTGGAACTGCCGGCCAGCGAGTATCTCAAGGCCATGCGGATTCGCAGCAGGATACAGGAAGCGTTTCGCGAGCTTTTCGTGGATGTTGACATCCTTCTGACGCCGTCGCGGCTCACGCCCGCATCCAAAATCGGCGACGCGCTGGATCGGGCGCCGGCCGGGCCGCAGCCTAAATCACGTGGATTGAACGGTCTGATTCCCGCGGGGAATCTGGCGGGTCTGCCGGCGCTGTCTCTGCCGTGCGGGTTCGCGGATAAAATGCCAGTCGCGATTTCCCTGGTCGGACGACCTATGACCGAAAATCACCTGCTCGCGATCGGGCGGCTGTTTCAATCGCAGACGGATTGGCATCGCCGCCGGCCGCCGATCACGACCTGACTCAAGGTCTCAAAGTCGTTGAGCCGACGATTTTGCGGTTCGAGCGATCCTGAACAAACAGCACCAGCTTCAGGTTCTCGGTGTTCCACTCGGGATTCAGATTGAGTTTCGCGTCCGCGGAAAAGGCCGCGGCTTTCTTGGTTTCCAGGCGGCCGATGGTCGAAAGACTTCGGACTACACCCGTGTGCCGCAAGCGTCGCCCGCTATTTTCGCCGCCGCGCACTGCCGTCTCAATGTTCGTCTCTGTGATTACCAGAAAGACGTCCGCGCTCCGCGTTCCTGGCGGAAGATGCTCCACTTTCAAGTGCACAACGTCCTTGGACTGCATGGCCATCTCGAGATCCGCCCGTGGGCTCAGCGCTGCCTTGCGAATCTCCTGTTGCGCTCGCCCTTCATCGGAGCCGTTGAACTCGGCCTGACCGTTCACGACCATTTCCGGCGTGTAGACATTCTCGAGGCGAAAAACTCGCCCGTAATCCTGCTGCCGCATGGAATAGAGCGGCGCGGAAAAGCGATCCTGCCATCCCAGTTGATTCCAGTAATCGACATGTTCGCTCAACGGGATCACTTCGATGTCTGAAAACGCCGCCGGCAGCCGGGACAAAACGCGATCGGCCGCAGGGCAACTGGAGCATCCTTCGGAAGTAAATAATTCGACAATAACCGGACTTGCTGCCTGCGAAAGCCCTGCGAGAAATACTGCCGCGGCGATTCCCGAAAGTCGGTGGATCATGACTCGCCCCTCTCTTCTCATTTATTGTGCATCTTTTTCGAGGCCGGCATGCTACCGTGATGACTTGGAGGAGATGGCCTGGAGAGCTTTTTCGGAAATACTTCCGTCGCCGAGACGCTTGAACAGATGGTGCGGCGTGAACGGGTTGCCCAAACGATCCTCTTGTCCGGACCTGAAGGCGTGGGCAAAGCTACGCTCGCCCGCCGGTTCGGCGCGCTGCTGCTCGGCGACGCGGCCAAGATCGAACTGGACGATTTGAACCTTGAGTCGAATGCATCTCTGATCACCGACCGGGAGAAATGGACCGCTGAGAAGCGCAACGAGGACCCGCTGTTTTTCTCCTCCCATCCGGATTTCGTCACGTTCGCTCCCGACGGCCCGCTGCGTCAGATCACGATTCAGCAGATGCGATTGCTCCGGGAGCGCGCGCCGCTTAAGCCGCTTAAAGGCAACTGGCGAGTATTTCTTATTGATCAGATTGATCGCGCCAATGAGCAGGCCGCCAACTCACTGCTCAAGACGCTGGAAGAGCCCCCTCCGCATCTGGTCCTCATCATGACGGCTCGAAATCCGTACGATCTGTTGCCGACCATTCGCTCCCGCGCGGTTCCCTTTCGTCTATCGCGCCTGGCGGATACAGAAATGACCGAATTCTTCGCGAATCGAGGCCTGGACCAGTTGGAGCGGCGGCGAGCGCTGGCCGAAGGGTCGCCGGGCCGTGCGGTTTCTCTAGACCTGGAGGCATATGACCGGCGCCGCGTGGCAATGCTGGCGCTTCTAAAGGTTGCTGCCGGTCTGGATTCGTTCGGAACGTGGCTTAAGCACTCCGATTCCATCGCGGCCCGCCGCACCGAGAAGCTCGACTCCTACCTGGAAGTCTTGTATCTCCTGTTAGAAGATGTGTTGCATATATCGAACGGAATCAGTTCGGTGGGCAATAGCGACATCCGTGCCGAGCTCGAAGCCGTGGCCCGCCGGGTTAGCTTCGAATGGCTGCGCACAGCCGTGGCAAAGGTCGACGAACTGGTCGAGCTGGTGCGGCGAAACATTCAAAAATCCATCGCTCTGGATGCCCTGGCCGTCGCGCTTCGATCGCCATCCAGCGAATTGCGCTCCCGCTAGCGCTGTGTTATCAAAGAACCAGATAGGTAGTTCCATCCACCTTTCATTACGCGCCAAGGAGCCCGAAGTGGAGCCCGCAAACCGCAAGTTGATCCGCCCATCTCTCAACGAAATAAAGGATCGGGGCCAAAACCGGAAGGATGGTCAGAAGAAGTCCGCGCCGCCCGATCAGACCAACGCTGAAAATTTCTACTATCTGAAGCAGATGCAGTCCAAGACACCGATGATGATCATTCTTAAGGACGGAGAGGCGTTGAAGGGTGTCATCGAGTGGTATGACAAGACCTGTCTGAAGGTAAATCGCGAGGGCGAGCCAAATCTCCTGGTGTTCAAATCGAACATCAAGTACATGTACAAGGCTTAAAGTACATACCAAGCCAAGCGCGACGTATCACTAAGTAGAACATAGATTTACGTCATCTCCCGAATAGTCTCTTGGACGCCTTCAGCCGATCAAAGGCTCGGAGATCATATTGTTGCAGGACTCTCGGAGAATCCTATCCATTGAATCGGCCCAATCGCTTCAACAACTGAACGAGCTGGAGTTCGATGTTGCCGTGATTTTCGCGCCGCTGTCGGACGCGAGTGTTGAGGACGTGCTAGAGCAGTTGGTCCGGACACGGCTCCCGGTCATCATTCATGACCCGGGCGCGACTGTTTCGGATGGTGTTCACTATATGCGTCTGGGGGCGCACGACGTTGCAGGG
This sequence comes from Bryobacteraceae bacterium, assembly GCA_035308605.1. Lineage (GTDB taxonomy): Bacteria > Acidobacteriota > Terriglobia > Bryobacterales > Bryobacteraceae > Palsa-187. Next base: position 31,919 of record DATGGL010000246.1, read on the forward strand.
CCCGGCGCCAACCTCACGGAACTTATCGAGTTAGCCTGTGCGGTGCGCGGCGGGATGACGCGAGCCTCCGGGGGTGAGGCATGGCGAGAACTGCTAGTGGGTTCCAGCCGTGCGATACGCCGCACGGTGGAGATCATCTCCCTGGTAGGCGGGCGCAAGTCTACTGTGCTGATCACAGGAGAGACTGGGACCGGCAAAGAATTGGTCGCGCGTGCAATCCATATGGCCAGCCCTCGCGCCCACCTTCCGATGGTCGCGATCAACTGTGCGGCTCTTCCCGAGAGTCTGCTGGAGGGCGAGTTATTTGGACACGTCAAGGGCGCCTTTACCGGCGCCGTGCAGCATCGCGTCGGGCGCTTCGAACAAGCCAACCATGGCACGCTCTTTCTGGATGAGATCGGCGACCTGCCGCCGGACACCCAGACCAAGTTGCTTCGGGTCTTGCAGGAACGAGAGTTTCAGCGGCTGGGGAGCTCTGAAACGGTCCGCGTGGACGTCCGCTTGATTGCGGCGACCAATTTCGATCTTCCTCAACGTATCCGCGACGGCAGATTTCGCGAGGATCTGTACTACCGGCTGAACGTCGTGCCAATTTCGACGCCTTCCCTCCGCGAGCGCCTGGACGACGTTGCGCTCCTGGCGAATCACTTTATTGATAAGGTCTGCCGGGATGAAGCAATCCCGATGCGCCGGCTCTCTCCGGAGGCTCTTATGAAACTCCGTGCATATTCCTGGCCAGGAAACGTACGTCAACTGGAAAACGCTGTCGAGAGGGCCGTGGCTCTGAGCGGCGAACGCGAAATTCTGTCGCCTTCGGACTTCGCTTTGGGTGAATCGTCCAAGCCTCTTCCGGCTGCAGCGGCCGGTACGATCCATGTATCCGAACTCGGACTCGATTTTGACCAAACCGTCGGCAACATAGAACGCCAGATCCTCGAAGACGCCATGCGGAAAGCGGGAGGCAACAAGACCGCCGCCGCGGAGATGCTTGGACTGAAGCGCACCACGCTCGCGGCCAAGCTGAAGAGTCTGGAAGCGAACGCCGGCTGAAACAGCAAGACCCGCTACCAGCGTGCGTGGCCCAGTGTTGAACAATTGATTTCACGGCCCGACAGGGAGCCGCGAGCGGGAGCGAGTGCGTCCAGGTGTGTTTTCGTCCGGGTTAGTCGATTCAGCCGTTCGTGATCATTTGAACAGCTTTTTCTGCGATCATCATGGTCGCGGCAAGCGTATTCCCGCCCACAATTACCGGCATCACGGAGGCGTCCGCCACGCGAAGTCCGGCGATCCCATGGATCTCCAGTTGAGGACTCACGACGCTCATCGGATCGGCGCCCATCTTGCACGTGCCGGTTGGATGATATAAGGTTTCAGCGCGCCCGCGTATATGCGCTTCGGGATCGTCCTCATCAAACACTGGCTTGCCGCGGAATGAATCGAACGCCGCCGCGGACGCAATCCGCCGGGCAAGGCGGATACCCTCGACCAGCGGCGGCATATCGGCAGGGTCCGATAGATATCCTGGATCGATGGCGGGCGGCTCAAGCGGATCGATCGATCGAAGGGTGATTCGTCCGCGGCTCTTCGGCGTAAGCAGTGACGGCCCCAGGCTGAATCCGTGACCTCCGGGCTTCGCAAATCCGTGGTCGATATAGTGCACCGGCGCAAAGTGAAATTCCAGATCGCATTCCGCTAGACCCGGCTGGGATTTGACGAAGGCTCCGGCTTCGGCGATATTCGACGTCAGCGGGCCATTCTTCAAGACAAAATACTTGACCAGGTTGGTGAATGTTTCGATATCCGTGAGCGAAACCGGCTGCGTGCAGAAATATGATTCGCCAACTGACAAATGATCCTGCAAGTTTTCACCTACGCCTGGGAGGTCGGCCTGCACGGAGATTCCTTGTGCTTCCAACTGCTTCAGTGGCCCTATTCCGGATAGGAGCAGCAATTGCGGCGATCCGATCGCGCCCGCGGACAGAATCACTTCCCGCGATGCCCGAACCTGTTGAGTCGAGCCTTTCTGAAAATATTCGACCCCCGCGGCCCGGCCATTTTCGATCAGGATGCGCGAAGCCTGAATGCCAGTCCAAACCGTGAGATTTCCGCGCCGCAACGCCGGCCGAAGATATGCGTCGGCCGCGCTCCAACGGCGCCCATTCTTCTGCATAACCCGAAATAAACCGGCGCCTTCCTGCGAGGCGTCGTTGAAATCGGGATTCAGGCGCATGCCCGTTTGTTGGCAGGCATCGAGAAACGCGCGCGAAAGCGGGTTGACGGACCTGAGGCCCGTGATGCTCACGGCTGCTTCCACGCGTTTGAAGAACGGCAGCACCTCTTCGAATCCCCATCCGGCGTTTCCGAGATCGCGCCAGCCATCAAAATCGGCGGGACGGCCGCGGACATAGACCATCGCGTTCATGGAACTCGACCCGCCGAGCATCTTTCCTCGCGGCCAGTACAAACGCCGTCCATTTAAGGGTTCCTGCGGCTCGGTGGCGAAGTTCCAATCCAAGGGAGTTTTGAAGAGCTTCGAAAACGCTGCCGGCATGTGAATCTCGCGTTTCCGGTCCGGGGGGCCTGCCTCAATCAGAAGTACGTTGCATTCGCGATTTTCGCTAAGGCCCGACGCCAGAACGCAACCCGCGCCGCCGGCTCCGATCACGATATAGTCGAACACGGTTTAGGTAACATCGGGAACGAGAGTGGACGCCATTCGGATGCATTATGTCACAGCATGCTTCGGCAAACGAATCCGAGCGGTATCTGAGACGGTTATTATGGATGCTTGGGTGAGAAAGTTTCCGGGACGACGCGTTCGCGCGTCGTTCTTGTCGTTACCAACGTCGTTTCGATCGGCTGTCTGATCTGGTCGCTGCGCGGCATCAAGTTGCCTGCGCTTCTGGACGATCTGGCCACGATGAACTGGTGGTGGGTGGCGCTGGCGGTCCTGGCCGATATCGCGGTGTATTGTTGGCATGGTTGGCGTTGGAGTTTGCTGCTCCATCCGATTGAGCCGGTTTCCTTCTGGCGCACGGTGCGCGCGATCTATGTGGGACTTTTTGCCAACGAAGTTCTGCCGTTCCGCGCCGGTGAACTGCTGCGATGTTACTTGATTTCGCGCTGGACTGCGCTCCCGTTTTCCGTATCGCTGTCGAGCGCGATCATTGAGCGCATCTTCGACGGAATCTGGTTGTGCCTTTGCCTGATGGTGACCCTGCGAGTCGTTCCGAGGCCCGGCCGCATGCGCCTGCTTGTCGGAAGCGAGTACGTCCTGGCAATTGTCGTGCTGGCGGGTGTCGGACTATTGGCCGTCGCCATGTTTCGCAGGCACCATGCGCATGCACTACTGGAAGGCGGATCGTGGAAGCGCAACCTTCGCGTCCTCATCGATGATCTCAGCCTGATCGGGCACTCGAAATACCTCTATCTCGCCTTCCTTCAGAGCTTGCCGTATCTCTTGCTTCAGGTGATCCCGATCTACGCGTCGTTCAGAGGTTACGGCTTTGAGGATCTTACCCTCGCCGATGCTTTTGCCCTCATGGTGATTCTCCGCCTTGGCAGCGTTGTTCCTCAGGCTCCCGGGAACTTGGGTCTATTTCAATTCCTCGCCGCAGAAAGCCTGATCAAGATTTTCAACGTTGTACCGGACCAGGCGCATCGATTCGCGCAGGTGTTGTGGGGCATTGTGACCCTTCCTTTGCTGATCGGAGGGGCGATAGCTCTCTCTGTAACGGGAGCACGAATCGGCGAACTGAGACGCGCCGCTCATGCCGAGAGTGCCGAACTGTCGAAATCCCGCCAGTAAACGGTACACTAAGGGTTACCCATGATTGCGGAGGCGGCTACAGCTACGTTCGCCAGGCTCGACCTCGATTCCGGTGTCACGCTTGCCCCGGTTGAGATTGCCTACGAAACTTATGGAACCCTGAACCAGGAGCGGACGAACGCAATCCTGGTTACGCATGCTTTTTCCGGCGACGCGCACGCCGCCGGCGAAGGCGGTTGGTGGTCCAGCATGATCGGCCCCGGCAAAGCGTTCGATACGGACCGCTACTTCGTGATTTGTTCGAATATCCTCGGCGGATGCCGTGGAACCACGGGACCGGGCTCAATCCATCCGGAAACCGGGTGTCCATGGGCGATGACCTTTCCTTCGGTGTCGGTCGCGGACATGGTTCGCTTGCAGAAAATGCTGATCGATCAGTTGGGAATCGAACGCCTGCTCACGGTTTCGGGCGGATCGATGGGGGGCATGCAGGCGCTGGAATGGGCCGTGACCTATCCGGAGAGCGTGGCGTCCGCGATCCCGATCGCGACCACGGCACGCCACAGCGCCCAGCAGATCGCCTTTAACGAGGTGGGCCGCCAGGCGATCATGGCCGATCCGGACTGGAACAATGGCAACTACTACGGAGGCCGCCCGCCCGCGCGAGGCCTTGCCGTCGCCAGGATGGTCGGACACATCACCTACATGAGCGACGAAAGCATGCGCGAGAAGTTCGGCCGCCGTCTCCGCCGCCCCGACCAGTTCGAGGTGGAAAGTTATCTGCAATATCGCGGCAGCCAGTTCGTGGATCGTTTCGACGCGAATTCGTACATCTACATCACTCGCGCGATGGATTCTTTCGATCTCACCGAGCGCGGCTCGCTCGCATCGTTGTTCGAGCGGATCCGGACGCGATTTCTGCTGATCAGTTTCACTTCGGACTGGCTGTATCCCAGTTATCAATCGCAGGAAATTGTCAGCGCGCTTCGCAGCAGAAACTGTGACGTGGCGTATTGCAACCTAACGTCCCACTACGGCCACGATGCGTTTCTGGTGGAGGTAAGCGAGCAAACCGAGCTGGTCCGCGGCTTCCTCGCCAGCACCTTCCGGGAGGCGGAAAGGCGTGGTTGAGGTTTATGGGCGCAGCGACTACGCCATTATCGGCCAGCTTGTCGAACCCAACACACGGGTGCTCGACCTGGGGTGCGGCGAAGGCGAACTGCTGGCCTGGCTAAAGGAGCATAAAAGCGTCGACGCCCGGGGTGTCGAACTGACTGCGGCGCGTGTTCAGAAAGCCATCGCGCGTGGAGTTTCCGTGTATCAGGGCGACATGGAATCAGCTTTGGCGGATTATCCGGAGCATGCGTTCGATTACGTGATCCTCAGTCAGACCCTTCAGGAAACGCGGGACCCCCTGCACGTTCTCCGTGGAATGCTGCGGATCGGAACACGGGCCATCGTCGCGTTTCCGAATTTCGGTCACTGGAGCGTCCGGCTTGCCCACCTTTGGAGCGGACGCGCTCCGAAGACCGATCTGTTCCCGCATGACTGGTACGACTCTCCCAACATCCACTTTCTGACCGTTCTGGATTTCGAGACGCTTGCAAAGCGGCAGAACTGGAATGTGGAGCGCCGCATTTTCCTGTCCGGCCATCGGAAGGTAAGTCTGTTTCCTAATCTGACCGCCGAAGTAGCGGTGTTTCTCGTGTCGAATCAAGCGTCCCCGGGGTCCTAAGAGTTCTGCATCCGCAGGCGATAAGCGGTGTAGAGGCAACGTGTTTGAAGACCCCAGCTGGCCCAGGCGAATTCTTTTCGTCGACGAGGAGCCAAATGCGCCTGATAGTCTTCGGCGCAGCCTCGTTCTGCTCCACAACGAGTGGGACCTCGTTTCGGTAACTGGAGTCGACTTGGCACTCAGGGCGCTTGCACTGGAATCGTTTGACGTTATGATTGCGGACACCCGTGGGGCCGATAAAGCCGAGTTCTTCAATCAGGTGATGAGTTTGTATCCGGAAACCGTCCGGCTGGTGTTGTCGGACAGGAGCGATGCGGGAACGTCGCTTGCGAAGGCGGTTCATCAGTGTCTCACCAAGCCCTGCAGCGCAGAGACCCTAAAGACGACACTGGACCGCATCTTCGCGCTGCGGCGCATGCTGGCGGGAAAATCGTTGAGGCGGCTGGTGTCCGGAATGACCAACCTTCCCAGCCTTCCGGCGGCGTACCAGACGCTTCTTAAAACGCTCGATTCGCCGAATGCCGGCGCAAATGAAATCGCGGAATTGGTCACGCATGACATCGCGATTACGGCAAAAATCCTCCAGTTGGTCAACTCCGCCTTCTTTGGAATTCCACATCGCGTGACGGATCCCGGACAAGCGATTCGATATCTCGGTCTCGAGACGCTTAAGGCCTTGGTGCTGACCAGCGGAGTGTTCTCGCAGTTCAAAGGACCACGGCCGTCCGGCTTGTCCGTGGAGGGGCTCCAACACCACAGCCTGGATACAGGTCGCGTCGCGCAATTGATCGCGATGCGGGAAAATTTGTCAAAGCAGGTGGTGGACGATGCCTTCCTGGCTGGTCTCCTGCACGATGCCGGCAAGCTCATCCTCATCACAAAAGATGCCGAGATGTATGAACGAACTTTGGCCATTGCGCGCGATGACAAGCTGAGGCTCGATCGTGTAGAGCGCGAGGTCTTCGGAGCAGACCATGCGGAGGTCGGATCCTATCTCCTGTGGCTCTGGGCGCTGCCGGAAACCGTGAGCGAAGCGGTCGCGTTTCACCACCGTCCTGCCGAATGTCCTGCTCAGGGAATCACCGCACTGGCGTTGGTCCACATTGCCGACCAGTTCTTGCATGAATTGTCATCGGACCAGAGCGGGTGGCCTCAACTCGATGGTGATTATCTCGCTTCCGCTGGAATAGCGGATCGCATTCCCGAATGGCGCGCGATCGCCGAAGGCACGCTCATGCAGCGATCCGCCTGAAGAAGTTAGCGCCAGCGGCCTTCGTGAAAGCGGTACCGTCCGCCGACGCGTTCCCACCGCGGAGCGACCCACACGGCGCGCGGGCGTGGCGGACGTCCCCAATATCCGGGCGTCCATGCATAGGCGTTCCCACGCCAGCCCCAGTAACCGTTGATCCACACGTAGCCCGCGCCAGGCGCTGGTCCGAATGCCTCCACGCGAACTGGCGGCGGCGGAACGTTCGCATAATATACCCCGCCCCCCGCGCAACCGATCGTTGAAAGTGATGCAAACAGCAGAACCAGAAAAGTTCGCTTCATGATTGCTCTCCTGCCTACATAAACGCGGCTCTCAGGAGAGGCGTTGCGCACTTCATAAAGCCTTAATATAGAGCGATTTTCATCTAGCGCAGCTAGGAGACCGGTGTGAGCACTGCGTCGGCCATGGCGCGTTTCAATCCGTCGATGCCTTCGCCCGTCACGCTCGAGATCTTGTAAAACGGTAACCCGCGCTCCGCCGCGATGCGCTCGACGGATGCTACACGATCGGGATCCTGCGCGGCGTCGAGTTTCGTCGCCACTACGATCATGGGCTTTTCGACCAGCGACGGAGAGAAGCTCTCCAGCTCTTTCATGACGACTTCAAAGTCATGAACCGGGTCGCGGCCACTCGCTTCCGAAACGTCGACCAGATGGACCAGCAGACGAGTCCTCTCGATGTGCCGCAGGAACTGGACGCCTAATCCATGCCCGAGATGCGCGCCCTCAATCAGGCCCGGAATATCGGCGACGACGAAGGTGCGATCGTCGCCTGTGCTGACGACGCCAAGATTCGGCTCGAGCGTGGTGAACGGATAATCGGCGATCTTCGGCCGCGCGGCGGAGATGCGTGAAATGAGCGTCGACTTTCCCGCGTTCGGAAATCCGGCCAGACCTACGTCGGCAAGCAGCTTCAACTCCAGGCGCAAGTGCCGTTCTTCGCCGGGCTTGCCTGGCTCATGTTCCGTCGGAGCTTGATGTGTCGAGGTGGCGAAGCGGGCATTGCCGCGTCCGCCCTTTCCGCCGTGGGCGACGATAAACCGATCTCCCGCCTGGGTGAAATCGTGGAGCAGTTCGCCGGTGACAGCATCATAGACGACGGTTCCGACCGGGGTCGCAACGTCAATCGACGCGCCCTCGCGGCCGGTGCGGTTGCTGCCTTCGCCATGACGGCCGCGTTCGGCCTTGTGTTCGGGGTTGAAGCGGAAATGAAGCAGCGTGTTGTAATGCTGGCTGGCCACCAGCGTCACGTTGCCGCCGCGTCCGCCGTCGCCGCCGCTCGGTCCGCCGCGGGGAACGAATTTCTCGCGCCGGAACGCAAGACACCCGTTGCCGCCGTTGCCGGCTTTCACGTAGATTCTTACTTCGTCTATGAACAACTGTTATTCAGCGGCCGGCGTTATGTCAGGTTGAATGCTGACGAACTTGCCCAGGCGGCCGCGGTCGCGGAAGTGAATCACGCCGGTGATCTTTGCAAACAGCGTGTCGTCTTTCCCGAGGCCGACGTTTTCGCCTGGCTTGATACGCGTGCCGCGCTGCCGGACGATGATCGACCCGCCAGGAACCAACTGCCCGCCAAAAGCCTTCACGCCCAGGCGCTGTGAATTGGAATCGCGCCCGTTTTTAGAACTGCCAAGACCTTTTTTATGTGCCATAACGACCTCTAACCGACGATCTCGTTCACCGTAACTCGCGTGAAGTTCTGGCGATGTCCGATGGTCCGCTTGTATTGCTTCTTCCGCTTGAACTTGAAGACCAGAGTCTTGTCGCCGCGGCCGTGCGCCGCGATCGTGCCCTTCACGAGTGTACCCTCGGCGGCTGTGCCGGCCTTCACCGAATCGCCATCCACCACGGCCAGTACTCGTGAAAACTCGACCTCGGCTCCCACTTCTCCTGCCAGCGATTCAACTTCGATCGCCTCGCCCGGCGTGGCGCGGTACTGTTTCCCGCCTGTTTCGATGACTGCGTACATAACCGATCCTTAGGGTGGATTTTACTCTGAAGCGCGGGACGCGACGCGTCCACCATGCTACAACCTCAGAGCTTTCAGCATACTACAGGCGTCTACCGTAGCGCAAAGCCGCGTGTTAGTTCGCTTTGGTCGCCGCGCGCGCGCCCGCCGGCCGTAGCTGCGCATCTTCCAGACGCTTGGTTTCCTGCCACGTGAAGATCATCCGGTCGATCACGGTGATGTTCGAGAGAACCGCGACCACCCAGAGTACCGGAGCCATCTTATCGAAGAGAGCGCCGATAATCAGCAGAACCACCCGTTCAGGCCGCTCCATGAACCCGACTTTGCACATCGGAATCGTATTTTCCGCCCGGGCGCGCGCGTAGCTGACCATCACAGAACCAGTCATCGCGAGCGCGGTCAGAACCACATAACTCGGCCGGTTGATCGAGCCATACCAGACCAGCAGGCCAACCAACAACGCGAGATCCGAATAGCGATCCAGGACCGAGTCGAAGAATCCGCCGAAGCGGGTGACGCGATTGGTCTCCCGGGCTACGCGCCCGTCCACCATATCGAACAGACCCGCGCCGATGATCACCACACCGGCCCAGCGGAATTGACCCACGGCCAGCAGCGCCGCCGCTCCGATATTGATCACCAGACCCAAAAACGTCAGAACGTTGGGATGAATTTTCGAGAGCGCGAGCCCGCGCACGATCAGCAAAATGATCTTGTTGCAGCCCATACCGATGGCTTTGGTAAAGGTCATGCCGGATGTCCTGTTTGATGAATCGTGATCAACTCCATAATTTCCATCTCACGAACGCCACCTGGAATCTGAATGCGAACCGAATCTCCTACCTGCTTGCCCAACAAACCGCGGCCAATCGGGGAACTTGTGGAGATCAGGCCCTTGGCGACATCCACATCCTCGCTGGTAACCAGCTTATATTTTACCTTTTCGTCCTTATCCACATCCAGAACCGTCACCGTCGACCCCAAGCCGACGCGGTCGTGCGGGATCTTCGACATATCGATCATGGAAACGTCGCGCAGGCGTGTATGCAATTGGCTCAGACGCGCCTGCACAAACGACTGGCGTTCCTTGGCGGCGTGATATTCGGCGTTTTCGCTTAAATCGCCATGCGCGCGAGCTTTCAGAATCTCCCTGGGGAGTTCTACGCGTAGCTCGTTTTCGAGCAATGCGATTTCGTCCTGAAGTTTTTTCTTCAGATCTTCCATGCGCTACCGATTGGATTATACCTCGGGTCGTAACGGCCTTCCGATTAATGTTGCGGCTCGGGATCTCCCTTGTGGAGAACCTTGCGCCGCATATCCGGCCAGAATTCGCGCAGGACGTTGAACCCAGCATCGCTCACCAGGTTTACCGTGAACTTCTCAAATGTTTCGCCGGCGCTTCGATTGTTCGAGGGATAGTAAAGATTCGCGATCCCCGCCGCCGCCAAAGTTCCCGCGACCTCGGAACTGTTGAAGCACTTCCGCCCGGAATTAGTACGGGTCACCAGAACTCGTGTGAGGGCGTAGCCGGTCCTCTTCCACGCGCCGCCGACGGCCATGCGGAAATAGCGAGGATCCTGGCGGAGAATGGTGGGAAACACAGCCTCGGTCATGTAGTTACTGATTGTGCCGTCAGCAAACGCCGCTCCATAACGCTTGGCGTAACCCTGCGCCCCCTGGCCGAACCCCTTGTAGTCATTTCCCCACTGCGCCACGCCTGCATAAATCCCGACAATTACCCACGAGAACGGATCGAAGCTATCTTGAGCCGCCAGCTTGAATTTGTCGCTGACGTGAATCGGTTTATACATCGACGGATCGTTGACCGTCGCATAATTCGGCACAATACCGAGAATATGCGTATCGTCGCGGGAGCTGGTCGCGGGGTCCGCGATTGCGTCTGTCTTTGTTTCCAGCGGCTCAGGAGCTTGGCCAGCGGCGACAGCGATGCAGGCCAGTACCAGTAACAAGCGCATCACTGTCATGACGACATGGATCTGCCTGGGGGTACATTCGTTACTTCGAAAGTTCGCGCCGCATGCTCTCCAGCGATTGTTGCATGGTAGCGTTACTTGGCCAAATGGCAGCGTCGGCCTCGGAAGTTTTCTGGGATAACTCGGCAAACAGAGGCACAAGCTCCGGATCGCGCCACCCCCGGTTCGCTTCTTCCAGCATGATTTCCAACGCGTGTTCTCGCGTAAAAGCCGGCTTGTATGGCCGAGCTGTGGTGAGCGCGTCGTAAATATCCGCGATTTGCAGGATGCGTGCCAGCAGCGGAATGTCTTCGCCCGCGAGCCCATCCGGGTAGCCCGTGCCATCCCAGCGCTCGTGATGGCTGCGGATAATCGGGAGCACCGGCGCGAGGGTTTTCATCGGCCGGCAAATTTCTTCTCCCGTAATTGTGTGCAGCCGCATAACCTTCCACTCCTCGTCAGTAAGCACGCCGCGCTTGAACAGGATCACATCGGGAACGCTGATCTTTCCGATGTCGTGAAGGTAGCCTCCACGATACAACGCCAGTTGATCCTGACGAGGCAGTCCCAACGCCTGTCCCAGGGCAATGCTGTACTTCGCGAGCCGTTCGCAATGGAGTCCCGTGTATTTGTCGCGCTGCTCCACCGACTGTGCCAGCGCGAACAGAATGGCTTCGGCTTCTTCCAACGAATCGACCAGCGCCTTGTTGCGCAGCATCGACCGAATGCGCGTGCGAACCAGCGTCGGCTGAAGCGGCTTGATGAGAAATTCGTCTGCGCCGGACTCAATTCCCGCAACCTCATTCTCCGCGCCCAGGACACTGGTAATCATCAGGATCGGAATGAGCTGGGTCTTGCGATCGGCTTTTAGCAGGCGGCAAAAGTCCGGCCCGCTCATCTCCGGCATCACCAGGTCCACGACAACGAGATCGACCTTCTCACGTTCGAGAATTGCCAGCGCGCTATTGGGTCGCTTTGCCTCGAGAATTCTGTAGTTCGCCGTTTTGAGCATCGCCTTCAAAAGACGGCGATTCAGATCGATGTCGTCGATGATGAGAATGGAGGGAGCTTGCGTGGCTTCTTCAAGCACATTCTCCCAGCGCGGACGATGCATGTCCGGGCGGAGGAGAATGACTTCTTTCGCGGCGCCTTTTTTTGTCGACACGAGCGGCTACTACCCCAGACGTAGATCGGCCTAATCCTAGGAAATAGTTAGGGTCGCGTGGCGGGGTAGTCTAAGGTTATTGCACGACGCGGTTCAGGATGCTGAAGACGTAGCTTTGCGTCTCCGGGATGTTGGGAACGCCGCCTTCGCGATCCACCCGCCCTGCTCCGGCGTTGTAGGCTCCGAGCGCCTTCGCCAGATCGCCTTGGTATCGGTCGATCAGTTGTTTCAATAACTTACTGCCCGCTTCCAGACTCTGCTTTGCATCAAACGGATCGCTGACCTGAAACTGCGCCTGCGTGGCCGGCATGAGCTGCATCAAGCCTTGGGCTCCTTTGATGGAGACCGCGCATGGACGAAACCCGGATTCCTGCCTGGCGACTTCGCGGACCAGAGTTGCGTCAACGCCCTGTTTTTTCGACACTTCGTCAATCATTTCACCAAGTTGCGGCTGAGGGATAGGGTCACAAGCGGCTTCCGTGAACGGCGGGGGTTCGGTCCAGGGGGCCCGCAGCGTTCCAACCGTCGCCGCTTGTTTTCGCACCGATGCGCGTTGTTGTTCAAGCGACGCTGCCATCGCCGCGCGAACGCGATCAGCCTGCGAAGTAGCGTCCTGGGCCAAAAAGAGTGCCAACCACCAAGTCACACCCTAAGAATCGGCGGCTAGCGAATCGATCGTTAGTGGCGGTCTTATTTGACCTGAATGGTGAAGGGCATCAATCGCAACATTCCACCCTGGGAAAGCGAGCGGATCGGGAGATTCCCGACCAGGACTCTGGCTTTCGCTCGAATCAGGGAATCAAGTTGCGCGCTGTCGTCGGTTCGGCTCCACAATAGATCCAACAAATTTCGTCGAGGCGGGTAAGTCACCAGAGCGATCTTTTCCGTTTCCGGGATCTTGGCTTTCTGCTTAATCAGCTCGACCGCCCGATCCAGACCGCCGAGATCGTCGATCAGGCCGTTCGTCTTCGCCTGCGCCCCCACCCAGACACGACCTTGGGCCAGCGATTCCATCTGATCGTAGGGCCGGCGCCGGCCCGCGGCCACTCGTTCCACAAAGCCGCGATAGAAAACATCGATCTCGTGCCGGAGCTTGGCGCGTTCGGCATCCGTCAGCGGCCGGGCGGGAGAATCGATGTCGGCGAATCGCCCCCGCGTCAACGTGGTTTGCGTCACGCCGATCTTCGAAAACAAGCCATGCAGATCCGGCTTTCCGAAAAACACTCCAATCGAACCGGTGAGCGTGTTCGGATAGGCCACGATCTCATCGCCCGTCATGGCGATGAAGTACCCGCCCGACGCTGCCAGATCCGACATCGAGATGATCATCGGTTTCTTCGCGCTCAGTTGCTTCGCCGCGTGAAGGATTTCGTCGGATGCGAAGCCGTCCCCGCCCGGCGAATCGATGCGGAAGATCACTCCCTTGATCGACGAATCGTTTTCCACCTGGTTCAACACCTTGACCATGGCAGTCGACGTAATGCCGTTGTCCGTTGGGCCGTCGTGCGTGCTTCCGCGGGTTATTTCTCCGTCCCCGACCACATACGCGATCTTGGTGCTTCCTTCGATGCCCGGAACAGACGCCTTGATGTAATCCTGTTCGCCGATCTTGTGAATATCGGCATGCAGCCGTTCTTTCAACTGCCCGTACATCTCGTCTTCAAATGCCAGCCCGTCGATTAATCCGCCTTCGAGCGCGGGCTTACCCACGAACGGCCCATCATCGATCAGGGCGCGAATCTGATCGGGCTGCTTCTTCCGGCCCTGCGCGATCGTCTCGACAAGGTTTCCGTAATACTGATCCAGAATCTGATTGATCACTTCCAGGGTTTCCGGCGTAGGCGACGTCCGGGTAAACATGTCCGGAGCGTCTTTGTATTTGCCCGCGTGCTCGAACTCCATCTCGACGCCAAGCTTGTCGAGCGTGCCTTTGACATACATCAGCTCCGCCCGCAAACCTTTCAAGTCCAGTTCGTCCTCGGAGGCCATGAGAATGCGGTCCGCCGCCGAGGCGATGTAATAGTCGCGCGCGCTCGCGCCGCGCAGATACGCGAACACCGGCTTGCCCGATTTCTTGAAGGTGAGAATGTCGTCGTGCAGTTCCTGAAGTTTCGCCCATCCGATATCCAATCCGCGCGGTTCGAGCACGATCGCTTTAATCCTGGTGTCGACCGCCGCCTTTCTTAAGAGCTGCCAGACCTCCACAACGGTCGGCGGTTGCTGCTCTTGCAGGAAACTCAACGGCAGCAGGACCGGGGCTTGTTCCGGAAGATCGCCTTCAAGATGCAATACCAGGGTGGATCCATTCGCTACCGCGACTTTGCGTTCGCCGTAGTGCATCGCTGCGTAGCCGATCATCGCCAGAACGAGGCCGGCGAACAGAAGGCCGATCACAAATCCAATGGCTAACCGTTTCATGATTGATTCACCTTTAGAATCGAGCTTCCTCGTTAGATGCCGGAGATCACCCGAGGGTAGCGCTTATCGTCCCCATTCGGTCAACTGTTGCAGGATTTGTTGCGCCGCTCGCTGGCCGGCGCTCTTCTTCGAGAGTCCCTGCGCCTGGCTGACCCATTCCTTGCCGAGACGCACCTCCACAGTGAACGTCTTCGAATGCTCGGGGCCATTTTCCCCCACGATGACATACCTTGGCGGGGGAAGCTTGAGCGCCTGGGCCATTTCCTGGAGCGCGCTCTTATAATCCGTTACTTCGGTCTCGGTCCCGTCCTCGTTCGTGTGAAATGCGCCGACGACTTTGGCTTCGATGAATTGACGCGAGGGCTCGAGGCCCGCGTCAAGGTACAGCGCGGCGATCAACGCTTCCACGGCGTCGGAAAGCAACGCTTTCTTTTCCCGTCCGCCGCTCATCTCCTCTCCGCGGCCGAGGTAAAGATAATCGCCCAGCCCAAGTTCCTGCGCGACTTCGTACAACCTCGCGGCGCTCACCAGATGAGCTTTTAGTTTGGAAAGCCGGCCTTCGGGAAACGATGGAAAACGACGGACCAGGCACTCGCTTACGACAAATCCTAAAATCGCATCGCCCAGAAATTCGAGCTGCTCGTTGTCGCCGCTCGGATTACCCTCAACGGTCTGCTCGTAGATCCTCGATTTGTGGGTGAGTGCCCGCTCCAGGAGTTCGCGGCTGCGAAACGTGTGGCCAAGCGCTCTTTCAAGCACTGCCAGGTCGGCATTCATACTGGGTTAATGCTTCTAGGGGTCAATTTTCCCCTGGCACAACGATTACTTTTTGTTCTTAGCCTGCTCGGCGCGCGCTTTTTCCGACGTTGCGTATTGCTTGATGGTGGCGTTCAGATTCGGCATCGCCAGTACCTTGTCGGCCACGGCTATGGCGTCGTCAGGCTTGCCGCCCTGATTGTAGGCCGAGGCCAGGCGGACCATCGTCGCGGCGTCCGGCGTGGCGGCGCCGTCAACCGCGGTCTTGAATTCGGTAATCGCGACATCATACTTCTTCCGTACCATCGCAATCATACCGAGGTCTGAGTGCACCTGTGCGATGTCATCTTTCTTGTAACCGTTCCACTGATCATCCGTGATCTGCGGATTCGGCTTCGGCGCTGCATTGATCGCGGGTACCGCGTTGTTGGCGAATTTCTCAGCCCGCGATAGTTTCTCTTCCTTGTCGAGATCGTTTTCACGCGTGCTGCGGGCCAGTTCACCCGAGATCAGCAGCATGGCTTGATAATTCTTGGGATCGGCTTCCAGCGCGGTCTCGGCGTAGGCAATCGCTTTCGGCCCATCGTTTTTCCGCTCGGCTGCTTCCGCTGCTAGAAACAGAGCCAGAGATTTCAACTCCGACTTCGGGTGATCGGTCACAAACTTGTCTGCCGCCGCGATCCGGTCATCTACCGTGGTCGCCTGCTGAATGGCATTGAAGTCCTGAGCTTCCTTTGGGCTTTTCACCTTGGGCTGCGCGAACGAGAGCGCTGCGATTCCGATCCCCACAACCACGCTTCTTAGAATTCGAGTCTTCATCCGTCCTCTCCTTGCAATCACTTCTTGTTCGTGAAAGCTTCTTTCAATCCTTTTTGGGCCGCTTGCCGGACCGAATCCGGCGCGCCATCGACAGCCAGCGCAGCCTTATAGTGTTCCTGCGCCTGCTCACGGTCCCCCTGCGAGTCCGCCAGCCGCGCCAGATATAACAAACTCCACGACTTCGTTGACGCGTCCGGTTCCAGTTCGAGCACCTTCCGAAACAACCGGTCTCCCAGTTCCGGATCGCGATCGAGTACCGCTATGCGCGCCAAACCATAATAAGCCTTCGCGTGGATTGGCTTCTCGGTAGTCTCCTTGAGGGCCCGGAGATAGATGTCTCTGGATCGCGGCAGATCGCGCGCCGTATACGCTTTTTCGGCTTCGTCGATGGTTTTTGCCGCTCCGGTCAGTTCCGGCGCCTTTATCTCCCGCGTGACCATGCGGGATTTTCCGCCAGCGGCCTTCGAAACAAAATCTATGCTGTCGAGCCGCGCTTCCTCCCGCTTCAGATCGATGCCGCCGACCAGCTCTGGGAAGAACAGCCGCATCGTTTGCTCCTGTTTTTCGTATTCGATGAGACGGTCCACGAAGGCGGGTGTCATGACGAAGCCTTCCCGCAAAGCTTGCTCTACCAGGGCCGGTTTGCGATCCATGCGGCTTTCCACCGCCTTGATCAGGCACTCGGTCGCCAGCAGAACGAAGTCCGATTTGTACTGGTTCGCAAGGATCGGCGAACCGAGCGCATAGTCGCCAAGCCCCCGTTTCGTATTCACGATATCGGAGAAACGGAGCGGTAACGGGTCAAGTAAGTAATGAAGGTAAGCGTGCCGGATTGCATCCAGGGGCAGGTCTGCGGTCGGCGTCACCACCACGAAGTAATCGTCAACGTAGCTGCGTGTTTGCACCTGATTCGGCGCGCCCAAAAGGTCCACGTAAATCTGAAACCGGCGTCCCAAAAATCCGCTGGTCGCATTCCGAAGGTATGCGTTCACCTGGAGCACGGAGCGTGCGATCGGCTCCTGATACTGCGCCATCGCTTTTTCGAAAAATGGCTCCGACTGTTTCCACAGCTCCGCGATGTTCGCATCGCGATAGAACCTGACCAATAACGGCGTAAATTCGTACAGGGCTTCCACATCCGGCGGAACGGTCTGGGAATTGTATCTGGAAACGAAGTCGGGCGGCCCGCTCATCACCAGTGCATAGGAAATGTACTGGCTCAAATCCGCTTCGGGAGTTTTCAGCCGATGGTCCCGGACATAGCGCTGAAGCTCATCCACCACCGGGAGATGCTGCGCTCGGAGGTGGTCCCGCAAGGCTTTACGAAGCGGATGGTTGGTGGGCGAATCGCTTTCGGAATCGTAGCCGCCTGCGTTGATGGCCGCGAGCACCGCGAAAATCGATTCGCTGGCGTCGAGCTGGCCGTGGGCTTCCTGGCGTCCGGATGACGGGACCCGTTGCGGCGTCTGCGGAATCGCAGGCATCGCCGTCAGCAGGCTAAGTAGAAAAAGGACTTTGGCGCGCCGCAAGAGGCCGGACCTTCTAGTCTCCTAGTATATCCAGGGCGGCCTGCAGTTCGCTCCGGGCGTGCGGATCCCGCGTCGCGGCGATGCCCCGGCGATAGTAGTCGCGGGCCTCGTCCAGCCGTCCCAGTTTTTCGTACGTCTGCCCGCCATGGAAGTATGCCGCCGAATATGCAGGGTCTGCCGTCAACAACGAGTCGAACTCGGCAACGGCGCGGCTCAGATCGCCGGACTTTACGTATTCCATCGCAAGTCCATAGCGCGCGAATGCGTTAGTGGGATTCTGCGCTAACAATTGTTCGAGAATCTGGATGCGAGTGGGTTCCAAGGAGTTTGGCTCGACGGTTTGACTTAACAGTGTTAGGATACCGCTGTGGCGTGCCCGTTTTTTTTGCCTGTAACGCGGCTCGACCAGAACGGCTGGGTTCATGCGCCTCGGCTTCCATTAGGCGACTCTTATAGTGGCGTCTGCCAGGTTTGTCCCGACCAGCCCTTCGAGCCGCCGGTATCCGCCCACGATTTATGCAATTCCGGTTACGCGCGGGGTCGCTGCGATCGTTTCCCGGCCGGGAGTGAAGCAGATGCAGTCCGATTCTCCATCACATCCGTGGAACCAGATCTGGTGCGCCTGACATACGTCCTGGAACGCGAGCACGCGCCGATGGAGTATGGCACGCTGAAGTACGCAATTCGCGAATCGCGGCTGGTCGATACACCAGCGCGCCCGATTCTCGAAATGCAGGCGAAAGCCTTTCTCGACAGCCATTTCGATCGTCGGGCCCGCGCGGCTGGCACCGGCGATTGAAAGACAGGTCGGGATCCGCTCGCTGCCGCGCGCGGTTCTGTGTCGACTGCACCGAGCCGCGCACGCCAGAGTCCGTGTGAGAACGCGATTCCACCCGGGGAGGAGGGCAAGCGTTGGGCGTGCTTGCCGGGCACGTGTATGTTTCGGATGCTTGTTAACCAGCATCGGGGGCTTGGGTTAGGGTGTATCGAGCGGGAAACGGGTTAGC
>DATGGL010000247.1:0-21209 GCA_035308605.1 Bryobacteraceae bacterium
TTCGCGCATGTGCGTGCCGTGGATGTCCGAATCGGTCGGACCGCGGCCCCAGGCCTTGCCGCTGGTGGTCAGCTCGAAATTGATGCAGCCTTCCGAGCCGCCCATCACTCCGCCCGCGCCGCTCGGCGCCTGGCCGCCGAACATCAGCATGGCGTCGGCTTTCACTAAATCCGGGTGGTCCTTAACAAATTTGCGGAGCCCGATGTCCATGCGCTCTTCGTCGCCTTCCGCGATGAAGACCAGATTCACGGGAAGCTTTCCCAGCGCGGCTTTCATCGACATCAGCGCGTTGAGCTGGGCCATTTCGGGGCCCTTGGAATTGACCGCGCCGCGGCCGATCAAAACTTTCTTGAACGGGGCCTGTTCGATCAGGCGGGCTTCGAAGGGAGGAGTGCGCCAGGCATCCATCTGGGTGATGGGCATGGTGTCGTACATCCAGTAAATCGCCAGCGTCTTGGGCGCGCCTTCGTCGCACTTCGCCCATACCACCGGGTTGCCGGGGCTGCCGTATTCGGTCACCCCGACATCAAACACTCTGGTCTGCTGGCAGCCGAGCTGATCGAAAAAGCCTTTGACCATTTCGGCGCTCTCCGGGATGCCTTCACCGGTGTTCGAGATGCTCGGCTGCCGAATCCACTTCTGGAGATTGTCGACGTGCTCGTCGACATGGTCGTCGATGTACGTGTAGACCTTCTTGAGATCGTCGGGGGTTTTGGAGAGGTCGGGCTGCACGGTTTCGTCGCCGTGAGCGCGGATGCCCAGCTTGGGCGCGGCGGTTGGGGACTTTTTAGCGGACGGCTGCGGGCTGGTGGAACAGGAAACGAGTAGGACGGCGAATATGGATAGAACTCCCCAACGCATGTTGACTCCTTGTCTCTGAAAGGATACATCACGTTGGGCGGAGCCAAAAAACTTCCTGGCCGTTAATGAACGGGAAGGAACGTGAATTACGGATTGGGGCGGACTTCGATCGCGATGGCGTTCCCGCACGGACAGGACGGGAAGTCCTCGTTGCAGTATTCGCGGATCAGAGTCGAGCGGGTGCAGTCGCAGCCGAGCCGGCCGCGGATCAATTTTTCGTCTTCGGAGAACTGATACGTAGTTCCATCGGTCGATAGCATCACCAGGGCTTGCGGCATAGGAGAGTTTTGACCGTAGGCCGCGTGCGTGACTAGAGACTTTTGATCTATCGGTTCCAGTACTCGCGGACGAGCTTGGCAGTAGTGATGGCCTGTCCCACGTGGCGTTGCGTGTGTTCGGCAATATGGGTCAGCAGGCCGATGACCGTGGTCGGCAAGCGCTTCCGGCCGACTTCACGAGGCGTGGGCAGTATGGCCGGATCAAGCGCCCGAACGATGGATTCGGCTCGCGTGCATGCGGCGTCCAGCTCTGCCAATAGTTCTTCGCGGGATGCGCCAGGAACCGATTCGGCAGCGAGCGAAGCAAGCTGGGATTCGGAGAGCTGCGCTCCTGTGAGATAAATCATCAGGCGATCGATACTGCCGGCGATATGGCGCATGTGAAACCCGACCGAGGCCAGGTCGTAAGGACGCGACCAGATTTGCTCCGGCGTCAAGCCATCCGTGTAATGGGCGAGATCTTCGCGTGCCTGGGCGAAGGCGTAGAGGATCGGCGCGATGCTTGGGTCAAGCCCGGGAATCGGGCCGCGAAGCCACGGTTCTTCCATGAGAGTTCTGTAAAGCCCGAACGGACGGCTGAAATTGCAGGGTGAACTGGAACCGGGTGCCGTGGCCGGGTTCGCTGATGGCGTGGATTTCTCCTCCCATCATGTCTACCAGACTTTTGACGATGGCGAGGCCAAGTCCGGTGCCGCCGTATTTGCGGGCGACGCTCGTGTCCGCCTGCTCGAATCGCTGGAACAGGCGCGTAAGCGTGTCCAGGCTCATGCCAATCCCGGTGTCGGCGACTTCGAAGCTTGCAAGAACATGTCCGCCGGCTGCCTGGATCGAGGTGACGTTGAGCGAGACTTCGCCCTGCTCGGTGAACTTGATGGCATTGCTTAACAGATTCGTCAGAATCTGGCGGAAGCGGACCGAGTCGCCGGCCAGAGCGACCGGGAGTTTTTCCAGCCCTTGCGCCCGAAGCTCGACATTCTTTTCGCGGGCGTGCGAGGAGAGCAGCTTCAGAAGTTCTTCGATCACGATGCGCGGATTGAAATCGAGATTCTCAAGAGCAAGCTTGCCGGCTTCGATTTTCGACAGATCCAGAAGATCGTTGACCAGCGCGAGCAGGCTTTGGCTGGAAAGCGAGATGGTTTCGACGTAATCGCGCTGCTCGGCGGTGAGTTGGGTTTCGAGAAGCAGGTCGGTCATGCCGATGACGCCGTTCATGGGCGTGCGGATTTCGTGGCTGACGCTGGAGAGAAATTCGCTCTTCGCGCTGTCGGCGCGGGTGGCGCGCGCTGCTTCCTCGCTGGCCAGCGCGATGGCCTGCTCGAGTTGTTGATTCGTGGCCGTGGTGCGGCGCTCGGCGTCCTTCAGGTCGGCGATCAGGCGGTCGTTGGTAAGGAGAATGAACCCGAAGGACCATCCGATAACGGCGAGAATCGACCCGGAATAGAACGCCGTGTTAACCAGCGTTGGAGCAAGCAGATCCTGCTTCGGACCGACAAAGATGAAAATGCCGCGGATCAACGTTACGGCAGCGCACGTCTGGAACGAGATCGCGGTAAAGATCAGGCCAAGCCGCCTTCCGTGATCGAGATCCTGAAGCAGAATGCCTCCGCCGACGAACCCGACTACGGCGAGGAAGGCCGAGCCAATCAGCGTGCGGGCATTAATGTCGTCAATGGCAAATTCAAAATAGGCGAGCGTCAGAATGGTCAGCGCAGCCAGGCCGTATATCGGCCAGGACTGCGGCCTGCGCCCGCGAAATTCGCGGATGCCCTCGAGGAACAGGATGCTGGAGAAAATAGCCGCGGCGTTGGCGACCAGGATGGTTACGAATCCGGGCGCGATGCCCCGGAACGCAAACAGGAGAAACGAGATAGCCGTCAGCAGATTCCCCGCCGTCCAGCGCCCGAATCCCGGGTAGGTGGGGCGCGTGACATAGAGGAGTAACCCTAGCGCGCTCAGCAGAATAGTCGCGATGACGACGACGGCGGCCAGAGTTCGTATATCGAGAAGCATGTGCCTAGATGAAAACCCGCATTCCTCTTATCGGTGTTTCCCTCTAGAAACACCAGTCGGGGTGCTAAAGTCCCAGTTGTTTCCGGACGATCAAGAAGGCATGGAAACGGATCGCCGCCAACATCAACGCTTTCAAGTCCAATTCGAGGCGAAGGTTACAAAGCAGGGCCAACGGGAATCAGTCCGCGGAAGAGTGCTGGACATTTCCCAATCGGGCCTGAGCGTGGACCTTCCGGTTCAACTCGCACCGGGCGACGCCATGGAACTGGAAATGGCGGACAGCGTGATCAGCGGACGTGTCGTTCACGCGACCGCGGGGGAATCGGGTTTCCGTACGGGTGTTGAAGTAGTCCGTGTGACGCTTGGGGCAACCGACCTGTCGTATCTTCTCCAGCGAACTCTCCTCGAAGTCCTGCCGGCGACGCCCGGCCTGGAAGTCGTCGACGCCCGCTGGGATTAACCCGCGCCGCCACAGAACCGCGCGCGCCAGCAAGCGGATACCCACGTATCACGATCCGTCAACCGCGCGCACCTTACTCCGCAAGCGATCCCGTATCCCCGACCCGATCACACCAGGCCACACAGAGCCGCGAGCGCCAGCGAGCGGGTACTCACGTGTCACGACCCGTCAACCGTCAGCACCCGCTCACTCCGTGCGCAGTTCCGTCCGCCCGACCGATCACACCAGGCCACCACAGAACCGCGCGCGCCAGCAAGCGGATCCCCCGCGTGTCACAACAACCCTCAAAACTTGAAAATCACGTCCATCGCGAACTGGAACTGATCCTTGCGCCTGCCAAAATCAAACGCGGGCCGATCGACCGCGCGATCGTAGCGGAGTTCAGGACGGAACAGGATCGTGCTGCCGATCCAATGTCCCCACATCAGCGTCAGCTCCGTGTAGCGATTCTTGATACCCGTGCGCTGGCCTTTCATATCGTCTAAAAAGTCCGTCCGGATGGTGAAGTTATTCTTCGAATTCACTTCCCTCTCGATGTAATTCACGGCAGCCCATTCGGGCGCGAAACAGCGGATTTCTCCGGGTGAGCAGAACGCTCCGTTGGATCCGAGTTCCGGCGCAATCGGCCCATCGACGGCTGGAACATTCCGCTGATACATGTAATAAGTTTCGGTCGCCATGTGCCAGGACTTGTTGAATTTGTGATACCAGGTGTTGTCGAACATCTGGAGATTGTTGTAGCCGTACGTTCCAGTATTGATGCCGTTAATGCACGTGTAAGTATTGTCGTTCGCGGAGTTGAAGGTATAACTGACGCACGCGGTTGCCGCGGGCCGGGCGGCGTGGCTCCACGGAGCGACGTCGTGGCTCGCGGTCAGCCCGAGCTGGATCAGCCAGCGGTCGTTCAACTTGAGCGTTCCGATAATGCCCGTGTCGGTGAATGGATCGATGCTATAGAGCATCGAGTGCGTGTAGACGTAGTTGTTCGGCGCGAGCTGCGCTTCGATCCCTGGAACAGAGATAAAGCGTCCGATGCGGATGTTGAGGCCGGCGGCGACGTTGGGGATGTAGAGGTCGAAGTATTCGAGAACAGGATCGAAGCCGTATTGCCGATGGTCCTGCAAAAGCTGCTGGCTGAAGTAGCCGAGGTTCGTGGTGAAGCGGTAGCTGGTTCCGTAGAGACCGCTCACGTGAAATCCCCAGTCGATGTGATCCGTTTGGACGGAATCGGGGATGCGTTCGATGTAGAGGACCGCCTGGTCAAGCTCGGCGCGGTTGGCGAAGATGTCGTAGACGGCCGGGGCGTTGGAATTCGACGAGGTGCTCCCGTTGACGCTGGCCTCCAGCCAGCCGTAGATCTTGACGCGGCTCTTTTGCCAGGCGTCGCCATGGGGACCTTCGTAGAGGGCTTCCATGAGCGGCGGGACGTTAGTGTCAGGGACGCCGATGGTCGGCGATCCACCGTAGGACCAGTCGGAGTTAGGGAATGGAGGCGAGTCGAGCGGGGATGGAATAGCTCGGCGCGGCGGCTCAGGGGCATTGGGGTCTGGTGGAGACGGGTGCCAGTCCGCCGCGTACGCGTGGGCCAGGCGATGGAGAAATGTAGTGCGCGGGCCCAGCGTGAGGGTGACCGGCGGTCCGTCTGGCGTAGCAGCGACGAGCTGCGAAGCAGCATAGCCCGGTTTTTCAGCTTTAAGTTGATAGGTCGCGGCGGGGAGGTTTTCAAATTGAAAGGCGCCGTCCGCGGCGGTGGTTGCAGTGCGGTCGGCTTCCGTGCTGTGAGCGGTTACTTGGGCTTGTGGGACCGGGTTGCCCGCGGGGTCGTGAACCAGGCCGCGCAAAGCCTGTGGGCTCGCGTCGACGGCGATCAAGAGAAACGACGCTGCAAGGAGCCGAAGCAATATCGATTTTCTCACACTCGCTTTCTGGTACAATCTTGCTTTGATGCTTGCTCGTCGCCATCACTTCCATCACCACCATGGCCATGCCATGCTGCGACGGGCTCTTCCTTAAGACTTCGGCAATTTTAGACTTATCGAGCCCGCCGCACACGTGGCGGGCTTTTGTTTTTGGTGCACACATATATGGAACTGGATTACACAAAACTGGACGGGTTGGTCGCGGCGGTAGTGCAGGATCATGCGACCGGGCGCGTGTTGATGGTCGGGTTCATGAACGAAGAATCGTTTCGCAAGACGGTGGAAACGGGATTTGTCACCTTCTACAGCCGGTCGCGGAATAAGTTGTGGATGAAGGGCGAGTCTTCCGGGCACAAGCTGGTCGTCAAAGAAATCTCGACGGATTGCGACAAAGACGCCGTGCTGGTGAAAGTGGAGGCGCTGGGGCCTGGAGTTTGCCATGAAGGGTATGAGAGCTGCTTTTTTCGCGGACTCGACGGAAAAGAGTGGAAGGTCACCGAGGAGCGGGCTTATGATCCGGCCGTTGTATATGGGAGCTGACGGGCAATGAAACTCAAGCTGGGGATTCCGAAAGGGAGCCTGGAAAATGCCACGGTCGATCTGTTCCGCCGGGCCGGTTTTTTGATTACGACCAGCTCGCGGTCGTATTTTCCGGCGATCGACGATCCTGAGATCGAGTGCATGCTGATTCGCGCGCAGGAGATGGCCCGGTACGTCGAGGATGGGGTGCTCGATGCCGGACTCACGGGTCGCGATTGGGTGGAGGAAAACGAAGCGACCGTCGAGACCGTGGCGGATTTGATCTATGCGAAGCAGAGTTTTGGAAAAGTCCGCTGGGTGCTGGCGGTGCCGGAAGGGTCGGCGTTCCGCTCGGTGAAGGATCTGGAAGGCAAGATCATCGCGACGGAGCTGGTGGCCGCGACGCGCCGATATCTAGCCAAGAACGGGGTGTCAGCCAAAGTGGAATTTAGCTGGGGCGCGACCGAAGTCAAGCCGCCGGAGCTGGCCGATGCCATAGTCGAAGTCACGGAGACGGGCTCGTCGCTCAGGGCGAATAAGCTGCGGATTATCGAGACCGTGCTCGAATCGAATACTCAGTTGATCGCGAATGTCAGTTCCTGGAAGGACGCGCAGAAGCGCCGCAAGCTGGAAGACATGCGAATGCTGCTCGAAGGCGCGATCAATGCGCTGGGCAAAGTGGGATTGATGCTGAATGTCGAGCGGAAGAATCTGGCTGCGGTGCTGGGCGTCCTGCCTGCATTGAAAAAGCCGACGATTTCGACGCTAAGCGACGATGACTGGCTGGCGGTGAATACGATTCTCGATGAATCGACCGTGCGGACGATTCTGCCCCGCCTGAAGGACGCCGGTGCGCAGGGGATTGTCGAGTATCCGCTGAATAAGATCGTGATGTGATGATCCGGTTTCTGAATTTAAGTGATGCTCGCGGGTTGATTACGCGCAAGACCGTGCGTCTCGAAGAAGCCGAACGCGTGGTCGCGCCGATTCTCGCGGATGTGCGGACGCGTGGGGATGCCGCGCTGCTCGAGTATGCGCGCAAGTTCGATGGATTCACGGGCGCCGCCGTGCGCATGCCAATGGAAGGCACGCTGGCTCCGCAGATGCTGCGAGCGGTGGAGATCGCAGCGGCGAATATCCGGGAATGCGCGCGGAGACAGCTTCCCGTGGAATCGAGCGTTTCGTTCGAAGACGGGCGAAGGATTGGCCAGATTGTCCGGCCGCTCGATTCCATGGGGGCGTATATTCCGGCCGGGCGCTATCCGCTGCCTTCGACCGTAATGATGACGGTGATCCCCGCGCAGGTTGCCGGAGTCGCGACCACGTGCCTGGCGTGCCCGAACCCGAGCGCGGAGATTTTGGGAATCGCGAAGTGGCTGGGGGTGACGCACCTGTTTCGCATGGGCGGGGCGCAGGCCATTGCGGCGCTGGCGTATGGGACCGAGACGGTGCCGAAGGTCGACCGGATTGTCGGGCCGGGGAATATTTATGTCGCAGCGGCGAAGAAATTGATTGCGGGCGAAGTGGGGATCGATTTCGTCGCGGGGCCGACCGAGATTGTGATTATCGCGAGCGAAGGCGATCCGCGGTGGCTGGCGGCGGATATGCTCGCGCAGGCGGAGCATGACGTGGATGCGTCGTCGATTCTTCTGACCACGTCGCGGGCGCTGGCGGAGGCGGTCGCCGTCGAGATCGAGCGGCAGTTGGAAACGCTTTCAACAAACGAGGTCGCGCGCGCTTCGATCGCCGGAAATGGGGCGATTGTGATGGTCGATTCGCTGGACGAGGCAGTCGAGTTTTCAAATCAGCTCGCGCCGGAGCATTTGAGTCTTCATCATTCGGAATTGTTGGCGGGAATCAAACATGCGGGGAGCGTGTTTATTGGTCCGTTCAGTCCCGAAGCGGCGGGCGATTACGCGACCGGGCCGAATCATGTGCTGCCGACCTCGGGAGTCGCGAGAATTCGCGGAGGTTTGTCTGCGGCCGATTTCGTGAAGGTGATTTCAGTGCAGGAATTGTCGCGTGCCGGACTCGAGAAATTGACCCCGGCGATCGCAACACTCGCGCGGGCGGAGGGCCTGGAAGCGCATGCCAGGTCCGTTGAAGTCCGAGGGGAGGTGCGCAATGCTTAAACCCCGGCAGGCAGTTGTGCAAATGGCGCCGTACTCTCCGCCGACGGGAAAGCGCGAGGATAAGGTTCGCCTCGATTTCAATGAGCACACGGTTGGTTGTTCGCCGAAGGTCATTGAATTTCTGCGCGAGAATCTGACGGCTGCGCGGCTGACGATGTATCCCGAATACACCGAAGCGATGCCGGAACTGGCCGCGTTTTTCGGCGTGTCCACGGACGAGGTCATGCTGACGAACGGCACTGATGAGGCGATTCAGGTGCTGGTCAATACCTTCGTCGACGCCGGAGACGACGTGGTGCTGCTGAAGCCGTCGTATGCGATGTACCGGTTTTATGTGGACGTGGCGGGCGGAATCGTGCGCGAGGTCGAGTACACGCTCGCGGAGGATCTGACGTTTCCGCTGGCGGCTGTGCGCGCGGCGATTCGCAAGGACACGCGCTTGGTGATGATCGCAAACCCGAACAATCCGACAGGAACCGGCGTCGAACTCGATGATTTGCGGCGGGTGCTCGAAAGCGCTCCCGGCGCGGCAGTGTTGGTGGACGAAGCCTACTTCGAATTTTCGGGAAAGACGACGCTGCCGTGGATTCGCGAGTATCCAAATCTGTTTGTCAGCCGGACGTTCTCGAAAGTTTACGGGATGGCGGCGATGCGGTGCGGATGTCTGTTTTCGTCGGCCGAAAACATCAGGTGGACGCATAAGGCGCAGTCGCCGTACAGCGTAAACATGCTGGCGGCGCTGGCCGCCAGAGCGGCCGTCCGCGATCGCGAGCATGTCGAGAAATGGGTCAGCGAAGTGCTGGCGGCGCGCGAATTGGTTTGTGACGGGCTGCGGAAGCTCGGAATCAAGTTTTTCAAGAGCGAGGCAAATTTTGTGCTGTTCCAGGCGGGCGAACGCGCGATTCCGATTCGCGATGCGCTGCGGGAGCGTGGCGTGCTGGTGCGGGATCGGAGCTACGAAATTCCCGGATGTGTGCGGGTGACCATCGGGACGCGCGAACAGATGCGGAGGTTCTTGGAGGAGTTGGAGACGGTGTGGACTCGATGATCGTGTTTGATATGGATGGCGTGCTTACCGAAGTCTCGGAGTCGTATCGCGAGGCAATCGTGCAGACCGTCGAGCATTTCACCGGGCAGCGGATTTCGCGGGATTTGATTCAGCAGTACAAGAATCAGGGCGGGTGGAATAACGATTGGGCGCTGTCGCAAAAGATCGCCTCCGATTTGGGCGTGGAAGTTGCATATGAAGAAGTGATCCAGCGGTTCAATGAGCGCTTCCTGGGGACCAATGGCGACGGATTGATTCAGCGGGAGACCTGGTTTCCGCGGGACGGCCTGCTCGAACGGCTGCGGGCGCGGCATGAGTTAGCGATCTTTACGGGCCGGCTGCGGTATGAGGCGGACATTTCGCTGCGGCGCTTCGCGCCGGAGTGCCGGTTCGATCCGATGATCTGCGCGGATGATGTCGCGGTCGGAAAGCCCGCCCCGGATGGCTTGTTGATGATCCAAAAGTCGCGGCCGGGAGTGAAATTGATTTATGTGGGCGACACGGTGGACGATGCGCGGTCGGCTTCGGCGGCGCACGTTCCCTTTATCGGGATCGCCGCACGGGGGCATTCCCGGCGCGAGGATTTATTGCGATTGTTCGAACAGGAGAAGGCGATTGCGGTTCTCGAAAACGTAAATGAGATCGAAGGTGCGCTTTGAGAAAAGCTTCGATTGTGCGGAACACCAAAGAGACCCGGATTTCCGGCACGCTGAAGATAGAAGGACGCGGGCGGTACGACATTTCTACGGGCATCCGTTTTTTCGATCACATGCTGGAGCTTTTCGCGAAGCATGGCGGATTCGATCTGACGCTCAAGGCCGATGGCGATCTGGACGTCGATCAGCACCACACCGTGGAAGATGTGGGCATCGTGCTGGGCCAATTAGTGGCCCAGGCGCTCGGGGACAAAAAAGGAATCAATCGCGCGGGATATTTCGTGCAGCCCATGGATGAGACGCTGGCCGTGGTCGCGCTCGATCTGGGAGGGCGGCCTGCGCTGGTTTATCGGGATTTAGTAAAAGTCCGCCTGGTGGGGGATCTGCAGACCGAGCTGGTCGAGGATTTCTTCGGCGGGTTTGCGAATCATGCGGGCGCGAATGTGCATGTGAAGGTTTTATACGGACGGTCGAATCATCACAAGATCGAGGCTGTATTCAAGTGTTTCGCGCGGGCGCTGAAGTACGCGTGTTCCAAGGATCGTCGGTTGCGGGATCAGTTGCCGTCGACGAAAGGGCTCTTGTGATTTCGATTTTCGATTACGGCGGCGGGAATTTGCAGTCGGTCCAGAATACGCTGGGCGCGATTGGAGCCGGGTATCGGGTGGTGCGCGACGCAAATGAGGTGCGCGAAGCTGGGGCGCTGATTTTGCCTGGGGTCGGCCATTTTGGCCAGATGATGCGGGCGCTGGCGGCGTCGGGAGTGGATGCGGCGATCAAGGATCGGATCGGCGCGGGGGTTCCGTTCCTGGGGATTTGCCTCGGGCTGCAGGCGATGTTTGAAGGGAGCGAAGAGGCTCCAGAACTCTCGGGTTTCGCGCTGTTCAAAGGACGCGTCCGGAGATTTTGCGGCGAGGCGCGGGTTCCGCATATGGGCTGGAACAGTCTCGCGCGAGTGAAGCAATCGAAGCTGCTGGAGGGAACAGGCGAGCAGCCATACCTGTACTTCGCCAACAGCTACTACGCGCCCGTGGTCGACGCGACCGCGGCGTCCTGCTCTTACGGTACGGAGTTCACCGCCGTTCTCGAAAAGGACAACGTGTTTGGCGTGCAGTTTCATCCGGAGAAGTCGGGGCCATCGGGATTGCGGGTGGTGAGGAATTTCGTCGACGCATGCTCGTAAAGCGGATTATTCCTTGTCTGGATGTGACCGGCGGGCGCGTGGTCAAGGGCGTCCATTTCGTCAATTTGCGCGACGCCGGGGATCCGGTTGAGCTCGCCGCGCGCTATAACGAGCAGGGCGCGGATGAGCTGGTGTTTCTGGATATCAGCGCGTCCAGCGATGCGCGGGAAACGATGGTCGACGTGGTCGCCAGGACCTCGCGCGAGGTTTTTATTCCCTTGACCGTCGGTGGCGGGATTCGCAAAGTGGAAGACGCCCGGAAGATTCTGCATGCGGGCGCGGACAAGATCAGCGTGAATACTGCCGCGGTGCGCAGGCCGGAGTTGATTCGCGAATTGAGCGACGAGTTCGGAGCGCAGGCGGTGGTGCTGGCGATCGACGCGCGCAGACGCCGAAATGCAACTGGTGACGGATGGAATGTGTTCACGCGCGGCGGGCGCGACGACGAGGGGATCGATGCGATCGAGTGGGCGCGGCGCGGCGAAGAATTGGGCGCGGGGGAAATTTTGTTGACTTCGATGGACACCGATGGGGTGCAGACAGGTTTCGATTGTCCGCTGACCAGGGCCGTGCATGAGGTGACTCGGGTTCCGGTGATCGCCTCCGGGGGCGCGGGAAAGCCGGATGATTTTGTCGAAGTGTTCGAAGGCGCGGGCGCGGATGCGGCGCTGGCTGCATCGATTTTTCACTACGGGACGTATACGGTGCGGGATTTGAAGACGCATCTGGCGTCGCACGGCGTGGCGGTGCGGCCGTGATCATTCCTTGCATCGATTTGATGGATGCGAAGGTCGTGCAATTGGTGCAGGGCCGCGACAAGGCGCTCGAAGGAGATGCGCCGCTGGAGATGCTGCGGAAGTTTGCCGGGTTTCCGGAGATTCAGGTGATCGATCTGGATGCCGCCATGGGACGTGGGGAAAATGCGGGACTCGTTGAAATGCTCGCGGCGCGCGCGAAATGCCGGGTTGGCGGCGGAGTTCGCGATGCGGCTCGGGCGCGGAGGTTAGTGGACGCAGGGGCGCATCGGGTAATCGTGGGCACGGCGGCATTTTCTCCGGTGCTGGCGGAGATCGCTCGGGAGATCGGGCGGGAACGCGTCATTGTCGCCCTCGATTCGAAGGGTGGCCGCGTGGTGGTGAAGGGCTGGAAGGAAGCGACGGAGTTTACGGCCGAGGAAGTGATCGGGCGGCTGGAAGAACATTGCGGCGGTTTCCTGTGCACCTACGTCGACAAAGAGGGGATGATGCAGGGGACGGACCTGGACTGGTTTCGCCGCCTGCGGGCGGCGACCTCGCATGAGCTGACGGCGGCGGGCGGGATTACCACGATGGAGGATATCCGCGAGTTATCGAGCGTCGGGATTCATTGCGCTGTGGGGATGGCCGTGTATACGGGGCGGCTGGATCTCGCGGAGTTGCAAAAAGTGAATGGCCGCGAATGAACGCAGACGGACGCGAATGGGATAATTGTCGCGGATGAGATGGCTGGTTGTGGCGCTGGCGTTATGGGTGACGGCTTGTCATAAGGCGCCGGAAAAAGTCGTTGTGCCGGAAGTCTTCCGCGTGAAGTTTGAGACTTCGCAGGGGGACTTCATCGTCGAGGCGCATCGGGATTGGGCGCCGCGCGGAGTGGACCGGTTCCATGAGCTGCTGCGTATCCGTTACTTCGATCAGGGACGATTTTTTCGCGTGATCAAAGGATTCATCGCGCAGTTTGGCGTCCACAAGGATTTCAAAGTGCACGACGTCTGGCGCGAACTGTTCATCGTCGACGATCCGCCGAAGGAAAAGAATCTGCGCGGGACGCTGTCCTTCGCCAAGTCGGACCGGAATACCCGGGCCACGGAAATGTTCATCAATCTGGCCGACAATGCGATTTTGGATGAGCAGGGGTTTGTGCCGTTCGCGAAAGTCGTCGACGGGATGGATGTGGTCGACCGCTTCTACGCCGGCTACGGCGATTTGCGGCCGGTGGGGAAAGACATCGATGCGGGTAGAGTAGAGGGAGAGGCGAACGAGTACCTGGTGCCGCGGTTCCCTCGGCTCGATTACATCAAGCAGGCTAGGATTGTACAGTAGCGACGCAGATAACGAGTGACAAGGAAGAAAATCATGAGAGTGAATCGTGGTTGGGCGGTGGTTGCGATGTTTGGGCTGGCAGCGGCGGTTCCGGCGCAGCAGAGGATGGGGCCGGATCCGGCTCTTGTTGCCGCACGGAATGCCAAGGAAAAAGAGCTCGAGGCGATTGCCATCATCGACCGCAAGGTGATGGTGACCATGAGCGATGGCAAAAAGATGGCCGCCGATATTTACCGGCCCAAGGATACGTCGAAGAAGGTTCCGATCATCTTCGTTCGCACGCCTTACAACTTCAATTATTGGGACGTGAAGAACGGCGTTCCAGCGGACATGACCGCGCAAGTGGACGCGGTGAAGCGCGGCTATGCTTATGTCGAAATGAATGAGCGCGGGCACTTTTTCTCGGAAGGCAATTACGACATTCTAGGGCCGCCGTTGACCGATGGCACGGAGGAGATCACCTGGATGTCGACCCAGCCCTGGGCGAACGGGAAAGTGGGGACCATCGGGTGCTCGTCGACCGCGGAGTGGCAGATGGGCGTGGCCGCGATGGGAAATCCGCATTATGCGGCGATGATCCCGCAAGGGTTCGGAGCGGGCGTCGGGCGCGTGGGCCCGTATATGGAACAGGGCAACTGGTATCGCGGCGGCGCGGTGCAGATGCTGTTCATCGCGTGGCTTTACGGCGAGCAGAACCAGGTGCGGCCGTCGGTTCCGCCGAACACCTCGCAAGAAGATCTGATCCGGATGTCGAAGAGTTTCGATTTCGCGCAGCAGTTGCCGCCGGTCGATTGGTCGAAGGCTCTGACCCATCTGCCGGAGATGGACATTATCAAAGCCGTCGACGGACCGCACGGGATTTTCGCGGACCGGATGGAAGTTTCGACAGGTGGCGCGATGATCAAGCGGACGCCCAACGATCCGGCGTGGTATCGCGGCGGACTGTGGCACGACGACAAGCCGATCAACGTTCCGGGGTTCTGGTTCATGTCCTGGTACGACGTTTCGGTGGGCCCGAATCTGGCGGCGTACAATTTCGTGCGCAAGACGGCGAAAGGGGAAGTCGCGAATCAGCAGTACGCGGTGATCGCGCCGACGCTCCACTGCTCTTATACGCGGGCAACCGAGGACACGATCGTGGGCGAGCGAAGCATGGGCGATGCGCGGCTGGACTATGCGGCGCTGACTTACGGCTGGTTCGATCACTTTCTGAAGGGCGAAGACAATCACGTTCTGGAGAACATGCCGAAGGTGAAGTACTTCACCATGGGGCTGAACAAATGGCAATCGGCGGATACCTGGCCTCCGGCCGGTGCCACCCCGATGACTTTCTATCTGTCGAGCGGCGGGAAAGCGAATTCGCTGAATGGCGACGGCGCGCTCGCGGCGGCATCGCCCGGCGCGGATCATCCGGATGGTTTCGTGTACGATCCCATGAATCCCGTGCCCTCGTATGGCGGGAACGTCTGCTGCACCGGCAACGCGGTTCAGGGCGGAGCCTTCGATCAGCGGAAGATGGAAGCGCGCCAGGATATTCTGGTTTATACCTCAGATCCGCTGAAGGAAGGCATCGAAGTCAGCGGGTCGATGGATGCGACGTTGTATGTTTCTTCCGACGCGAAGGATACCGACTTCACGGTTAAAGTGATCGATGTGTATCCGGATGGGACTGCATACAACCTGGATGAAACCATCCAGCGAGTGCGGTATCGGGATGGGTTCGACAAGCCTCCAGTGTTTATGGAGAACGGGAAGGTATACAAAGTCGCGCTATCGCCGATGACGACCAGCAATTATTTTCCTGCCGGGCATCGCGTGCGGATCGAAGTGTCGAGCAGCAATTTTCCGAGGTTCGACCGGAATCTGAACACGGGCGGGAACAATTATGACGAGACGAAAGGCTTCGTCGCGCATAACTCGATTCATCACTCGACGCAGTATCCGTCACAGGTGACGTTGACCGTGGTGAAGCATTAGTAGTTAAAACATTAAGACTGGCAGGTCGGAGACCTGCCCTGCTTAAGATATAATTCCCAACGTTCCTGGTGGGTGAAAAACAGGAGCCGGGTGAACAGAACGGAGGATCGATCTATGCCAGATCGAATTTCCTTTGAGGATCTGAGGAGCGGGTTTCGGGGTGCGCTCCTCGATCCGGACTGCGACGGATACGAAAGTGCGCGCAGAGTTTGGAACGGGAATATCGACCGCAGACCCGCGCTGATTGCGCGCTGCTCGGGTGTGGCGGATGTGATCGCGGCAGTGAAGTTCGCTCGCGCTCGAAATCTGCTGGCGGCGATCCGTTGCGGAGCTCACAACGCAGCCGGACATGGCACATGCGACGGCGGCATCGTCATCGACCTGAGCCCCATGAAGGGGATTCGGGTCGACCCGGAGCAGCGCACGGTGCGCGCGCAGGGTGGCGTGAACTGGTCGGAATTCGATCGAGAGACCCAGGCGTTCGGGTTGGCCACAACGGGCGGTTCCGTATCGAATACGGGCATCGCGGGGCTCACCTTGGGCGGCGGAATCGGATGGCTGACCGGAAAATACGGGCTGGCTTGCGACAATCTGATTTCGGTCGATGTCGTCACCGCTGAGGGCGAGTTCCTGAAAGCCAGCGCCACCGAAAACGCGGACTTGTTTTGGGCGCTACGCGGGGGCGGAGGGAATTTCGGGATCGCCACCAGCCTGGAATATCGGCTTCATCCAGTCGGGCCGATCGTGCTGGCCGGGATGGTGCTGCATCCGATGGCGCGGGCTCGGGAAGTGCTGCGGTTCTACCGCGAGTTCACGCGGAATCTGGTGGATGAGGCATGTTCGTGGTGCGTTCTGATGAACACTCCCGATGGCGCGCCGGTGGTCGGGCTGCTCGCGTTTCATGCGGGGCCCATGGACGAATCGGAGCGCGTGTTGGGAACATTGCGGCGGTTCGGGCAGCCGGTGGCGGATCTGATTCAGCCAATGCCGTATGTGGCGTATCAATCCATGATCGACGGCGGCTTTGCCGGTCACGGGATGCATCGCTACTGGAAATCGGGTTATGACGAAACGCTGAGCGACGCTTGTATTGATGAGGTCGCGAAGGGCGGCGAGAACTTGGGGTCGCCGTATTCGGCGATTGCGGTGTTTCCAATTCATGGCGCGGCGGCGCGCGTGGCGCCGGAGGAGACCGCGTACGGCATGCGCAGGCGGCAGTGGGAAGTCGACGTG
The DNA here is from genome assembly GCA_035308605.1 of Bryobacteraceae bacterium. GTDB lineage: Bacteria > Acidobacteriota > Terriglobia > Bryobacterales > Bryobacteraceae > Palsa-187. Next base: position 16,355 of record DATGGL010000247.1, read on the forward strand.
ATCTCGCAGTGGCCGGACGCGGCGGATTCGGAACGGCAGATAGCGTGGACCCGCGCGCTCTGGTCCAGGATCGAACCGCACACGGCGGGCGCGGCGATGATTAACCACTTGAGCTCGGAGGATCAGGGCGAGCGGGTGCGGGCATCCTACGGCGGCAATTATGAAAAGCTCGCGGCGATGAAGCATCGCTATGATCCGACAAATTTCTTTCGACTGAATGCGAATATCCGGCCAGCGATGGGTCGGGAAGCGCGCGAAGGCGCATAAAGCCGCGCATATAAGAGCCCTGGCAGGTCGGGGACCTGCCCTACTAGTTTAAGTCCGCGTGCCTAGAGCGGATTTGATGCGGTCTGGAGTGAACGGGATCTGCCGAATGCGGACGCCGGTCGCATCGAAGATCGCATTGCCGATCGCCGCGGCGATTACCGTGATCGACGTCTCGCCGGCTCCGTTCGTGGGCTGATCGGGGCGGTTGATCAGCACGCTTTCGATTTTCGGCACTTCGAAGCCGAGCGGGAGCGTGTGATACGTCGACCAGTCGACCGACGTGATTTTCTGGTCGTCCCAGGTCACTTCTTCGCCCAGGCAGCGGCTCATGCCCTGCAAGGCTCCGCCTTCGATTTGATTTCGCAGACCGTCCGGGTTTGAGATCGGGCCGACATCGTTAGCGGCGAAAATGCGCTTGACCGCGATTTTTCCCGTGTCCTGATTTACCTCGATGTCGACCACCAGGGCCGAGTACCCGTTGTCGCCTTCATACAGCACGCAGGCCACGCCGCGGCCGGTGGCGATTCCCGCGGGTCGAAGACCGGGTTTGGGCGAGGCGCGCGGGGTCCAGTTGGCGGCCTTGGCGGCCGCGTTCAGAACGGCGATCAGGCGCGGGTCGCGAAGATGGCGCAGGCGATACGCGACGGGGTCCGCTTTGGCGCGCGATGCCAGTTCATCCATAAAACATTCGTGAGCAAATGTGTTTTGGAGGCGCGCCGGCGACCGGAGCGGGCCCGTCCAGAATGCCGAGCGGACGGCGTGCAGAATGACGCGTTCACTTTGAATCGTGCCAGTGCCGTAAGCCTTGCCGTTGATTTTTCCGGCCACATACGACGGGATCCCGTTGCTGCCGTTGTTGTAAGCCCGGGGATCGGGCGCCGGGGTTTGTGGGACGAAGGGCTCGGGTTCGAAGCCCAGCAAATGACCTGTGACGACGTTGCCTGGGGTCGCTGGGCCGGGCCGGTTCCCCAGGGTTGGCGACCATGACTCGTGTTCCCAGGCGATGATGTTGCCGTTCGCGTCGGTGGCGGCGTGCTGATCGATCACGTAGGCGTTGCCGTAATTTTCCCAGGCCATTTCGTCTTTGCGCGAAAGCTGTACGCGAACGGGTTTCCCAACGGCCTGCGAGAGCACGGCGGCGTCATAAGTTACTGTGTCGGCCCCGTTGAGCCCATAGCATCCCGAAGCGCGGCGGTAGATCACGTGGATGTTTTCGGGCTTGATGCCAAGCAGCATGGAACAGGTGTTGCGCTGATACCAGACGGCCTGCGTGGGCGACCAGATGGTGGCTTTATCGGACTGGACGTCGGCGACAGCGCAGGAGCTGCCTATCGAAGCGTGCATCTGATACGGGTGCAGATAGGTCGAGCGAAGCGAGACGCCCTGGTTCCATTTTTCTTCGACATCGAGCGAATCGACCAGCGCCGTATCCCGCGTGGGCCGCTGGTATCGAAGATGGGTGTAGAAATTTTCGTGGCTCGGCAGCGTCGGCCCGGGCGACCAGTTTACTTTCAGCTTCTCGGCGATCTGGATCGCCTGCCACGGTTTCTGCGCGACCACGCCGACGAAGTTTTTCTTCACGACGACTTTGACAAACCCAGGCATACCCTTCACCGAAGATTCGTCAACCCCGGCGAGCGTCGCGCCGACCGAGGGCGGACGGACAACCCGCCCGTGGAGCATGCCGGGAACTCGAACATTGTGGACGAATTCGAACTCCGCCGTCGCGAGCGCGGGGAGATCGGGGCGCGGGGCGGGTTTGCCGAGGATGGTCCACGTCGCCGGATCCTTGCGCCTCGCATTAGGGTCGAGGACGAGATTGAATTTCTTGCTCCCGATCAACTGACCATAGGAGATCGATTTCGAGGCGCCGGTAATGAAGCCGTCCTTCGCCGTTAACTGATCTCCGGGCACACCGAGCTGGCTGGACGCCAGCTTAACCAGCGCTTCCCGGGCGGTCGCACAGGCCTGGGCGAGATTGCTGTGGTTGAAATTCGCCGGATGCGATTGGCTCCCGGAAGTGTGCGCCTGATCCGGCGTAATGGCCGTGTCGCAGTACAGGAGCTTCACGCGATCAAAGGGGACGCAGAGTTCCTCGGCAACGAGCTGCATCTGGGCGGTCGAAATTCCCTGCCCCAGTTCTTCTTTCCCGCTGTAGGCCGTCACGACCCCGTCCGAGCCAATTGCGATCCAGGAGTCGACGTCGGACAGCTTCGGGGAGCCTGCGATGGGCCCTTGCTGGGCACGGCCAAGTTTGAAGCTGACGATCAGCGCGCCGGACGTTTTCAGAAAATCGCGCCGGGAAAATCCGGAATCCCACGAGGACTTCATCGCGCAACCTCCTTCGCGTAGCGTTTGATCGCGCTGAGCATGCGAACGTTAGTGAAGCAGCGGCACAGGACGCCGGACATCGCCTTTTCGATTTCCGATTCGCTGGCGTGGGGATTCTTGTCCAGAAAGGCCTTCGCGGTAAGGATGACGCCGTTCAGGCAGAACCCGCACTGGGCGGCTTGCTCGTCAATGAAGGCTTTCTGGATGGGATGAGGCTTGTCGACTGTACCCAGGCCTTCGAGCGTGGTGATTTCGGCCCCGGCCACGGATTTCACCGGAGTGACGCAGGAGCGGACGGCCCGGCCGTTTACAATCGCAGTGCACGCCCCGCACTGGCCCAGCCCGCAGCCAAATTTCGGTCCGCGCAGCGCCAGATCGTCGCTGAGGGCATAAAGCAGAGGAGTTGCCGGGTCCAGATCGAGGTTGTGCGTCCGGCCGTTGACCTTCAGAGTGACAGCGCTCATGTGTCTATTATTGTGGCTCTGGGCTCGGGGTAGGGCGGAAAAAGCGCCGGGGTCAAGAGGCGCAGAGGCGAAGATTTGGCGAATATACATCTTTGGGCGAAGATGTACGTAAGTTTCTCTGAAACAAATCGACCCGAGAATGCTCTATTATGTCATGGAAAGCCTCGTAGCCTCTCTCGAACAGGATGAACTGTTGGCGCAGTACCGCACTGCCATGGCGGCCTATAGGGGCGCAGTCGACGCGCTCGAAGATTTGCAGGGACCGGAACGTTTCGGAGCTCAGTTGCAGGCGCTGAAAGCGCATCTGGAATGCGAGCATGCCTGGGATCAGGTGATGCGGCGGCAGCCGGAGTGTAGCCGGTAAAATTCCGCCCCGCAGGTCGGCGGCCTGCGCTACTAAATTACTGAAAAAATCAGGATTGCGTGCGATATGGACTTTGAGTCATGTCTGCGCCTGATATCGCTACGACCGAAACCCTACCACTCGTTAAGGTAAGCCATTTAATCTCGCGGTTGCCGGCGTTTTCTCCGGTGGCGCTGCGGCTGATGGGCATCATCTTCAGAGACGACGTTTCCTTCTCCGAAGTGGGCAAGCTGGCGCAGCTTGATCCGGTGCTCTCCGGCGAGATTCTCAAGATCGCCAACTCGGGTTTGTACGGCCGGCGATCTTCGGTGCGGACCATTGTGCAGGCAATCGCCGTGATCGGCATGTCGCGGCTGACCACGATCGTGGTGACGGCGGCCATCTGGAAGGGTCTGCCGCGGAGGCCTCCACAATTCGTACGGGACTGGTGGCGGCACAGCATCGCGACCGCGCTGGTGGCCGAGCACATGAACGTCGACAGCGCCCAGGCGAATCAGGCGTACACGGCTGGTCTGCTGCACGCGATCGGGCAGTTGGCGATGTTTCAGTACGCCGGGGAAAGCTACGAGGAGATGGTGGATGAAGTGCGCTCCTCCGGCAGCGACCTGCGGGAGCGGGAGCGCCGGGCGTTCGGATTGAACCATGCCGAGCTGGCAGAGACTATCCTGAGTTCCTGGAAACTTCCAGCGGACGTATGCCTCGCGGCTGCGGAGCATCACAGCCACCACGAAACCTCGCGGCTATCGGCGGCCGTGCACACCGGGTGCTTCGGGGCGGAGTACATGGGATTCGGCGAGTGCGGTTCCGGTTCGCACGGCGAGTCCGAGGAAGTCCCGTCGCGCGTGGCGGAGCAGATGGAGTCGAATTATCTGCCGCAAGTTCTCCCCCTAGAAGTGAACCGCGTCGAGTGTTCACTCATCTAATCACCCCGCCATCAATCCCGCCACCGCTCATTCGCCCGCGGCTCGATATCGGCGCGACCGAACCGCGCGCGATAGCAAGCGGGACGGATGGCCGGTACAATCGGACCATTCCAAATCGGTACGACATGGTGATTGGCGCGATCGCGGCTTCGCTTTAAGCTGTCTTTGAGAGCGGGACACGTCTTCGCAACCAACTGACCTCGAAGTATTCCAGGTCCTTATCGAGAGACGATTTCTCCCGCTCTCCCCACCATAGTTCCGGCGCGCTGCGCCGCCATCTGATCGTAATTCACAACTTCAAAAAATGGCTCTTGTTCGGGAGGGGCGGAGTGGTACGTCTTACCGGCGGCGTCCTGCCACAGGAACACCGCGTTGCCCCGGGGTTCGTTCTCTTGAGGGGCGCGGAAGAGGACCGGGACGCTTACGTCGTCGATTTCGAGCTGCAAGTCCCCATTCCCGGCTTGGGGTCGCGGATTTAAGAGATGATGCACCAGCGGGTTTGTGCG
>DATGGL010000248.1:0-43605 GCA_035308605.1 Bryobacteraceae bacterium
GCTAACCCGTTTCCCGCTCGATACACCCTAACCCAAGCCCCCGATGCTGGTTAACAAGCATCCGAAACATACACGTGCCCGGCAAGCACGCCCAACGCTTGCCCTCCTCCCCGGGTGGAATCGCGTTCTCACACGGACTCTCTCGTGCGCGGTTCTGTGTCGGTGATCGATAACAAAAGGCTGACACAGAGCCGCGCGCGACAGCGAGCGGGTCCCCGAAGCGTTTCCAGCCTTCCGCATCCGGCGATCGATAAGGCCCGTTAACCCGCTCACTTGCGCGCGCGGCTCCGCGTCGGTGACCGATAACAAAAGGCTGACACAGAACCGCGCGCGACAGCGAGCGGGTCCCCGAGGCGTTTCCAGCCTTCCGCATCCGTCGATCCATAAAGCCCGTGAACCCGCTTACTTGCGTGCGCGGTTCCGTGTCGGCGATCGATAACGAAAGGCTGACACGGAACCGCGCACAATAGCGAGCGGGCCCCGGAAGCGTTACACGTGAAGCGCCGAGCGCGCTGCGTCGAGCAGGGCCGTCTTTGTCTCAATCCAATTCTCAATCGAGCGCTGTTCGACGCGGGCTCGCTCAAGAGCTTCGCCGGTCCGCTCCGGAGCCGGACCGCCCGTGATGTTCCGGATGCGTACGAAGTGGACCGGGTCGAGCGCGCGGTCGATGTCGTCGCGCGTCAACCGCAGCGAGGGTCGCAGCGCCAGAAGGGTAGACGCGATCGTGCCAGCGTCATCGTTATCGCCGCAGGCCTGCACGGTCTGCGCCACCAGCGCGTGGGCTTCGCGAAAGCTCATTTTTTCGTGGCGAACCAGGGTATCCGCGAGCTCCGTTACGGTGAGAAAGTCCTTACCTGCGCGCTCCGCGAGCGCTTCCCGGTTCACCTCAACTGTTCTCACCGCGCCTGCCAGCAGCTTCAGCGCGCGCAATGAGTCGGTGAACATGGTGAAAATCAGCGGCTGCAAATCGTCTTCACTGTCGTTGATATCGCCGAACGGGGTATTATGCGCGCACGTCAACACCGCCTGGGCTTCGCCGAGCGCGCGGCTGGCCAGGATGCGGGCGTGCTCCAGCGCCACCGGATTGCGTTTCTGCGGCATGATACTGGACGATTGCACGAACGCGTCGGAAAGACGCAGGAACCCGAATTCGCGCGTCGACCACAGCAGCAGATCCTGCACCAGCTTTCCGAGATTCACCATGGCCACGGCGACCGCTGTCGCCGATTCTGTCAGGTAATCGATCGCCGCGATCGCGCCATAGGAGTTTTCGGCGAGCCCTTCGAACCCGAGCGAATGCATGGTCTGCTCGCGGTCGATGGGAAACCCGGTCGTTGTCAGCGCGGCGGCGCCCAGCGGGCTGAGATTCACATGCGCGAACGCGTTTTGAATACGCGCGGCGTCGCGTCCCAGAAACTCGATCGCGGCCAGAAGATAATGCGCAAGCGTCGTCGGTTGCGCAGGCTGGGTATGCGTGTGCGCGGGCATCACGGTTTCAAGATGGCGGCCGGCCAGATCCAGAAGCACGCACCGCAGTTCGGCTACCGCCGACGCGAGTTTCAGCAGTTCACGCCGCGCGGTCATGCGATACAGCGTGATCGCGATATCGTTGCGGCTGCGGGCGGTGTGCATTTTGCCCGCCGTATCGATTCCGGCCGCGTTTTGGAGCAGCGATTCGATATAAAAAAACAGGTCTTCGTAGGAACCGTCGTAGACAACTTTTGCGATCGCCTCACGATTCAGACCATCGAGCGCGTGCCGGAGAGTCCTCTCATCCTCAGCGGAAATAATCCCTTGCCGCGCGAGCATCCGCGTGTGCGCATAGTGGATTTCCAGAAGCGAATCGAGAAAATATCGCTTGGCGTCTTCGAAGTTCTGGGTGAGCACCGTGTCGGCGTAGACCGGCGCTGGAAACGAGTCGGGATTCACACTTTCATCATAGCCGCGCGTGGCCTGTTCCGAGCCTCGCGCGATAGGGTTACGGCCACCCAGGCATAGTGCGCGCCGCTCCAGCAGGCGAGCGCGGCCGCCAGCCACTTCGAAGTGGTTACCAAGGACACGCCAATGAATCCGGAGAGGTGCGCGAGCAGCAATCCGATGAACGCGATCTGCGCCACCGTGCTCGCTTTCCCCCAAAACGACGGCGGGAAGCTGCGAACCGTTGTCAGCAGGAAAGCCCCGGCCACCAGCAGCAGAATCATCACATCCCGGCCCAGAACGATCACCGCGAGCCATCGCTCGATGGCGCCGTCAATCGCCAGCGTCAGAAATGCGCCGCTGAGCAGAACCTTGTCGGCGATAGGGTCGAGATACGCTCCCACGCGTGACGAAACCTTCAGGCGGCGGGCGAGTAGGCCGTCCAGGCCGTCGGTCAGTCCTGCGATGATGCAAATCGCAAGGGCCAGAGAATACTGGCGGCGCCACAGCAGGATGAACAAGTACGGCGCAATCGCCAGCCGGGCGGCGCTCAGCAGATTCGGAATATGCTTCACGAACCTTCATCATCGCGCATGCGGGAACTGGGAAAATAAGCCGTTGAGACCACGGAGTCACTACCGCGCATGGCTACTGCTCTGCGCGGCGCTAGCTGTCCACATTGCCGACGAAGCCCTTACCGGATTCCTTGGCCTATACAACCCCGCCGTCCTGGCTATCCGCGAGCGGAGGCCATGGCTTATTCTGCCAACCTTCACTTTCCCGGTCTGGATCTCGCTGCTGGGCCTGGGCGTGATCGGGCTACTGATCTTGTCCCATTGGGTAAAGCGCCGCCTCCCGTGGACCGCGTACGCTTCCTACGCCTTCGCCGGGGCGATGATCGCGAATGGCATCGCGCACCTGGGCTTTTCCATATACAAGGCCCAATGGATGTCTGGCGCGTACACGTCGCCAGTGCTGCTGGCGGCGGCCCTAAATCTCCTGATTCAGACTAGTGCCCGCCAGCCTGCTTGTAATTCTGGATGACCTTGTCGACATAGCTTTGGGTTTCCGCGAACGGCGGGATGCCCTGGTAGCGATCCACTGCGGCTGGACCGGCGTTATACGCCGCCAGCGCCTTCGCCACGTCGCCGTCGTACTTGATGAGCAATTCACGCAGCAGCCGCGTGCCCGCATCGATATTCTGTTCCGGATCGTTCGGGTCCGCCGCCAGCGACCGGGCTGTCGCGGGCATCAGTTGCATCACTCCGATCGCTCCCTTGGGTGAAACGGCGTCGGATTTCAGCGCGGACTCCACTTTGGCCACGCTTTCGACGAACGCAGGGGGCAGAACATATCGGGCTGCCGCGTCCCGAAGCAGCGCCTTGGGATCAGCCGGACGCACCGCGATCGATGGCCTGGCCTCGACGGGAGGCGTTGGCGGCGCTACGTAATCGTCCGCCTCAAAACGTACCACCGATCCCGCGGGGACCTCGGTAAATCCGCCGCCGGCATATAACCGCAACATTTCTTCATCGGACTCATGCCGATCGACATGAATTCTCGATCCGCTGGCGAGTACCGCGTACTCCCCGGCCAGTGCCGGAACCGCCATAAGCGCAATGCAAACCAATTTCGACACGTTGAACTAATAGTTTAGACGCGCTGGAGCGCCAAATCGTGCAATCCGGATTACTTAGCGTTCAGCGGCGCGATGGAGATCAAGCCGAGGCCCGACACAAACAGCACCAGCATCGTTACCAGCAGCATCTTGACCCGGTCATTTGCCCCGGCGAATTCCTTCCATACGAGCAGGCCCCACAGCGCGCTTACCAGCGTTGCTCCCTGGCCGAGCGCATGGCTCACCGCCGGTCCCACCTGAACCGTTACGGGAGTGCTGGCAGCGGCGAAATTTGTAATCGCTCCAATCATCCATACGATGCCGCCGGCCAATCCGAGCAGATGCTGCCGCCGCGTCCCCAGCGCGTATTGGCGCAGTTCAACTGGAGCCCCGGAGACCGGGAAGGTCATGAAAAAGGGGATATAGAGCAAGCTCGATAGAAGGACGCCGGTCCCGAAAAGCAGCGCAATTCCATAGGCCGCAACGCCATTGTCCCCCGCCTTGCCGATTTCGACGAGAGGATAGAACATCCCCATCAGGATGCCGCTAAGGACGCTGAGAATGACGCCGAGTCCCGCTCCTGGAGCGTGGGCGGCCTTTCGTTTCATACGAGGATCGGCATCCGCGGCTTCCTCCTGTTTCGCTTGGACAAAGGAACCGTAGGCGAAAGCATCCACCACGATCGCCAGGACCACTAAGAAGGCGCCGCCGAATAATAAAATCGGATTTCCCTGCGGATTCAACGCAAAATTCCAGATGGTTCCGATCACCAGCGCGAGGCCGATCGCGATAGGGAAAGCCACGGCCATGCCGGCCACCGAAATCGCAGCCACCAGGAGCATGTTCGCGAGATTGAATACCGCTCCTCCGGCGATGCCGAACGCCATTTGCCGCTTTCCGGCCAGGAGGAGGTTATCGGTAAACGTAAGCTCCTTGGGTACCATTTCGCCGAAGGTCAGCGCGGCGACCAAGGCGCACAGAAACACGCCTAGCGAGTAGTCATAATAAAACAGCTCGAAGCGCCATTTACCCGTTAATTTCTGTGTATTTGCCCACGACCCCCAGCAAAACATGGAGAGCAGCAGCAGCAACAGGGCCGCCTGGTAGGTTGTCGGAAGAATCATCAGCGCCTGAAGTTGCCGCCCGTTACGGCGCGCTCATTAAAGTTTCTTTTGTGCACGTCCGAAGAAGAATAGATAATGTTACACCATCCTCCCACGCGGAAGAGGCTGGGAACGGGGACGAGAAAAGGGCTCTTCCTCCTGCTGCTCGTCGCCGCCATGGCGTCCGGCCAACGCGCCCGCCCGGACTACGATCCGGAGACCAAGGACGGGCTGCTGATCCAGCATATTCAGCAGGAGCCGGACCCGACCGAAAAGCTCCATTACATGCAGCAGTTTGCGGCACAGTATCCCTCTCACCCAGCCATCGCTTGGGTTTACGATCAGCTTCAGCCCGCGTATTTCCAATCTAAGGAATACGATCAGGCAATGCGGATCGGCGTGCTGCTGCTGGCGATCGAACCCGAAAATCTTGAAGCCGCAACCACCGCGCTTCGTGCCGCGGACGCAAAACACGATCGCGAACAGACGGTCAAGTGGGCGGACCGCCTGTGGCAGGTGGCGGCCGCGGTCGCCGGACGCGGGGGCGCCAATGCCGCATCGGCGAAGCAGGCGCAGAACTACGCGGATTCGTGCACCTATTCCGCAGCCATGCAGACGGTGGATCCCAAGGCTCGCCTTGCAATCCTGCAAGGTCTGGAGCGGAGAAATCCGAACAGCGCGTATCAGCGCACGCTGGGGGCGGACTATTTCCACGCATATTTCCAGATGGGTGACGAAGCAAAGAGCGTCGACATGGCGGAAAAGGGCCTGAAAACCGACCCTGACAATGTTGACATGTTGATGGCTGTCGCCGACTACCACTTCCACAAAGACAGCGCGCGGGACCGTCAGGCGGTCATCTCGAGCACTGCTCGCGTGATCGAAGTGATCGACAAGGCACGGCCTCCTTCCATGTCGGATGACGAGTGGGTCAGGAAGAAATTCAAGACCTTGGCCATGGCGTATTACATGGGCGGAATGTCCAATAGCCTGAACAACAATTACGCCAAGGCCGACCCGTTGCTACGCGCCGCGTTGCCGTATCTGAAGGACAACGCCGCCGAGGAAGCAGCCGCCTTATATCATCTGGGAATGGCGAACTACCGGCTGGCGGAGGGCGGTGGGGATCGCAATCGCCCGGTGGACGCGCTTAAGTTCATGCGCCGCTGCGCCGCCATGAAGAGCCCCTATCAGCAGCAGGCCCAGAAGAACGTGGACGGCATCAGAGCCGAATACAACTTACAGTAATGTAAACTCCATAGATGGAGTGGTTTGAAGACGACGCCTTCTGGCGTGAGTTGTACCCTTACATGTTCCCCGCGGAGCGCTTCGCCGCCGCGCCGGAACAGGTCGCCCAGATTCTCAGCCTGACCACTTTCTCCGGTAGAACCGTGCTCGACCTGTGCTGCGGACCTGGCCGCCATGCGGTCGAATTCGCCCACCATGGCTTTCAGGTAACCGGAGTCGACCGAACGCCGTTTCTGCTCGATCGCGCGAGGGAACGGGCCCGCGAATCCGCAGTGGACGTCGAGTGGGTCCAGGAAGACATGCGCCGTTTCCTTCGTCCGTCGTCATATGACCTCATATGCAGCCTGTTTACCTCGTTCGGCTATTTTGACGAGGAATCCGATGAGCGTCTCGTCCTTCGCAACATGCGCGAAAGCCTGCGCCCGGGCGGCTTGTTCGTGATCGACGTGATCAGCAAGGAACGGGTCGCGCGGAGCTGGAAGGACGCGTTGACGTCGGAGTTCGCAGACGGCGCGCGATTGATGCAGGTCCCCAAAGTAATCGATGGCTGGTCGCGCCTGCGCAATGAGTGGATTTTGGTGAAGAACGGGACCGCCCGAACCTTTTCGTTTCAGCACTGGATCTATTCCGGCCGGGAACTCCAGGACTTGCTCCGCGCCGCGGGTTTCGGCGAGGTTCAGCTTTTTGGCAATCTGGAAGGCGCTCCGTACGATGTCGATGCGACCCGGCTGATCGCGGTAGCCCGAAAAGCTTAGTGACCGGCGGTCTGGGCGGGTTCCTCGGCCTTCAGCGGAAAATGGGCGCCCTTCGGAATCGGAACCAGCATCTGTTCCTTGCGGTAAATCAGCGTGGACGTGTTGTAGCTGGCGATCTCAAAACCGTGGCCGTGCGTGATCGCGTCGGTCGGGCAAGCCTCCACGCAGAATCCGCAGAAGATGCAGCGGTTGTAGTCGATGTTGTAGACCTTGGCGTAGCGCTCGCCGCCGCTGATGCGCAGTTCGTCGGTGTTCTCGGCGGCTTCAATGTAGATGCAATCGGCGGGACACGCCGCCGCGCACAGGAAGCAGGCGACACACTTCTCCAGGCCGTTTTCATCGCGCTGCAATTCGTGGACCCCGCGGAAGCGCTCTTGAAACTTCGCCGGAGCCTCCGGATAATCCTCGGTGATCGTGGGATTCAGCATCTCCTTGAAGGTGATGCTCATGCCCTTCGCGATCGCCGCCGCGCCACCGAATACTTCCGAGATCTTCGCCATGTCTGTCCTTAATTATCTCGCAGCTTCCGCCGGAAGCTCAATTTTTCGAACCTCAACCCGCTTTCCACTCCGGAATTTTTTCCTCCGGCCGGAACGGCGCGACACCGGAACGCTGGGCGATCGCCTCAATATCCCGCTTGATAAAACCTTCCGACGAGAGCGAAATCGTCCCGTCCGGTTCTATCAGGAACAGCGACGGCACATGCGAGATCCCGAACGCATTGCTGACCGGATATCCTTCGCGCTCGCGATCGAGCAGCGTCGGCACGCTCACACCGTAGGTCTTTTGAAAACGCGTCGTGCCGGAATCCTCGTCCTGGGAAATCGCGATCACCTGCAAGGCGCCCTTCGCAATCCGGTCGAGGAAGGGAAGCGTCATCTGGCATACCGGGCAACTGATCTTATACAGCGCCAGCAGCGCCGGCCCGCGCGAGAGCACGCCGGAGAGAGTCTGCTTCCCACCGGTCAAATCGTCCAGTGTGAACGCGGGCGCCTTCGCTCCGGCCTTCAGCATCGCTCTTTTATTCTTCCTCTTGATGCTGCTGGACGAAGGTCAGAATGTCGAAACGCTTGATCTCCCGGTCCGGGAAGAAGCTGTTCACGGCGTCGCGTTCGTCGGAAAACACTTCGAAAATCGTGTGCAGCTTGGTCAGCAGCAACAATTCGATATTCCGCTTATTGAGGTTCACCAGCTTGAGCTGGCCGCCGGCTTTCTTAATGGTGGTGTAGCAGATCACCATGCTGCCGAGGCCGGTCGAATCGATGTAATCGACTTCCGACAAATCGAGGATGATTTTGTTCAAGCCTTTCGCGAGTACTTCGTTGACCTTCTCGCGGATGCTCGATGACTCACCCACGGTCAGCCGGCCCTTCAGGGCCAGGATCGTCACGCCTTCACGTTCCGTCTCGCGAATGTCTAGGCTCATGGGAATCTTCTCCAGTGTATCGAACCTGCGGCGGGATCGAACTGCCTGAACCCAGTACCCTCCGCGTTCCAGGTCTAAAGAATCGGCCCCGTTGTGTCGATGATCCTTTGACGGCGAAAGTGTCGGAAAGGATCACCACTATGCGCACTTCTTCACTGATTGGATCTGTAGCCCTGTTCGCGGCAGGGTTGGCTTTAGCGGACTCCAGCCCGCAAACGGCTACCTATGTTGACGGGAACGTCGCGGGGGTCGCCCCGAAGACCGGCGGGACCCTGTTGTTCGCGGGCGATGAGACCATGAATTTCCGCACGGGCCTTACCAACGTCGCCGTGCCTTATGCCAATATCAGCCATGCCGAACTCGGCGCGGTAGTGCAGACGTCGCACAATGAGCCGATTTATAAGGTTTGGGCGCTGCACAAGCGCTTTGCCGCGAAGCCCCAGTCCCAGTATCTGATCGTCAACTTCGCCAATGAAGAAGGCGAAGCGAAGACTATGACGCTGGAGCTTTCCGAGTCCGCCGCTCCGGAAGTGCTCTCGCTCATCCAAACCCACAATGCCAAGGCTGTCGCGCCCGGCCAGACCCAGGTCGCCTCCGCCGGCAACTCAAGGAAGTCGGTCAAACCCAGCGCGATGAAGGCCGGTCCGGAACCCGCGGAATGGTGGGGAGACGACATCTGGAAAACCACGCGAAACTCCGACAAGTGGAGCAAGAGTTCCACTACGAATTCGCCCGAACAGCGCTAGAACGCAGCCGGTGGTGCGTGCCAGACGTGTTATTCTGAAACCGACCTGAGTGTCGTTGGAATGCGCATCCGTACCGCGCTCGCAGTGGCTGTTTTGGGAGTAATTCCTCTCATCGGAGTCTTGCGCGCGCAGAAGCCCTTCAAAGAGTGGCCGGCGATCGAATATTCGGATTTCCCGATTCCCGCGGATTCCCAACGGGAGGCTGAATGGGTCCGCGCCCGGCTCCGGTATCCCGATATTTACGGCTATCCCGACCGTTCGCGCATCCGCATGGCTGACGGGAGCCCTTTCCCGGGCTACTGGACCATGGATTATCCCCGCTCGGACCGGCATCTGCTGATGGGTGTCCGCCGCCTGACGCGCATCGATACCCGGTCCGCCGAGCAGGTCGTCAGTCTGGATGGCTCCGACGATATCTTTAACTGGCCGTGCCTTTACGCGGTCGAAGTCGGCCACTGGCTACTGCCCGCGGATCAGGCCAAACAACTTCGCGATTACCTGTTGCGCGGCGGTTTTCTGATGGTGGACGATTTTCACGGCTCCCAGGAATGGGAAGGCAATAACGAGTGGGAAGTTTTCACCAATAGCATGAGCCGTGTCTTTCCCGACCTTCCCATTCAGGACATCCCCGATAACGATCCGATCTTTCATACGCTCTACGATGTGCAGGATCGCTTCCAGATCCCCGGCTACGCGAACTACTTCGATACCGGGCTCACCTATGAAAAAGGACCCACCGGCAAAATCCCACACTGGCGCTGCATTCGCGATGATAAGGGCCGGATTCTGGTCGCCATCTGCCACAACATGGACCTGGGCGATGGCTGGGAGAATTCAGACGATCCCAAGTATCAGGAGAAGTGGTCGTCGCTCGCCTACCGCGTCGGGATGAACTATTTCGTCTACGACCTGACGCATTGAAACTGCCTCACGCGGGATGCCGCGGAACGCGTGGAAACGTTCTGCTCTTCGGCCCCTGTGCTAATCTTCGGAGTAGGCATCAATGCGCCTTCCCTCGGTGTTTCCGCTGGCAATTGTAGGTATCGCCACCTGGGGTGTAGTACACGCGCAAAAGTACTTCCACGAAGAGCCCGGAGTGGAGTATGAGGCCTTCGCTCTCCCCCCTGATTACCAGGACACCACCGAATGGACACGCGCGCGGCTGCGCTATCCGTCCTTCATTGCGCCCCACGGCTACCCCGATGGGACCCGGCGCTGGACCGTTGATTATCCACGCTCCGACCGTCATCTGCTGCAGGGCGTACGCCGGCTGACCCGCATCGAGACCCGGTCCGTCGAGCAGATTGTAGATCTCGACGGCGGCGACGACGTTTATAACTGGCCGATGATGTACGGCGTGGAGGTCGGGTACTGGAACCTTACCGACGACATGGCCCTTCAAATGCGCGAGTATTTGCTTCGCGGCGGCTTTTTCATGTGCGACGATTTTCACGGGACGATCGAGTGGCAGAACTTCATGGCCAGCATGCAAAAAGTCTTTCCGGACCGTCCGGTTGTCGATATCGATAACAAAGACCCTATCTTCCACGTCATATATGATCTGGACGATCGTTTTCAGGTCCCCGGCGCGCAGTACCTGTTCACGGGCCGGGTTTACGAATATGACGGTTACGAAGCCAAGTGGCGCGGCATCTATGACGATAAGGGCCGCCTGATGGTGGCCATCTGTCACAATATGGACCTGGGTGATGCGTGGGAGTGGTCGGACGATCCCCGGTATCCGGAAAAGTGGGCCTCGTTGGCCTACCGCATTGCAGTTAATTATTTCATGTACGATTTAACTCACTAGAGGCGCGGCAACGGTCGAGATGTTCGAATTTTTCTTTAAGTATCCGCAGTCGGTTTTCTCGCGAGGAACGGTGGTCATGTTGGGCGCGTGGCCCAAGTGGATACTGGTTCTCGCCATCGTCGCCGCTGCCGCCGGGCTCGCGTTTCTGATCCAGCGCCGCGCGAAAGGTTCGGTGCGGGTGGCCGGCGTGCGTCCCGTGATCGTTTGGGTTCTGCAAACGCTGCTCGCCTCGCTGTTGCTGTTGATGCTGTGGCATCCCGCCCTCAGCGTCGCGACTCTGCGGCCGCAGCAGAATATCGTTGCCATCGTGGTCGACGATTCCGGAAGCATGGCCATCGACGACGCGGGAGGCACGCGCCGCGCGGCTGCCTTGCACGTGCTCGATTCCGGCCTGATCGCTTCTTTGCAGAAGCGTTTCCAGGTCCGGCTGTACCGGCTTAGCGATCAGTTGGAACGCATCCAGCGTCTCGATCAGCTCAACTCGACCGGCCGGTCGACCCACATTGGCGAAAGCTTAAAGCAGGTTCTTGCGGACGCGTCCAGCCTCCCCATCGGCGCGGTCGTGCTTTTGTCCGACGGAGCCGACAATTCCGGCGGAATCGATCTGGAAACCATCTCGGAAATCCGCCGCCAGCGCATCCCGATTCACACGATCGGATTTGGCCGGGAAAAGATGGATCATGACCTGGAGATCACCGATGTCCAGCTTCCGCCGCGGGCCTTGCCGGATTCGCGCCTGGCCGCGCAGGTCACCTTTCATCAGCACGGCTACACTGGCTCCCGCGCGAAAGTAACGCTGCGTGACGGCGGCAAGCTGCTGGCCTCCCGCGAAATTACCCTAAAGAACGAAGGATCCGAACAGATCGAATCGATCCTGTTCAATGCGGGCAACGCCGGCGTCAAGACCATCGAAACCGCTTTCGAAATTCTGCCGGGCGAGCTGAACGCAAAGAACAACAAAGTAACCCGGCTGGTGAACGTCGACCAGCGTGTTGCCAAGGTCCTCTATATGGAGGGTGAGCCGCGCTGGGAGTTCAAGTTTCTGAAGCGCGCGGTTGAGGACGATCGCAACGTCCACGTCATCACCATCCTGCGCTCGACGCAGAACAAGATTTACGTCCAGGACGAGCACGGCGACGCTCCGCAGACCAAGGATGGTTTCCCTACGAAGGTCGAGGACATGTTCGCCTTCGACGGAATCATCATCGGATCGAGCGAGGCGGCTTATTTCAGCGCCAGCCAGCAGCAGCTCATGCATGATTTTGTCGACCGGCGCGGCGGCGGCATCCTGTTTTTGGGCGGGCGCGATTCGTTGGCCGATGGCGGGTATGCCCGGTCGCTTTTCAACGATCTGCTCCCGGTGGTTCTTCCAGACAAGAAAAATACGTTCGTTCGCGTGGTGGCCGAGCCATCCGGCACGCTGCGCAACGTGGCCACCGTGGAACTGACCGGCGCGGGCCGCGACAGCCTGATTACGCGTCTGGACGAAGATCCCGACAAGAATGGCGAGCGTTGGAAAAAACTTCCGTATCTCATGAATTTCCAGATTCCCGGTCAGCCGAAGCCGGGCGCGGTCGTCCTGTTGGATGGGGTGGTCGCCGGTAGTCATTTTCCTTTGCTCATTACGCAAAATTTCGGCCGCGGCCGGACGGCGGTGTTCGCTACCGCGGGAAGCTGGCGCTGGCAGATGCTGATGCCGCTGGCCGATAAGAGTCATGAGATGTTTTGTACGCAGCTCCTGCGCTGGCTGGTGAACGATACGCCGCGCCGCGTGGTCGGATCGACGCCTCGCCAGGTACTGGCCGATGAAACCACCGTTAAATTGCGCGCTGAGGTTCGGGACAAGACCTATCTCCCGGCCGGCGATGCGAGCGTTCAGGCTCACATCCTCGGACCCGAGGGGCTCTCGGAAACCGTCGAAATGCGCCCGGAGCCTCTCGAACAAGGCGCTTTTTCGGCCGAATACACGACCCCGAAAGAAGGCTCGTATCTGGTCGAAATGTCCGCCAAGCGCGCCGCGGACGAGCTGGGCCGCGACACGTTGACGTTCCGGCGCGAAGATGGCGTCGCCGAAAACTTCCGCGTCGAGCAGAATCGCGATCTGCTGCAAAAGCTGTCTTCGGAAACCGGCGGCCGCTACTATCGTCCTGAAGATGCTGGCAAGCTGGGCAACGACATCAGCTACTCGGAAGCTGGCATAACGGTTCGCGAAACCCGCGACTTGTGGGACATGCCGATCCTGTTCCTTTTGCTGCTGATGCTACGATCCGGCGAATGGCTGCTGCGCCGCAAGTGGGGTGTAATTTGAATTTATTTCCGTTCATTCGCGTTCATTCGCGGCCATACTGGCTTTTGCTGGCACTCCTTCCCACGCTGCGCGCCGAGACGTTCTATCTGACTGTCGCGGGCCTCGGCGGCGAGCCAGAATACGAACAGCGATTCACCGGCTGGGCCAAGGATCTCGACAAGTTGCTGAAGACCGCCGAGCCGAATGCGAAGGTGGAAACGCTGATCGGCGCCGGCGCCACCAAAGCGCTGATGGAGGAAAAACTCCGCGATTTCGCGAAGCTTGCCAAGGCGGACGATTCCATCATCGTGATGATGATCGGCCACGGCAGCTATGACGAGGCGGATTATAAATTCAATCTGCCCGGCCCGGACATCACGGCGACCGAACTCGCCAATCTCCTCGACAAAATCCCGGCGAAGCGGCAGTTGGTCGTTAACATGACCAGCGCCAGCGGCGGCTCGCTGGTGTCGCTCCAAAAACCCGGACGAGTCGTGATCACGGCGACCAAGGCCGGAACCGAGAAGAACGCGACCTACTTCGCGCGCTATTGGATCGAAGCCCTGCGAGACCCGGCGGCGGATGCCGACAAGAACGAAGTCATCACGGCGCTCGAGGCATACAAATACGCGGAGCAGAAAACCGCGAAGTTTTTCGAATCGCAGAATCGCCTTGCCACCGAACATGCCATCGTCGAAGACACCGGCAAGGGCGAGGGCACCAAGACCCCATCGCCCGACAATGGCGAAGGGCTCATAGCCGGGCGGTTCGCGGTGATGCATCTCGGCGCGGTGGCCGCGCAGATCAACAACCCCGAGAAGCAGCGGCTCTTGAAACGCAAGGAAGAGATCGAGCAATCCATTGACGATCTCAAGTACCGCAAGGCTTCGATGGATCTGGCCGAATACCGGCAAAAGCTGCAAGGGTTTTTGATCGAGCTGGCGAAGACTCAGGAGGCGCTGGACAAGTGAAGTTCGCCGCAATTCTGTTGGCCGCGTTCCCGCTGATCGCGCAAGTGCCTTCGAGAAGCCAGGCGCCGCAGAAAAAGCTCGCTTCGCCCGCGCCCCAGCAGTCGCTCGATCCCGCCCAATGCGCGACGCTTCGCCATCATGGCGATCCGGACGCCAAAGTTTGTTATCAGAAGTTGACTCAATCCTCCGACCCGGGCGTCCGGGCGGAAGGTTACTGGGCAGTGCGCGATTATCAAAGCGCCAACGACGCTTTCCGGGCCGCCATCAAGCTGCGTCCCAAGGATCCCAATCTACGCGTCCGTTGGGGACGGATGTATCTGGAACACTGGCAGCCAGGAGACGCTTCCGATCTCTTCAACGAAGCGCTTGAAATCGACAAGGAATACGCTCCGGCGCTTCTGGGCCAGGCGCTGCTTGCCGCCGAAGGTTTCGAAGGAAAGGCCGTAGAGATGGCGCAGCATGCGCTGCGCAGCGATCCGAAATTGGTGGAAGCACAGGAAATCCTCGCTCGTATCGCGCTCGAAGACAACAATTCCGAAAAGGCCGCGGCGGAGTCGAAGAAGGCTCTCGATATTTCGAACGAAGCTCTCGATGCCATGGCGATTCTCGCCACCATCGATTTCTTGAACGATCAGAAGACCTCGCCATGGATGGACAAGATTCTCAAAATCAATCCGATGTACGGCGAGGCGTACGAAACTGCGGGGCATTTCTTCATCATCAATCGCCGCTATGACGAGGGCATCCAGGCATACCGGAAAGCCATTCAGCTCAAGCCCGATTTGTGGACTGCCCACAGTGAGCTCGGCGTGAATCTGATGCGCCTGGGCAAGGACGGGGAAGCCCGCCAGCAACTGGAAGAATGCTGGGCCAATGGATATCAGAGCAATTCCACGAAGAACTCGCTGACGTTGCTCGACAGCTATAAGAACTTTCAGACCTTCGAGACGCCCACGACCATCCTTCGCCTGCACAAGAAGGAAGCGGCGCTGCTGCGTCCTTATTTTCAATCCGAACTGGATCGGGCTCTCGCCACCTACGAAAAAAAGTATCACTACAAGCTCAAGGGTCCCGTCCAAGTCGAGGTGTATCCCGATCACGAAGATTTCGCCGTCCGCACCATGGGCATGCCTGGGTTAGGGGCGCTCGGCGTGACGTTCAATCAATACGTCGCGATGGATTCTCCCAGCGCGCGCAAGCCCGGACAGTTCCATTGGGATAGCACGATGTGGCACGAGTTAAGCCACGTCTACGTGCTGGCAATGACTGGCAGCCGCGTTCCGCGCTGGTTTACGGAAGGACTGGCGGTCTTCGAGGAAACCGGTAACGGGAATCCCGATTGGGGCGATCGCCTCGACCCCGAAGCCATCAACGCCATTAAGACGAAGAAGCTTCTCCCAATTGCCGAACTGGATCGCGGATTTATTCATCCCACCTATCCGTCCCAGGTCGTGGTTTCGTATTTCCAGGCCGGCAAGATCTGCAATTTTATCGATCAGAAGTGGGGTTATGACAAACTCCTGGCGATGATCCACGATTTCGCTGAACTTACGCCCACCACGCAGGTTATCGAAAAGGAACTGAAGCTGAAGCCGGAAGAATTCGATCGCCAATTCTTCGCCTGGCTCGATTCTCAGACCAAGGCTACGGTCGATGGCTTCGATGAATGGAAGACGCAGCTTCGCGACATATCCACAAAGGCGAAGGCCAAGAACTGGGACGACGTGATCAAGGAAGGAAACGCAATCCGCGACTTGTACTCCGACTACGTCGAAACCGGCAGTGTCTACGAATTTCTGGCCGACGCGTATCTCGCAAAGGGTGATAAGGCCAAGGCGATCACGGAACTGGATCGCTACAGCAAAATTGGCGGGCGCGAGCCGTCTGTTCTGAAGCAATTGGCAACCCTTCAAGCCGAGCACGGCCACAAGAAGGAAGCCGCCGCAGTGCTGGAACGCCTGAATCTGATCTACCTAAAAGACGAAGAGGCGCACAAGAAACTAGGCGAGTTGTACATGGATCTGGGCAATGCCCCGGGCGCAGCCCGCGAGTTCCAGGCCGTGCTCACCGGGCCCCCGATCGACGTCGCCGGCGCCCATTACCAGCTTGCGCGCGCGCTCCAGGCCAGCAACAAAATCGACCAGGCCCGCGATGAGGTCGTATCCGCGCTCGAAGCGGCGCCCGGATTTAAACCCGCGCAGAAACTTTTGCTGGAACTAAACGTGAAAGAATAAGAAACCATCGAAATGTCCACCTCCACCGTCACCTCTATAGACTCGGCTGAACTGAAAGGCCGGATTGAACGTTTCCAGCGCGTGCGCGACGATATTGTGTCTCAGGTTCGCAGGGTCATCGTCGGCCAGGATGAAGTGATTGAACAGGTCATGATTGCTCTGTTCGTCGGCGGGCACTGTCTGATAACGGGTCTCCCGGGGACCGCGAAAACCCTTCTGGTCCGGACGCTTTCTCAGGCACTCGGACTCGAATTTCGACGCATCCAGTTCACGCCCGATCTGATGCCGTCCGATATCACTGGCACGGACATCATTGAGGAAGATCCCACCACGGGACGCCGCACCTGGACGTTTGTTCCCGGCCCGATTTTCTCGAACGTGCTGCTGGCCGACGAAATCAACCGGACTCCTCCTAAGACGCAGTCCGCCCTGCTCGAAGCGATGCAGGAGCTGTCCTGTACGGTCCGCGGGAATCATTACAAAATTCGCCCGCCGTTCTTCGTTCTCGCGACCCAGAACCCGATCGAGCTCGAAGGAACTTATCCCCTCCCCGAAGCGCAGCTTGACCGCTTCATTTTCAATACGCTGCTCGATTACTTGTCCGCCGACGACGAAATGCAGGTGCTCGGCTTGACCACCACCACGCGCGTCGCCCAGGTTGAAGCGGTAACCACGGCCGAAGAGATCCTGGATTTTCAACAGGTAGTCCGCATGGTTCCGATCGCCGATTCCGTCGCGCGCTACGCGGTCGACCTGGTTCGCGCCACGCGCGCCACCGATTCCAGCTCACCCGACTTCGTGAAGAAGTACGTCAACTTCGGCGCCAGCGTACGCGCGGCGCAATTTCTGGTGCTGGCGTCGAAAGCGCGCGCCCTGATGCGCCATCGCTATCACGTTGCTTATGAGGACGTGATTGCCCTGATGCGTCCCATCCTGCGGCATCGCATTCTGTTGAATTTCCAGGCCGAGTCCGATCACCTCACGCAGGATGACATTTTAAAGAAACTTTTGGACGCGATGCCGGCTCCCAAGCAGTAGAACGTTGCCGTCATGCTCCAGCGCTTCCTAGATCCGACAGTGCTGGCCGGAATCTCCGGCCTCGATCTGGTGGCGAAGACTGTCGTCGATGGCTTCATCGCCGGCCTGCACCGGTCGCCCGATTTCGGATTCAGCCAGGAATTCGCGGAATATCGCGCCTACACGCCTGGCGACGATCTACGTCACGTCGACTGGAACGTCTACGCGCGCACGGAGCGAATGTACCTGAAGCGGTATCGCGGAGAAACCAATACCCAACTCACCATTCTGCTCGATACCAGCCGGTCCATGAAGTTCGGGTCCGGACCAATTGAGAAAATCGAATACGCGCGTTTCATCGCGGCGTCCCTCTCCTATCTCGCGCACATGCAGCGCGATGCGGTCGGTTTGATCGTATTCGACGACGAAGTTCGGAATTATGTGCGCCCGTCGTCCCGGCAAGGACAGCTTGCGCGGGTGTTGAATGCCATCGATAACGCTACGATCGGGACGCGTACTAACTTCGCCCATCCGTTCGTAACGTTGCAGGAATTTCTGCGCCGCCGCGGTTTGGTCGTCGCCATTTCGGATTTCTGGGAGCAGCCGGAGCAGATCATCAAGACCGTCGAACCGCTGCGTTTTCGCGGCAATGAGCTGGTCCTGTTTCACGTTCTCGATCCGGAAGAGATCCGGCCGAAGATGCGGCACCCCGTCCTCCTGGAGGACTTGGAAACCGGCGAAGCGATGGAGGTTTCGCCCGACTACACGTCCCACGAATACCGGCACAAGCTGGACGCGCATTTAGAAGATCTGAAAACCCGCGCTCAGTCCGCCGGGATCGACTATTTTTTGCTGGACACCAGCCGTCCGCTCGATGCGGCGCTGCGTGAATATCTGGCGATCCGGAAGGGCAAAATGTAATGGGTTTTCTCGCGCCATGGTTTCTGGCCGGCGTTGCGGCCGTGGGGCTTCCAATCTGGATTCATCTCCTGAAGCGGCACAAGACCGATCCGCGGCTGTTCCCTTCGCTGATGCTGTTTGAGAAGCGCGAAGTGAGCTCCGTGAAACACCGGCGTCTGGAATATTTGCTATTGTTCGCCTTACGCGCCGCGATGCTGATTTTGCTGGCGCTTCTGTTTGCCAATCCTTTCATCCGCCGGACGGTTACCGCCGCGGACGGCAACAAGCTCACCGTAGTCGCCGTGGATCATTCCTTCAGCATGCGCGCCGCCGACCGGTTAGCGCGGGCTAAGGAAGAAGCGATGAGCGCTCTCGGCAACGTCAAGCCGGGCGCCCAGGCGCAGGTGATCGCGCTCGGCGGCCAGGTGGAAACGCTCACGCAGCCTACTTCCGATATCGCGGAACTGCGCGCGGCTGTCAGTTCGATTCAGCCCGGAGACAGCCGGGCGTCTTTTGGTGAACTGGCTCGGTACGCGCGAACGTTATCCGAGTCCGTCAAAATGCCGATCGAGCTGCATTTGGCGAGCGACCTGCAAAAGTCCGCGATGCCGCCGGGGTTCGCCGACATGCGTTTGAATCCCGGGACCACGCTGGTGCTGCATCAGATTGGGACTCCCTCGCCAAACTGGACCGTCGAGAACGTAATCGCACCGCGGCGCGTTTACGATCCCAAGAAAGTCCGCATTCAGACTACGATCGCAAGCTTCGGCGGACAAACCGAGCAAACGCCGCACGCCGCGCTATTTGAGATGAATGGCGTGGTCCACGCGGCCGACCAGGCTCACGATGCCCGCGCGATTTCGAAGCGCGTGGTCTCGCTGATGTTGAACGATAAGGTGTCTCAGACCAAGACCGTCGATGTTCCTGAAAATGGCCGGGCTCAGGTGGAGTTTCTGGGACTCGACGCTCCCTACGGCTTCAGCCGCGGCGAAGTGCGCATCGATTCGGCGGACGCTCTGCCGGCGGATGACCGGTTTCCCTTTTCAGTCGAGCGAATCGATCCGCGCAAAGTCTTGTTCCTCGACGATGGCCGTGGCGGAAACGCGCTGCTGTACTTCCGCGCGGCGCTGGACGCATCGCCCGATGCCGCGTTTCAGCTCGAATCCTTGCACGCGGAGCAGGCGGCCAATCTCCAGTTGACGAATTACTCGTTCATTGTTCTCTCGAACCTCGGCACGCTCCCTCCTGGCTTCGAGGATTCTCTCAAGCGTTACGTGACTAGCGGAGGATCCGTACTGGTGGTGCTTGGCGCGGCTTCTGCCGCGATGCAGCATGTGCCCGTCCTCGATGAGCCGATCCAGGCATCCAGCTACGCCAGCCGCGAAACCGAGCGCTTTTTCACCGTCTCCGATATCGACGTCGGCCATCCCGCCCTCCGCAGCGTAGAACGATTCAGTGGTGTGAAGTTTTATCAGGCGATCCGCGTCGCTCCGGCGAAGTCGCATGTGCTCGCCAAGTTGAGTAACGACACGCCCCTGGTGCTGGAGCGCCAGATCGGTGAAGGAAAGGTTCTGGTTTTCACCTCGAACCTGGCCAACGACGGTAACGACCTGCCGCTGCATGCTTCGTGGGTCCCGTTCGTCCAACAGACGGCGATGTATCTGGGTGGCGGCGGCGCCGAACAGCCTGCGAACCTTACCGTCGATTCTTACGTGGAACTCCGCGCGGCCGATGGCAAAGGCGCGGCCGAAGTGCTGGGGCCGGATGGAAAGCGTCTGCTATCGCTCGAAGAAGCCGCTTCGGCAAAGAACTTCGCGGTCCGCAGCGAAGGGTTTTTCGAAACGAAAACGGCGAATGGACGCCATAACCTGTTGGCCGTGCACGCCGACCGCCGGGAGTCGGATCTCTCGCTGATGCCGAAGGAAACCCAGGACCTGTGGAAAGCCACTGGGCAGAGTGACGAAACCTCGCAGGGAGCGTCCACCTTAGGGGATCAATCGAATACGCGGCCGTGGGGCCTGTGGCCCATCTTGTTATTGGTATTGTTAGGGATAGCAGTGGCTGAGTCAGTAGTGGCGGACCGGTATCTGCGGCCGCCGTCCGAGGAACGAAAGGAAGCGGCATGAACACGCGCGAACAATTGAATCAATACCTGCGCGGCTTGGAAAAGCGGCTGCGCTGGATGGTGGTGTCGAAGGGCGCCGCCATCGCCGCGGGCGTGGCTCTGGGCGTAACCCTGGCCATGGTATTGGTGACGAATGCGCTGGCGTTTTCGAGCACCAGCCTGACGGTCGCGCGCGTGATCCTGTTCCTGGCGTTGGCAACTGCCGTCGGATTCGCCCTGGTTCTGCCCCTGATGCGGTTGAATCAACGCCGGACCGCGCGCCGCGCTGAAACCCAATTCCCCGAATTCGAAGAACGCCTGCTTACCTACGTCGAACGAAGCGATCGTCCTGACCCGATGCTGGAGCTTCTTGCTGAAGATACCGCTTCAGTCGCGCAGCGTACGGAGCCCGCGCGCGTCGCGCCTCCACGCTCGATTTTCGCATTCGCCACATCCGCCGGGGCCGCGAGCGCGGCTCTCATCTGGCTGATTATGGCTGGTCCCGGATATTTCGGCTACGGAGCATCGTTGCTCTGGGCCGGAATCCCCAAGGGAACCACGGGCGCCTACTACGACATCCTGGTCGACCCGGGCAATAAGCTGGTGCGCCGCAAGGCGGATCAGATGGTCACCGCGACGCTTAGCGGGTTCCAGGCGCCCCAGGTGAAGCTGTTTGCGCGCTACCGGAGCACGTCCAAGTGGGAAGAGACTCCGATGCTTCCGCGCGCCAGCGGAGCCTCGTACGAATTTCTGTTTGCCGCGCTCGCCGAGCCGGTGGAATATTATGTGGAAGCCGCGGGCATTCATTCGAAAACGTTCAAGCTGGACGTTGTCGATATGCCGGCGATCAAGAAGATCAAGGTCACGTACCACTATCCGTCCTGGTTGAAGATGGCGGATACGATCGAAGACCCGGGCGGCGACTTGCGCGCCGTGGCGGGGACCGTTGCCGAGCTGACCGTCGAAACCGATCGCCCGTTGAAGAACGGCCAGATCGACATCGACGACGGTTCGCACATTGCGCTGGAAACGGCGTCCGGCAACACGCTCATCGCGAAAATTCCGATTCAGAAGGACGGCATGTATCACTTCGCCGCTTCCGAACAAGGGCAAAGCGTGCGGCTCAGCGAGGATTATTTCATCGAGTCGCGGGACGACAACGCCCCGAGCGTTAAGATCGTGCGGCCCGGAGCGGATGCCAAGGTTAGCCCGATCGAAGAAGTCGGTATTCACGTTGAGGCGGAGGACGATTTTGCGCTCGAGTCGATGGAACTGCACTATTCCGTCAACGGAACGCCGGAGAAGACCGTTTCGCTCCTGAATCAGCGGGGCGTCAAGACAGCCAACGGCGCCACGACGCTGTTCCTGGAAGATTACAAGCTCGCGCCCGGCGACGTGATCGCGATGTACGCTACGGCGAAAGATGCGCGCACCACGTCGCGCACTGACATGATGTTCGTCGAGACCCAGCCTTTCGAGCGCAACTATACGCAGTCGCAGCAGATGGGCGGCGGAGGCGGTGGTGGCGGCGGAGATCAGGACGAGAATCGCATTTCTCAACGGCAGAAGGAAATCATTTCGGCCACATGGAACGAGATTCGTGGCGGCGGCAAAGATAAAGTCAATTCGGCCGAAAACGCGAAGTTCCTTTCGCAGGTTCAGAAAAAGCTGAAGGAACAGGCGACCTCCCTGGCTCAACGTGCGCGCAGCCGTGAACTGGCCGGCGCGAATCAGGAATTTCAATCCTTCACGAAGGACATGGAAGCGGCCGCGACGGAAATGGGCCCCGCTTCGGATAAGCTGCAAGGACAAGCCTGGAAGGACGCGCTGGAGCCGGAAACCAAGGCATTGCAGCATCTGCTCCGCGCTGAAGCCACGTTCCGCGACATTCAGGTCGCCTTTGGAAATAAGGGCGGCGGAGGCGGAGGTGGAGGCGGCGCAGGGCGCGATCTGGCCAATCTGTTCGACCTGGAGCTGGACACCGAGAAGAACCAATACGAGACCGGGCAGCAGGGTGGATCGTCGGCCGAGGAGCGCCAGAAGCAGATCGACGAGGCGTTGCAGAAGCTCGAGCAGCTTGCCCGCCGGCAGCAGGAACTTGCCCAGCAGCAGAAGAACAACAAACAGCAGAGTTTCGAGCAGCGCTGGCAGCAGGAGATGCTCCGCCGCGAGGCCGAAGAGCTGAAGAAGCAGATGGAACAGCTCGCCAAGCAAGGCCAGCAGGGGCAACAGGGATCGCAGTCGCAATCCTCGCAGTCGTCTCAGTCCCAATCCGGCCAGCAAGGCCAAAGCGGATCGCAGTCCGGCCAACAGTCTTCACAGCAGCAAGGACGTTCCGGACAAAGTGGACAGAGTGGACGGAATGGAACCAATGAACAGCGCCTGCAACAGTCGCTGGAGCGGCTGCGCCAGGCCACCGACGATATGCGCTCGGCGCAACAGGCGGCATCGCAGCAGCAGCAGAACGGGCAACAGGGATCGCAGCAAAGCGAGGCCGACGCACGCCGCGCGGCGGAGCGGTTGCAGGAAGCCAAGGATATGCTCGGCGGCATGCGGAAGCAGCAGGCCTCCTCGCAGTTGGGCGAGCTTTCGGATCGCGCCGACAAGCTGGCCGCGCAGCAGCGCGATTTCAGCAACCGGCTACGGCAGACTTTCGGCGATCAGTTGACCCAAAGCGGCAGATTGCAGCCGGGCCAGAATCCGCAGACTCAGCGGCAGGCTCAGCAGATGGCCGACGAGAAGGACAAGATGGCCACGGACGTCGAGCAGCTTGAAAAAGACATGCAAAAAGCCGCGCGCGATATGGTCGGCACGCAGCCGGGCGCGTCGGGCCGCGTTCGCGAAGCGCTGAGCGAGCTTCAACAGAACGAAGCCAAGCTGCGCATGAAATATTCGGCCACCAACATCCGCCGTGGGCTCGGCGGTTACATGGTGCCGCGCGAAGCTCCCATCACCGAGACCATGGACAAGGTCGCCGAGGATCTGAAGGCGGCGCAGAACGCCCTGAAAGACGGATCGTCCCAAGAAGGCGGTCGCGGCGATACCGAGCGGTCGCTCGCGCAGCTTGAGCGGTTGCGCAGCCAGATGGAGCGCATGGCAGGCCGCGGTCAAAACGGACAGCAACAAGGCAATCAGCAGGGCGGCCAGCAACCAGGTCAACAGGGTGGTCAGCAAAAAGGCGGCCAGCAGCCAGGTCAACAGCAGGGCGGCCAACAGGCCGGAGGCCAGCAACCGGGCGGTCAGCAGGGCGGCCAGCAAAGCGGCCCGGGAAGCCCGCAGGGCGGCGGTGATCGCGCCGGTTCGCAATTCGGACCGGGCGGAAATCGCTACGGCAACAATTTCGGCGGACGCGAATATCAATACGGACGATTCATGCCGGAAGGCATGTACAACCTGCCCAACGAACGCCCCGTCGATCCGCAGCGCATGATGCAGGATGCTACCCGCAGTCTCGCGGAGATGCGCCAGACCTTCAAAGATAATCCCGACATGCAACGCCAGATCACCGATGTCGAGCGTGAAATCTCGCGCCTGCAGGTCGGCGATATCAGCTCGCAGGAACTTCAGAACCGGTTGAATCGCGAGATTCTTCCGAATCTCGAAGCGTTGGAAGTGCAACTGCGCCGCCAGGCCGATCAGGAAGGCGGCGATCAGGTGCGCAGCGGGACCACGGATAAGGTTCCCGCGGGTTACGTCGACGCCGTCGCCGAATACTTCCGGAAGCTGAGCAAGGGAAAATAAGGCGCGCGGATTACGCGCTCGCCTGATTCAGCTTTTCGATCGCTGCCCGATCGAGCTTCAGGTCGGCGCCCTTGACCAGGTCCTGCAACTGCTCGATGCTGGTGGCGCTGGCGATCGGCGCTGTAATACTGGGTCTTGCGATCAGCCACGCCAGCGCCACGCTCGCGGGCTTTGATTCGGTCTCCGCGGCGACCTCATCTAGCGCCTTCAGGATTCGCTGCCCGCGTTCATCGAAGTACTTCTTCAGTCCACCCCCGCGCGGGCGGCCTGCCACGTCGGCTTCAGAGCGGTATTTCCCGGTCAGAAATCCGCTGGCCAGCGAATAATACGGAATCACGCCCAGGGAATGTTTGACGCAGACGCCCTCCAGCGCCTCTTCGTATCCGGCGCGCTCGTAGAGGTTATAGAGCGGTTGCAGGCTGTGATATGCGGGAAGCCCCTGATCCCGGCTCGCCGCGAGCGCGGCTTCGAGACGATCAGCCTTATAATTGGAGGCGCCGATCACGCGGACCTTTCCTTGCTGGATCAGCGTCGCGTAGGCGCCCAAG
Organism: Bryobacteraceae bacterium; assembly: GCA_035308605.1. Classification (GTDB taxonomy): domain Bacteria; phylum Acidobacteriota; class Terriglobia; order Bryobacterales; family Bryobacteraceae; genus Palsa-187. Next base: position 24,426 of record DATGGL010000248.1, read on the forward strand.
GTCTCTTCCAGCGGTGTTTCCTGATCGTCGGTGTGCGACTGGTACAGATCGATGTAATCCGTCTGCAGGCGGCGCAAGGAATCCTCGGCGGCTTGCAAAATATACTTCCTGGAGAGCCCTTTTTTCCCGGGCCCCATCTCAAAGCCAACTTTCGTGGCCAGGATCAGCTTCGTCCGATTGCCCCGTTGCTTCGTCCAGTTGCCTAGAATCGTCTCCGATTCTCCCCCGGTGTGGCTGGGCACCCAGGTCGAATAAATATCCGCGGTATCGATGAAGTCGAAGCCGGCATCCACGAACGCATCCAGAATCTTGAACGCGGCGGCGTGATCGATGGTCCATCCAAGGACATTCCCTCCGAACATGAGCGGACGAACTTCGATCGAAGAGTTTCCGAGCTTGCGTTTGGTCATATGATTCAGTGAGTGATTTCTACTTCGCTTTCGCCCCGAAATAATTCGCCATCACGGCGCGCGACCATTCCGGCTGGTGCACGTCGCCTTTCGGGCCGAACTCGGCCATATACGGTTTCACATCGATGACGGGCGTCCCGTCGATCGCGTCCAGATCCCGCACCGTGAGCCGAAGACCGTCTACTTTCACCAGCCGGCAAATGGAAGCGCCGACGCGATTGGGCCGGACTCGTCCACGTTGCGCGAAAATCCCTACGGCCGGCCAGTCGACGCGGCCTCGCGGATGTCGGGCATTGGTTTCGATCCGGTCCGCCGGAACCTGGTGCATGTGGAACAGGATCTCGACATGAGAGAACTCTTCCAGGCCTTTGCAAGCGTCCGCGCCCACGGCGCCAGGGTCGAGTTCAATCGTCGCCACGACGTCGCCCCAGACGTCATCGACGGGAGTCTGGATCGGGGATCGGACGACGCCAACAGGGGTCAGCGGGATTTCATCCACAATTCCTAAGATACTGCTATCCGGCTGCCAATTATCAGATCGAAAGAGCTCGATTGGGGTCCGGATGTTCCCGGACCCCAAGGATGTTTAGTAGCTCAGAATCACCGTGACGAACGCAGTGCTCGAATTGCCCTTACTGTCGGTCACTGTCAACTGGAAGATATACGATCCAGCCACCGTACCCAGTTGGACACTCGGCGTCGCGGAATTCGCATTGATGATCAAGGATCGATCATTCAACGCGGTCCACACGAACGTCAGGGGATTGTTCCCCGACGGGCTGACCGATTTCGAAGCATCCAGCGTCAAGAAACGCGTGGTGGTATTGATCGTCGGTCCGCCTGCGATGTTGATGGTCGGCGGAGTATTGCCGCCGCCGCCACCGGTGCCGTTGACGGCCACGGTCAGCGACTGCTGATCCGTGGCGCCGCCCGCTCCGGTCGCGATACAAGTGTAGGTTGTGCCGGTCGTCGGGTTGACCGTGGTTGTCGCCGACGTGCCGTTCGTTACGCTGCCCGCAAGCGTGATGGTGGTCGCATTCGTGGCCTGGCAAGCCAGAACGACCGGACTACCCGACGCCGGGGATGGATTCGGCGTCGCCGTGAAGGATGTTATCTTCACTGCCGCCGTGACGTTTACCGTCGCCTGGGACGTCACGTTGCCGGCCGCGTTGGTTGCGGTCAATATGTACGTAGTCGTCGCCGTCGGCGAGACATCCTGCGTTGCGCCAAGCGACACATTGCCGATTCCGTTGCTGATGCTGACCGAAGTCGCGTTCTCCACCACCCAGAGCAGCGTGGAGGATTGACCCGCGTTGATCGACGCCGGCACCGCGGAGAACCGGATGATGCGCGGCAACTGGCCGTTGGTTACGGTGACCGCAGCCGTGCACGAATCGGTGGTTCCGTTCGCGCCGGTCGCGGTGACGGTGTAATTGGTGGTCGTCGTCGGAGAGACTGCCACGCTGCCCATCGCGCCAGCGCTCGGAACGCTCGGTGAGATGCTGACGGAGGTCGCGTTGGTCGTCTGATAGAAGATCGACGATGATTCACCCGCGATAATGTTAGCCGGCGAAGCGTAGCAGTACGTCACCTTGGTGGTCGATCCGCTCACCACCACCGTTGCCGTGGCGTTCTGCGACGAACCGGAGGCGTTCGTGGCGCTCAAAGTGTAAGTTGTAGTCGCGGTCGGCGAGACCGGAGCCGTTCCGGTGGAAGCGACATTGCCGATACCGCTGATGCTCACGTTCGTGGCATTCTGCACGTTCCAGGACAGCGTCGCGGATTGACCCGCGGAAATCTGTGTCGGGTTCGCAAGGAAGAACAGAATACTGACGGTATTGGTGTTCGTCGTCGTGATGTGGACACGCGCCGAGCCCTTACCGCCCAGGCTGTCCGTAACCGTCAATTGGAAAATGTAGGCCTGATTCGCGACCGCCGCGAAACTGGTGATCGCGCTGTTCGGATTCGACAGCGCCACCGTCGGGCCCGCCTGCTGGATCCATTGATACGTGATCGGCAGACCGTCCGGCGAGTACGAATTGGAACCGTTCAGAGTAATCGGACCCGATGCGGCGCCGATTTGATCCGGTCCCGCGTCCGCCACCGGCGGAGTATGGCCGGTGCGAACCGTTCTGGTGAGCACTTCATACCGGATCCGCGGAACATCCGCCGGGATCGGGTGATCGACTTCCAGATATTCCTTCGGCCGGATCACGTTTCCGAACTGGACGCCGACCCTGGCCGAGCCCTTGTTGCCCGTTCCCAGAATCGTTTCGTTCAATCCGCCTTCTACAGTGAACGCAATCTTGTCGTTGATCGGAAAGATGAAACGCAGCGTGCCGCCGGCGCGATCGCCATACGCGTAGCTCTTCAGATATCCGAGATTTCCTTCCAGGTAGTTGTTGCCCCAGAGCCCGTAGGAGAAGCTCGCCCCAGCCTGGTTCACCACGCGCAAATACGTCTGCGTAAACAGGTCGGGCGACGTAATTCCATTCGGCAGCACCGTCGCGACGTTGTTGATCACTGCGTCGTCCAGGAAGGCGTACGTACCAAAAATGCCGAGTTTCCCTCGTTTGAACAAATAGTCCAAGGTGATGGCGGCTTGCCCCAGCGATCCGCCGGTCTGATAACCGCCCAGCGTCACGTGCTTGAAGCTTCCGAAAACGCCCGCCTGGAATCGCTTGCCGATCCGGTCCACCAGGCCGAGGTCGAACTGGCCTTCCTTGTCGCTCTTGAAGTACATGTACTCGCCCTGCGCTTGAAACGCATAGTGCTCGGCGAATACTCCGAAGAAGCGGCCCTTGGCGGTCGCGGTTACGTCGCCATTGCCATCCATTCCAACGTTCGCGCCCAGCAACTGGAATTTCGGCTCTTTCTTGCGGTCGAGTTCCTTGCTCACCGCGGAAGCCACTTGATCCACCGTGGGAGCGGCCGGACCGGGCGGCTGGTTTACCTTCGATTCCAGAACCTGCTGCGCCTGTTTCAATCCGTCGAGCTGCCGTTTGAGATCCGCATTCTGATCGCCCAGATCTTTCAACAATTTCGCGATATCGTCCAGTTTGTCCAGGCGGCGCAGGACTTCACTGCAGCAATCCGTCATGCCCTGTGGTTTCGGAGGCTCAATCGCACGAATCGCATCGCCCACGCCCGCCGCGCTCACGGTTCGTCCCTGATCGTCCATCACCGTTAAAACCACGCGCCGGTTCATCCAGCGGGCTTCATCCGTCTTGGTATACGTCGGCTTCTGGCCGGGATATTTGGGATCGACTTTACCGCGCGTGCTGACTTCGATTTGCCCGGGACGCGCGCCGTACTTTACCAGAAAATCGCGCACCGTATTCGCGCGCGCCATTCCTAATTTGTCGTTGTAAGTGTCCCCGCCCAGCCGGTCGGTGTGGCCTTCTAATTTGACTCGATATCCGGTATTTTTTTGCAGCAGTTCGGATAGCCGCAATAAGCTCGGGAAACCGTCGACGAGAACCGAGGAGTTATATTCGAAATTAACTTCTTCCCAGTCGTTCGGCGACGCCTTGGTGTCCAACCCCTGAGCGGAGACGCCGATTGCCATCAGCGGCAATAACGAAAGCAAGCCGGCGATTCTTCTCAACATTGCAGTGACCCTCCCTGACCACAACGTGTACAGCTTTACTTCGTATCGTACAAATGTAATACATCGACCCGAACTCGGTCGACACGTCTCTCCAGCCTAAGTAATCGGCAGACCGGAGATCCTGCTTCAACTAACCCTGACGAAGGACAATCGAACCGCGCATCCGACAAAAACCCCTAAACGGCCCGATGTCAATAGCATACCTTATCTAGTTGGAGATACTCCACCTGCCCCAAGCGTTTCACCGTTACACTTGCCTTGCGCTGTCCCTGCCCGGATAATGGATGCGGGCCTGCCGGACGGGTAGTCGCCTGCTCGCAAGGGCGGGAGGAAAGTCCGGTCTCCATAGGGCAGCATGCCGGCTAACGGCCGGGGGGGCTCGCTCAAAGCGAGTTTTACGGATAGTGCCACAGAAAACAATACCGCCGGCTGGGGATTGCCTTCGGGTGATGTCCGGCAGGTAAGGGTGAAAAGGTGCGGTAAGAGCGCACCGCAGCTCCGGTAACGGACGCTGGCAGGGTAAACCCCATGTGGAGCAAGACCAAATAGGGGAGGATGGAGCGGCCCGCTCCGTTACAACTTCCGGGTAGGTTGCTAGAGCCGGGGAGTAATTTCCGGCCAAGAGGAATGACTACTGTCCGCTTGCGGATACAGAAACCGGCTTATAGTCCGGCAGGCCTTTTTAGTGCGATAGGGCAAACGCCCTGATTTTTCCAGTGAGGGCCGTTCTTATCGATCACGACCAGCGATACCGGCCCGCCCACTTCGTCCGGCAGGACTTGTTCCTCGGTCCGGATCATGCCCTGCACGACCTTGGCGGGGTTATCCCGCCGCCAGTTGGGATGCTGGCTTTTGTACATGGAAACGCCATGCTGCTCGCATAGGTACGTATATGCCACCGGCGGACGGTCGGCGGACGGAAAGAGCTGCTTGGTCCAGGTCCAACGTCCGCGCACTTTGTCGAATGAGCAGTGCGCCAGGTAGGGACGGCCGTTTTCGAATCCCGCGATTGCGAAAACCGGGGCGTTCTGTTCCAGGCTGTGAACGAATCGTTCATCGGTGTTCTGGCGCGCCGATCGCAGCACGGCCGCGTAGCCCCGTTCGATTTCCGCCACGGCGAGATCGGCTGCTTCGAATACGGACCCGCTTTGCCGGATCGCGGACGAGAGGATGCCCCAGGTGTCGAATCCCGTTCGGCGATGGTGGGTGAGGCCGGAAACCAGCACGAAATAATTTCCAATCTGCTGAACTTTGCATTCTGAAATCTCGCGGCCGGCGTCATTAGGATTTACAACGCGCTCCATACTATCGGCGCCCAGAGTCAGCGAAGTGGGTGTCCAGACCGCGATCGCGCAAGTGGCATGGAGGGTGAGGGTGAGCGAGCCAAGCAGCAGCGTGAATTTAGCGTGTGGAAGCATAGCCCTGATCGTTGAACTCGGGATATCCGCTCGCTGTCGCGCGCGGTTCTGTTTCCACGGCGGCCAACCGCGAATGTCAGTGAGCGGATTCAATTGTTCACCAATATCGATTTTAATGGCGAACCGGGTGCGCCGGAAGTCACATCGGTACTCAATTAAATCGGCAAATTCGCTTAGAAGCCCGGATCGCTCAGGTTCGCGCCGCGGGTAGCGAGACTTCCAAGCACGCCCCGCCTTCGGGCCGGTTGCCTGCCGAAATTGTGCCGCCGTGCTGTGTGACGATCCCCGCGGCCACCGTCAGTCCCAATCCGGTTCCACGGGCATCCAGACGGGTGGTCACGAACGCGTCGAAAATTTCCGGGAGAACATCCGCCGCGATGCCCTGTCCGTTATCCTCCACCGTGATCACCACGCGCCGCTGCTGACGCCGCGAGTGCGCTTCAATTCGTCCCGTCGATGAATCGACCGCATTCAGGGCGTTACGCAGTAGATTCACAAAAACCTGCACCAGGCGATCCGAATTGCCGATCACGCGATCTTCGGCGCGTACCTGGTTCGAAAATTCGACGCTGGTGGATTTTTCATCGATCGCAACCAGCCCCCACGCCTCGTCAATCAGCGGCCGCACCGCCAGCGGCTCCATCTGCTGCTTCCGCACCTTGGCGAAATCGACCAGGCTCTCACTGATACGCTGCAGACGCTGCGCCACGCGCTGCATGCGCTCCAGGCGCTCCAGAGTGTGGCCGTCGGAGGTCGTCTCGATCAATTTTTCGATAGATCCATTCAGTACCGCAAGCGGGGTGTTTAATTCGTGCGCGACACTCGCGGAGAGCAGTCCCAGGCTCACCAGCCGGTCCTGCTCTTCTAATCGCCGCAGCGCCGTGGCGAGTTCTTCTTCCTGGCGGCGCAACTCGGCCACGGTCTCGTTGCGGGAACGCATAATCTGGCCGATCTCGTCGCCGAGGATCTCTTCGGCCGGGATCATCTCGCTTTCCCGATCCCCCGATTGCGTGGCCCGGTCCGCCTCCAACATTCGCCGCAACGGACGATATACATAGAGCGGCATAATCGCCGCTTCAAGCAGTAATACCGCGAGCACGTATATGCTCCCAAGTACGAGGAATAGTACCAACTTGGCTCGCGACACAGCCGTCTTGTACGACTCCTGCGATAGCTTTACCTCTCCGGCCGTCCGGGGTACTTGCTGCAAAATCGTGACCTCGCGGCTGCGGGCGTCGGCTACCAGCTTTTCAAATAGCGGAATCAGTGAGAAATATGCGGCGCAGGTTAGCACTAGAAAGAACAGGTTGTGGAGAACCATCAGCTTCGGTCTGACCTTGAGGTTTCCGAAGCCTTTTGTTAAACTGTATTTATTACGGTTAAACAAGAATTGTTGCTCCGCTTGCGTACCTGTTACGGCTGTGGTAGAACCTATGAAAGGCTAAATCAAGACAGGCTAAAAAAGGACAGGCCGAAGAACTCCCGATGGCTGCTATCTTTCCCAAGTCGTCTGACCTCATTCTGAAGATCGTCGGCGCCGTTGTCGGTCTAGGCGCGGTGGCTGGCGGTGCTGGCTACGCGTACTACACCTATCCGACGAATATCGACACCGGGTTCCAGCCCGTTCAGCCCGTTCCGTACAGCCACAAACTGCATGCCGGCCAACTCGGTCTCGACTGCTTCTACTGTCACTCTACCGTTTATAAAGCAGCCTACGCCGCGATCCCGGCGACGGAAACCTGCATGAACTGCCATACGCGCGTAAAGCCGCAGAGCCCGCGCCTGGAACCGATCCGGCAGAGCTACGCGACCGGGATGCCGGTTCCGTGGATCAAAATTCACAAGCTTCCCGACTTCGTCTATTTTAATCACATGGCTCACATCACAGCCGGCGTGAGCTGCGTGAGCTGCCACGGCCGCATCGATCAGATGATCGAAGTGCATCAGGACAAGCCGTTGAATATGGCGTTCTGTCTCGCATGCCACAAGGACCCGGCCCCGAACGTGCGGCCCGCCGAACTGGTGACCAAACTCGATTGGGTCCCCGATCGTGACGCTCGCGAGATCGGCAACGAAATCATCGCGCAGAAACATTTGAATCCGCCTACGAATTGCTCGGGTTGTCACAGGTGAGCCGCCAATGAGTCTCGTGAATATCAAAAACGCGTCTGTGACCGGCCCCAAGTACTGGCGCAGCCTCGACCAGCTCGCCGATACGCCTGAATTCCGTGACTGGGTTGCGAAAGAGTTCCCGGGTGGCACGGAAATGCTGGACGGCCAGTCGCGCCGCAACGTTCTCAAACTGATGGCCGCGTCGTTCGGCCTGGCCGGGTTGACGGCTTGCCGGCGTCCCATCGAGCACGTTCTTCCGTATTCAAAAGGCGTCGAGGATCTGATCCCGGGTCAGGCGTATTTCTATAGCACCGTGACGTCGCTGGGAGGGCAGGCGACCGGACTTCTCGTCGAAACGCACGATGGCCGCCCGACCAAGATTGAAGGCAATCCGGATCATCCGTCGAGCCTGGGCGCCGCGACGGCGTTGCAGCAGTCGGCTATTTTGAGTTTGTTCGATCCGGATCGTTCGGCTCGGCTGCTCGAAAATGGCGCGGAAACCAAAAAAGGCTGGACTGAGTTTCAAGCCTACTTAAAGGGCATCGCGCTCGGTGACGGCAGCGGTTTGCGGTTCTTGAGCGAAGCGGTGAATTCGCCGTCGCTGATGGCGGTACGCGCCGAGGCGATGAAGAAATTCCCGAAGGCCAAGTGGGTCGAATACGAAGCGATCTCGGGCGACAGCGGCACGATGCTCGCGTTCGGCCAGCCACTGACTGTACATCCGGCGTACGACAAAGCGAAGGTTGTTCTCGCCCTGGATTACGATTTCCTGGGTCTCGATTCCATCAGTCCGCTTCCAACCAAGCTATTTTCCAAGCGCCGCCGCGTCGAGACGGAAGAGGATCTCGAAAAGATGAACCGGCTGTACGCGGTCGAGTCGCAATTTTCGATCACGGGAGCGAATGCCGATCATCGTTTGCGGATGAAGGCGGCGGAAGTGAAGCAGTTCGCCCTGGATCTGGCCGGATCGCTCGGTGCGATTCCGGGGTTGAATGTGGTTGGCGGCGGCGACAAACGCGCCAAGTTCCTGGCGGCCGTCGTGAAGGACTTGAAGGCCGCCGGAGCGGAAGCGCTTGTGGTCGCCGGACCGCGGCAGCCGGCGAGCGTTCGCGCTCTGGCTCACGTGATCAATCAATCGCTCGGCAGCGCGGCGGTCAGTTATACGAAGGCCGAGCCGTCGAACTCCGGCGTTGAGGCTCTTAAGGCTCTCGCTGCGGAAATGAGTTCCGGGCAGGTTTCGACGCTGTTGATTCTCGGCGGGAATCCGGCATATACGGCGCCTGCCGATTTACAGTTTGCATCGGCGATTTCGAAAGTTGCGAATACGATTCATCTGGGATCGGAAGAAGATGAAACTGCCGCGGCGGCAAAATGGCATCTTCCCGAGGCGCATTTCCTCGAGACTTGGAGTGACGCCCGCTCGCACGATGGCACGGTCGCGATTCAGCAGCCGATGATCCAGTGCATGTATGGCGGCAAGACGCCGGCCGAGATGGTGGCGATGCTGATCGACGCCAAGGATAAGCAGGCCTACGACATCGTCAAGAACTACTGGTTCGGGCAGTGGCCGGGTAAAGAAAAGGACAAAGAGCAGGTCTGGCGCAAGGCGCTGCACGATGGCATCATCGCTTCGGTGAAGCCTGGCGAGCCGGCGAAGGTTTCCGCGGACGCCAAAAAAGTCGCCGCGGCAATCGCAGCCGAACCGAAAGTTTCCACCAGCGGCGTCGAAGTCGCGTTTGTTCCAGGCGCATCGACCTGGGACGGGCGATTCGCCAATAACGGCTGGATGCAGGAAGCGCCGGATCCGATGACCAAGCTGGTGTGGGGCAACGCCGCGCTGATGAGTCCGGCGACCGCGCGGGCGCAGAGTCTCAAAGACGGCGACATGGTCACGGTTTCGCGCGGGTCTTTGAAACTGGAAGCCGCGGTCATGATTCAGCCGGGCCAGGCGGATCAGACGGTGACGTTCGCGCTCGGCTACGGACGCGCGAAATGCGGGCGCGTCGGTAAAGGCGTTGGCTTCAACGCCGGCGTACTGAGGACCAGCGATAATTTTTGGTTCGCGCCTGATTTTTCGATCTCGCCAACCGGCGCAACGTTCCGTCATGCGACCACGCAGGAGCACGGCACGATCGACGATAAGGGCGTCAACGCGTCGCACCTAAACGATCGTCCGGTGTTTCGCGAAGTTTCGATCGCCGACTACAAAAAGAATCCGAAGGTCGTCGACGAGATGGCGGAGACGCCGGAACTGCATTCAATTTATCCGGAGCGCAGCTACGAATCGGGCAATCAATGGGGTCTGGCAATCGATCTCACTTCCTGCACCGGCTGCAACGCCTGCGTGGTTGCCTGCCAGGCGGAGAACAACATTCCGGTGGTCGGCAAAGAGCAGGTGATGCGCGGGCGCGAAATGCACTGGATCCGTATGGACCGCTATTACGTCGGTCCCGAAGACGATCCGCGCGCGGTCGAGCAGCCGATTCCGTGTATGCAGTGCGAAAACGCGCCCTGCGAAAACGTCTGCCCGGTGGCGGCCACAACCCATTCACCCGAAGGCCTGAACGACATGGCCTACAACCGCTGCGTCGGCACGCGATACTGCGCCAACAACTGTCCGTTCAAGGTCCGGCATTTCAACTTCCTGAACTTCCATAAGCACGATCCGGCGCTGATGGGTATGGTATTCAACCCGGACGTCACCTCCCGTATGCGCGGCGTCATGGAAAAGTGCACCTACTGCGTCCAGCGAATTCAGGAAACCAAGATCAAGGCGAAGGTGGAGGGCCGGCGAGCCATTAAAGACGGCGAAATTGTCACCGCTTGCCAGCAGACCTGTCCCGCCGATGCAATCGTATTCGGCAATATTAACGACCCGAACAGCCGGGTCTCGAAACTGAAGAAGCAGGAACGCAACTACGCGATGCTGGCCGAACTCGACATCCGGCCGCGGACCACGTATCTAGCGAAGTTGCGGAATCCGAATCCGGAGTTGGCATGAGAATGGCCACGAATACACACGAATGCACACCCATAAGAATTCGCGTTTATTCGTGTGCATTCGTGGCTCATCTAGGAAATCAACATGTCTGAAACTGCTGTGACGCAAAATCCGGCGTTGATGCACGTCAACCCGCCGCTGATCCGCGGCGCGAAAGACTATCACGACCTTTCCGAGCAGATCAGCTCCATCGTCGAGGGCGATGTCCTTAAGACCCCGATGAAGTACTGGGTCACGCTGGCGATCACGGGCGGCATCACCGCGCTGCTGGGCGCGATGCTGACCTACCTGGTTTCGACCGGTATCGGCGTGTGGGGCAACAACCGGCCGATCGGATGGGCGTGGGACATCACGAATTTCGTGTTCTGGATCGGTATCGGTCACGCCGGCACGCTGATTTCGGCCATTCTGTTCCTGTTCCGGCAGAAGTGGAGAACGTCGATTAACCGCTCGGCCGAAGCGATGACGCTGTTTGCCGTGATGTGCGCGGGTATTTTCCCGCTGTTCCATACCGGCCGTCCGTGGCGAGCGTACTGGTTGTTCCCGATCCCGAATACGGATCTGGAAATGTGGCAGAATTTCCGGTCTCCGCTGATCTGGGACGTATTCGCGGTATCGACTTATTTCACGGTATCGGCATTGTTCTGGTACACCGGTTTGGTTCCCGATCTGGCCACGCTGCGCGACCGCACCGTTTCAAAAATCAAGCAGATCGTTTTCGGATTTCTGAGCCTGGGTTGGCGGGGCTCCGCCCGCCACTGGCGCAACTACGAAGCTGCCTATTTGATTCTGGCGGGGCTTTCGACGCCGCTGGTGCTTTCGGTGCACACCATCGTTTCCTTCGACTTCGCGACGTCCGTCATTCCAGGCTGGCACACCACCATCTTCCCGCCGTATTTCGTCGCGGGCGCGATATTTTCGGGGTTCGCATGCGTCATGACGCTGCTGGTGATCGCGCGCTGGGCGCTGAATCTCGAAAATCTGATCACCATCAAGCACCTGGAAAACATGAACAAGATCATCATGGTCACCGGGTCGATCGTGGGCTACGCCTACGCCTGCGAATTCTTTATCGCCTGGTACAGCGGCAACGGGTATGAGCGGTTTGCGTTCATTAACCGCGCCTTCGGGCCGTATTATTGGGCCTACTGGACCATGATCACCTGCAATGTGCTGATCCCGCAGTGTTACTGGTTCCGTGCCATGCGCCGCAGCATTCCGGTGATGTTCATCATCAGTATCACGACGAATATCGGGATGTGGTTCGAGCGCTTCGTCATCATCGTGACCAGTTTGCATCGCGACTTTCTGCCGAGCTCGTGGGGCTACTTTCGGCCCACTTGGGTGGACATCTGCACGTTCACGGGGACCATCGGATTGTTCCTCACTCTCTTTTTGTTGTTCGCGCGCTTTCTGCCAATGATCGCGATCTCGGAGGTGAAGGGCGTCCTGGCTTACGAGAAGGAACATTTCAAGGGTCAGGAAATTCCCGCGGAGGTTGCATGAATATCGATCCCAACCTGATCCGCGAAAAACTCGGCATCGGCGACGACAAAGTCTATGGCGCGATCGGCGAGTTCAGCGATCCGCATGAATTGGTCCACGCTGGGAAGAAAATTCGGGCGATGGGTTACACCAAGCTCGACGCCATGTCGCCGTTCCCGGTGCACGGGATCGACGATGCAATCGGCGTGCCCTATTCGAAGCTCGGCTGGATCGTGATCCCCATAGGATTGTGCGGTACGGCGACGGCTTTGGGCTTGATTTATTACGTCGGCGCGATCCACGACAAGTTCGTCATCGGCGGCAAGCCGCTGTTCGATTTCACGTTTTCGATTCCCGTAACCTTCGAATTGACGGTGCTTTTTTCCGCGTTCGCGGCCGTGATCGGGATGCTGGCCTTGAACGGATTGCCGAGACTGTATCATCCGGCTCTGAATTACAAGAATGCGCACCGCGCCAGTGACGACCGCTTCCTTCTGGTGATCGAAGCGGACGATCCCAAGTTCGATCCCCAAAAGTCGGCGGAGCATCTGCGGAGCGTGGGCGCCGATGAAGTCGAGGTGGTGGAGGGATGACGCCGAAAACTCAAAATCCGCTCCTCTGGATCTCGGGATACTGCGCGCTGCCGCTGGCCTGCATTCTGGTGGCTCTGCTGTTTCTTTCCGGATGCTCCAGCGTCCAGCGGGTTCCGCCGATCGAAGTCTGGGACGACATGAAGCGGCAAGGCAAGTTCAAGCCGCAGATGGAAAACGAGCTGTTCGCGGATCATCGCGATAGCCGTGTGCCCCCGGCCGGTGTGGTCGCGCGCGGACATCTGGCGCCGGATACACCGTATGAAACCGGCATGGAGGGCGAACTGTACGTCGGCAAAAATCCGGTGCCGCTGACGGCGGAGCTGGTCAAAAAAGGACAGGCGAAGTTCGGAACATACTGCACGCCGTGTCACGACCGGGCGGGCACGGGGCAGGGAATCGTTCCGGCGCACGCGCCGAGCTGGCAGCCTTCGAACTTGACCGAAGATCGAGTGGTGCAGCTCGCCGACGGTGAGATTTTCCACGTGATCAGCAACGGCCGCCGGTCGATGCCGGCCTATCGGTTCCAGGTTTCGGTGGAAGACCGCTGGGCCATCATCGCGTATTTGCGCGTCCTGCAAAGGGCCGCGCACGGAACCATCAGCGACGTCCCGGACGCGCAGAAGGCGGAATTGCAATGAGTGAACATTCTCACGAGCACGCACACGCCCACGCGCACGGCGACTCGAGTTACCAGATGGAAACCGCCCGCTGGACCATGGGGCGCAACGTCCTGGCGTTCACGGCGCTGCTGGCCGTGGTTGGCTGCATCGTCGGCTACCTTCAGGATCCGACGCGCTTCTTCCGATCGTATATGGTGGCCTTCGCCTACACCGCGGTCATCGGATTGGCTTCGTTCTTCTTCGTCATGGTCCAATATTTAACCGGTTCCGCCTGGAGCGTCACCGTTCGCCGGATCATGGAAAACATCATGTTCACGCTGCCCTTCGGCGCGCTGCTGTTTCTCCCGGTGGCGTTCGGGTTGAAGGATATCTATTCATGGATGAATCCCGAGCTGATGGCGACGGATCCCGTTCTTAAGTTGAAGGCCGGATACCTCAGTCAGAATTTTTTCGTAATCCGCACCTATGTGTTCTTCGCCCTGTGGTCGCTCTGGATTTTCGCGATCTACCGGCAGTCGACCAAGCAGGACACCGAAAAATCCGTGCGCCAGATGTACATCGCGTCGCGATGGAGCGCGCCGGGCTTATTTCTGGTCGTCGTGATCGGCTCGCTGGCCGCGTTCGACTGGCTGATGTCGATCGAGCCGAAGTGGTATTCCACGATTTTCGGCCTCTACATTCTTTCCGGCGGCGCGCTGTCTTTCATGAGCGTCGTGACGCTGGTGGCGCTTGGGTTCCGGCGCGCCGGAATGCTCAAACACGCGATTACGATGGAGCATTATCACGACCTGGGCAAATGGCTGTTCGCCTTGACCGCGTTTTATACCTACATTGCGTTTTCGCAATACCTGTTGATCTGGTATGCGAACCTGCCGGAAGAGACCATCTGGTACCGGCACCGGATCGAGGGAGGCTGGCTTCCGATCGCGCTGGCGATGCCGTTCATCCGCTTTATCATTCCCTTCTTTACGTTGCTCTGCCGCCCGGCGAAACGGAGCCTGCTGGTCATTGGCCTGATCGCGGGCTGGAGCTTGATCGTCGAATATATCGATCTGTACTGGGTGGTTATGCCGGCGTATTTCAAGGACGGCCCGCAAGTTCACTGGCTGGATTTCGTTACGCTCGCCGCCACTGTGAGCATCAGCGGACTGGTGTTCTGGAGCAGATTTAAGAAACACAAGATGGTTCCGGTGGGCGACATGCGTTTCGAGCAGTCGCTGCACTTTGAAAACGCGTAGAGGGATACATGTCGGAAGAAGAAATCAGACACGCTGATCCGTCCGAAGGGTTCGATCCCACCGAGCCGCAATCCGGGGCTATTGCCTTATTCGCCGTCGGTAGCGTCATCCTTTTGGTGGTCACCATTGCCGCGCTCACGGTTTACTTCAATCACATTTGGGAAGAGGCCGTCTACGAAAAAATTCTGGCGCCGCCGAGCGAGGAGTTGAAATCGCTCCACTATCGCGAGGATTGGCAGCTTACGCATTATCAGTACGTCGACAAGAAAACGGGTGTCGTGAGGATTCCGCTCGATCGGGCGATGGAGTTGTTTACGCAGGAAGCTGCGCAAGGAAAGTTGTTTTATCCGACGAAGAATACCGTGCCGAAGCCGGAGGAGCCGGTTCCTCCGGTTCCCGGCGCCGCACCGGCGGCTCCAACGGGTTCGGCGCCGGCGGCTCCAGCGGGTTCGGCGCCGGCGGCTCCGGCAAGTAACGAAAAGAAGTAAGGCTGTTAATGAACTTGAGTGGACGTAAATTCGTTTTGATGGCCGCCCTGGCATTGTTGGCCTTGCCGGCTGGGGCGCAACTTCGTTCGAGTCCCGGCGGCGCGCCGACGCCCGGTCCCGGCGTGCTGCCGAACGGACAGGTGCCTCCTCAGCTTGAGGGAGTCGGCGTCGACGAGCATCTCGGCCGCACGGTGGATCTCAATCTCACGTTCATCGCCGAAAACGGATATCCGGTCGCCCTGAAGGACCTGTTTCATCACGGCCGTCCCGTCATCCTCAACTTGATTTATTACTCCTGCCCGATGTTATGCAACCTGATCCTCAATGGTCAGACCGCGGCAATGCGCGAGATCAAGTGGACGCCCGGCGAGGAATACGAAGTAGTCACTATCAGCATCGATCCGCAGGAATCGTTCGACCTCGCGCGCAAGAAAAAGGCTGTCTATCTGGGTAGCTTCGATCGTCCGGCGCCCGGCTGGCATTTTCTGTGCGACAACGATGGGAATGCGAAGAAACTGGCCGAGCAGCTCGGATTTCATTATCGCTACGACGCGCGCCAGCAGCAGTTCGCGCATACCGCGACGATTTTCATTCTGAGCCCGGAAGGCAAGATCTCGCGATATCTTTACGGCGTTCGCTTCCGGGCGACCGATGTAAAGTTTGCTCTGGCGGAAGCGTCCGAGAACCGGATCACGATGACGGTCGAGAAGCTGCTGCTGTTCTGCTATCACTATGATCCCCAGGCGAACGCCTACGTTCTGTTCGCCACCAATTTTATGCGCGTGGGCGGTGTGTTGACGGTCCTGATGATCGGGCTGTTCCTGTGGCGAATGTTCCGCGCGGAGCGAGAGCGAACTGCGCGTTGGAAGGAAGGAATCGTATAAATGGAGTGGTTCCGGTCACTCATGTTGCCTTCGCAGGGGTCCGCGTTCGCGGGCGAAGTGGACAACCTGTACATGTTTCTGTTCTGGCTGAGCGTGGCCCTGTTCCTGGGCATCGCGGTGCCGGCGATTTATTTCTCCTGGCGCTATCGCTATAAGCCCGGCCGCGTCACGCCGCACCAGACGCACAACACTTTGCTCGAAATCATCTGGAGCGTCCTGCCGCTATTGCTGTGCGTCGGGATCTTTTTCTGGGGTCTCAACGGCTGGATGAAATATTCGGTCGCCCCCGGGGAGGCGATGGAGATCCAGATCACCGCCAAGAAGTGGTTGTGGCAGTTCGAATATCCGGACGGATCGCGCACCGTCAACGAAGTGCACGTTCTTCACAACAAGCCCACGCGGTTCGTAATGACCAGCGAGGACGTTTTGCACGATTTCTTCGTCCCCGACATGCGCGTCAAGCACGACATCGTTCCGGGACGCTACACCGAAGTCTGGTTCACGCCGACCGTGCTCGGCTTGCATCATGTCACTTGCGCCGAATACTGCGGCAAGGGCCATTCCGACATGATGGCAAAACTGACCGTCGACAATGAGGCCGACTTCAAAAAGTTTATGGAGACGGGCGGCAGCGAGTGGGAAGACTACAAAGTGAAGCCCGCCGAATGGGGCAAGCTGCAATGGGAGCGCAAGGGCTGCTCCACTTGTCACTCGATCGACGGAACGAAAATCGCCTCCGGCGGCCCCAGTTGGAAGGGCATCTGGGGCAAAATGGAAAAAATGAAGGACGGCTCGGAGGTCCTGGTGAACCAGGATTACGTAATCGAGTCGATGATGCAGCCGCAAGCGAAGGTGGTCGCCGGATTCGAGCCGATCATGCCGACGTTCCAGGGCCTGCTGCGCGTTCACGAACAGCAGGGGCTGGTTGCATTTATCAAGTCGCTCGGCAACGATCCGAACGGCGGGCCGCCCGCGCCCACGCAGCTTGCGCTACCGCCGCCGCCCAAACCGGGCGACCAAACGACCAAACAGTGAGGGAATCATGGCCAATACACTGACATCCCACGCGCATATCGCGGATCTTCCGCGGCCGGAAAAGAATTATCTGAACGCCAAGGCGGGCATCTGGAGCTGGATGACCACCGTCGATCACAAGCGGATCGGCGTGATGTACCTGGTGGGAGTGATGTCGGCGTTCCTCGTCGGC
Organism: Bryobacteraceae bacterium; assembly: GCA_035308605.1. Classification (GTDB taxonomy): domain Bacteria; phylum Acidobacteriota; class Terriglobia; order Bryobacterales; family Bryobacteraceae; genus Palsa-187. The sequence continues at coordinate 41,492 of DATGGL010000248.1, forward strand.
GGCATTTTCGCCCTGCTGGTCCGGTTGTCGCTGCTGACCACGGCTCACAAGATCTTCGGCTTCCAGGTGACGGCGGAGACGTACAACCGCATGTTCACGCTGCACGGCGCGATCATGGTGTTTCTGTTCATCATCCCGTCGGTCCCGGCGGCTCTCGGCAACTTCGTCCTGCCGCTGATGCTGGGGGCGAAAGACGTTGCGTTTCCAAGGTTGAATCTGGCGAGCTTCTATCTGTGGGTCAGCGGCGCGGTACTAGCCGTCTCCTCCATGATCATCGGAGCGGTCGACACGGGCTGGACGTTTTATACGCCTTACAGCACCACCACCGAAAGCAGCGTCGGCATCATGACGATGGCGGTCTTCATCCTGGGCTTCTCTTCGATCTTTACCGGCATCAATTTCGTCGCTACGGTGCACAAGCTGCGAGCTCCGGGGATGGGATGGTTCGATATGCCGCTGTTTGTTTGGGGCATCTATTCAACCGCCATCATCCAGGTCCTGGCGACTCCGGTGCTCGGAATCACGCTGGTGCTCCTGCTGCTTGAGCGAGTCTTCAATATCGGCATCTTCGATCCGAAAATCGGCGGCGATCCGGTGCTGTTCCAGCACTTCTTCTGGTTCTATTCGCATCCGGCCGTGTACATCATGATTCTGCCGGGCATGGCGATTATCAGCGAGCTGATCCCGACGTTCTCGCGCAAGACGATGTTCGGTTACCGCGCGGTCGCCTATTCGAGCGTGTCCCTTGCCCTGCTTTCCTTCATCGTCTGGGGGCATCACATGTTCGTGGCCGGCCAGTCCGAGCTCGCCACTGTGATTTTCTCGGCGTTGACGTTCCTGGTCGCGATTCCTTCCGGCGTCAAAATGTTCAACTGGCTCGGAACGATGTACAAGGGGAATATTTCGCTGGAGACGCCGATGCTCTACGCGATCTCTTTCCTGCTGCTGTTCGCAATCGGTGGATTGACCGGCATCTTCCTCGGCGCGCTATCCGTCGACGTTCACTTGACCGACACCTACTTTGTTGTCGCGCACTTCCATTACGTAATGATGGGAGGCACGGTCATCGCCTTCATCGGCGGCGTGCATTACTGGTGGCCGAAGATGACGGGCCGGATGTACTCGGAAAAATGGGGCCGCATTGGCTGCGCGCTGGTTTTTATCGGATTCAACATGACGTTCCTGACCCAGTTTTTCCTGGGCAGCCGGGGAATGCCGCGCCGGTATTACAACTATCTGGATCAGTTCCAACCGCTCCACGCGTTTTCGACTTTCGGGTCCTGGGTGCTCGGCTCGGGGCTTTTCCTCACTGCAATTTATCTGCTTGGGTCATTGCGCAAGCCGATGGACGCTCCCGATAATCCGTGGGGCGGCACTACGCTTGAGTGGAAGACCTCCTCGCCGCCGATCGAGCACAACTTCGAAGAGCAGCCGGTGCTTGAGCGCGCGCCTTACGACTATCGTCCGGAACCGGTGGCCCACTGATGAGCACATCTTCTCTAGACGTTCATTCGCACGATCCGCACGGCCATGGTAATGGGCACGGTGACGACCCGCACCATCAGCATCATTTCGCCACGATGGAGCAGCAGGCCGACACCACCAAGCTCGGCATGTGGTTGTTCCTGGCGACGGAAGTCCTGCTGTTCGGGGGCTTATTCGTCGGCTTCGGGCTGATGCAGTCGCGCTATCCGCAGGAATTCCTGGAAGCGCACGAACACCTCCAGCGGCCCCTGGGCGCGTTGAATACGGTGGTCCTTCTGATCTCCAGCTTCACCATGGTCATGGGGGTTCTGTCGGCGCAGCGCAGCGACAAAAGGAAACTGGTGATGTATCTGGTTCTCACCATCATTTGCGCCTGCATCTTCCTGGGCGTTAAGTATTTCGAGTATTCGCACAAGTTCGAAGAACATCTGCTGCCGCCGCGCTGGTATCACGCGCAGCCGACCGATACCGTCCGCGACGCCGCGGGCAACGTCAGTCACGGCTACGGGACGTTCTTCGCGTTCTACTTCATGATGACCGGCCTTCATGGAATCCACATCCTGGTCGGAATCTTCCTGCTGGCTTGGATCGCTGTGCGTGCCAATCGTGGCGAATTCACCAAGGCCTAC
>DATGGL010000249.1:0-4561 GCA_035308605.1 Bryobacteraceae bacterium
CCTAACCAGACCGCGTACTTGGGTCCGCAATTCTCGCCGGGCGAAATCCAGGCTGCCCTTGATTCAAAGGGCGCTGCCTACACCATCGTCGATCGTTCAAATCTGATCGACCGCGTCGCACGCCTGCTCGCGGAGGGAAAAATCGTCGGCTGGTTCCAGGGACGGATGGAATTCGGCCCCCGCGCTTTAGGAGCCCGCAGCATCTTCGGAGACCCGCGATCCCCCGCCATGCAGTCGGAGATGAACCTGAAGATCAAATTCCGAGAGAGTTTCCGTCCCTTCGCGCCCACCGTCGTCCGGGAGCGCGTCTCCGATTTCTTCGACCTGGATTGCGATTCGCCCTACATGCTTGTGGTGGCCCCGATCCGCAAACCTGCGACCCTGCCAGCCGTCACCCACGTCGACGGGACTGCCCGGATCCAGACCGTCCGCCGGGAAGAAAATCCTCTGTTCCACGAACTGCTCACCGCGTTCGGCCGCCTGACCGGCTATCCGGTCCTGATCAACACATCCTTCAACGTCCGCGGCGAACCCATCGTTTGTTCGCCCGAGGACGCATACGCCTGCTTTATGCGGACCGAAATCGACTACCTGGTAATGGAAGATTTCATCCTGGATAAGTGCGATCAGGCTCCCGCCGCAGAGTCAAGATCATGGCAGGAGGAATTCCAGCTTGACTAAAACCCCTAGAACCGCTCTGATCATCGGGTTGGGGGCGTTATTGGCCTCGGCGTGGAACGCCTACCGCGTTCGAGGGCACGTCGCCGAAGTCCTGGCTGGAATCGGGATCGTTCTGACGACCACGGGGCTGATCCCTGCCGCAGCCCGAGCCTTCCATCGTGAATGGATGAAACTGGCCGCCGGCCTCGGCTACATCAATTCGCGGGTCCTATTGTCCATCGTCTATGTCGCGATTCTCGCGCCGTACGGCGTCGCGCTTCGCGTGTTTGGCCGTGATCCATTGAACCGCCGCGGACCTGCCAAGGCGACCTACTGGCTACCGCGCCCGGCAACGCATCAGCGAAAAGACCAGTTCGAGAGGCTCTTCTGATCCCATGAGCAAGCTGTCCCTGACGAAAGAAGCCTGGCTCCTTCTCCAAGAGCACAAGAAGCTCTGGCTGGTGCCGATTGTGATCCTTCTGCTTCTGATCGGCGTCCTGCTGGTCTTCGCGCAAACCTCTGTGCTTGCGCCCTTTATTTACACGATCTTCTAAGCTTCCGACACGGTCACGCTGGTCAGCGTATCGCCCTGCTGAACGGCATTCACAACGTCCTGCCCTTTCGTGACCTTCCCGAAAACCGTATGCTTCCCGTCCAGCCAGTTGGTGACCACGTGAGTTATGAAGAACTGGCTGCCGTTGGTGTTCGGACCGGCGTTCGCCATCGAAAGCGAGCCAACCTGATGCTTATTCGGATTGCCCTTGGTCTCATCCTCAAACTTGTACCCCGGTCCGCCGCGACCAGTGCCGGTCGGATCGCCTCCCTGGACCATGAAATCGGCGATCACTCTATGAAAAACCGTACCGTCGTAGAACTTCTCCTTGGCGAGGAACACGAAGTTGTTCACCGTATTGGGAGCATCCTTGGCGAACAGCTCACAAACGATTTCGCCTCGAGAAGTATTGAAGGTGGCAGTATATTTCTTGGCCGTATCGATCGCCATCGCGGGCGGGGCAGAGTATTGTTTGGACATTTCAGATACCAGTCTAGCGGATCAGTTCAACGAACTTCGCCAAATCGATATTCCCGCCCGAAACAACCGCCACTACCTTACCGTGCCCCGCTTTCCCGGCCAGTACCGCCGCCACGGCACAGGCCGCCGCGCCTTCGCAGATCACCCGGCTCCGCTCCGCGACGAACCGGACGGCAGCCGCCGCCTCCGCCAGCGTGACGACAATCGAGCCATCCAGCAACCGCTGTGCTTCCTTGAGCATCCCGGGAAAAACGGTCTTGCTGGCGATTCCGTCGACGAATGACGGCCGGTAATCGACGATTTGTGGACTCCCGGCGGCCAGCGAAGCGGAAAGCGGCGCTCCGGTTTCGCACTCGACGGCATAGATGCGGGTCGCCCGACGCAAGGCCTTTAGTACCGAGGCGATTCCGCAAGTCAGCCCGCCCCCTCCCCACGGGATTGCAATTGCGTCGATCTCCGGAAGGTCTTCCAGCAGTTCAAGACCGATGGTCCCGTTGCCGGCCATCACATCCGGATCGTCGAATGCGTGGACGAACGTCGCATCCACGCCCGGAAACGCCCGCTCTTCAAACGTCCGCCACCACGTGTCGAACGGCACTTTGATGATTCGCCCGCCTAACCTCTCAACCGCCCTCAGCTTGGTCTCGGGGGCCGAATCGGGCGTGATCACGGTCGCCGGGACTCCTAACGTTCGCGCGCAATAAGCGACGCCCTGTGCCATGTTTCCGGCAGATGCCGTCAGAACGCCACGTGCGATCGATTCTCGCGGCGCTCGCATCATCGCGTTGGCAGCGCCGCGAATCTTGAACGACCCGATCGGTTGAAGGCTTTCCAATTTTAAAAAGACTTCATCTTTGGCGTTTCCTTCGGCGTCAGTATTAAGACGAATGACGGGAGTCCGTAGGGCGATCCCTCTAATTCGGACTCGGGCTTCCTCGACCGCAGCAAGCGTGATGGACATTTACAACAAATTTACCGTAGACATTGGAACAACCATACATCCATGCGCATCGAATGAAACGTAGTGGTCGTAAGAATCACTGATGGACAGAGCCGAATCAATGGGCCGAGAAAGAGACGCCGGACATTTTTCGCAGAGGTTTTCGCAGGAGAGATCAGAGAGCTCTGCCGATAAGAGCAGAGGTAACGCCGAGAGCGAACTCGGTGGAATCAAGCGTGCACATAAAAAGGCAGGAAAGAAATGGGGTCACCTATGATGATCGGAGCCGCAATCGCCGGGTTGTTGATCGTTTCCTTGTTTTTGGAGATGCTGTCTTCGTCTCCGAAGCCGAGCGAAGAACGTCAGCGCATGCCCAAAGCGTGAATTAACGACACACACTCGTGTCAAAATGGCAGCATGCGCGCCGCTGCCTGTACTTTTTTACTTTGCTTTTTCAGTCCTCTATTCGCCCAAACCAATCGATTTGATCTGGTCATCACGGGCGGCCGCGTCATCGATGGATCCGGCAACCCCTGGTACTACGGTGACCTTGGGATCAGAGGCGATTCCATCGCAGCGATCGGTAACCTGGACAACGCCGCGTCAACCCGTCGTCTCGATGTTCACGGTTTAGTCATCGCTCCGGGCTTTATCGACATCCACACCCACGCCCGTCGCGGCATCTTCATGGACCCGGCCGCGCAGAACTACATCCGCCAAGGTGTCACGACACTCCTGGAGGGTCCCGACGGAAGCTCCGCGCTTCCCATCGGAAAATTTCTAAATGACGTAGGAGCGCTCCACATCGCTCCCAATTTTGGAACTTTTGCAGGTCAGGGAAGCATCCGCGATTCGGTTATGGGACTCGTGAACCGTCCCGCGACGCCGGATGAGATCGAAAAGATGCGTCAGGTGACACGTCAGGCGATGCTCGACGGCGCCTTCGGCGTCACTACCGGCCTCTTCTACGTTCCCGGAAACTTCACTCCCACCGAAGAAGTAATCGAGATCGAGAAAGTCGCCGGAGCGATGGGCGGAATGCATCACTCCCACATGCGGGAGGAAGCCTCGCACATCCTCGACAGCGTTCGGGAAACCATCCGCATCGGGGAAGAAGGCCACCTTCCGACGCAAATCACGCATCACAAGGTGATCGGAAAACCGAACTGGGGCCAGAGCACCGAAACCCTGAAACTGGTGGAGGAGGCCCGAGCCCGAGGCGTCGACGTCACCATCGACCAGTACCCATACACCGCATCGAGCACCGGAACCGCGTCGTTAATCCCGCAATGGGCCCAGGAAGGCGGCCAGAAAGCGCTCCTCGAACGCTTGGACGCCCCCCAGCAACGCGCGAAGATCAAAGAGGTTGTCATCGAGCGAATCAAACTCGATCGCGGCGCCGGCGATCCGGCGAATGTGGTCATGGCGAACTGTTCCTGGGACAAGACCCTGGCCGGCAAGAGCCTCGCTGACATTACCCGCGCCCGCGGCCGCGAGGTGAATTTCGAAAACGCCGCCGAGACGCTTCTGGAAATCCAGCACTCCGGCGGCTGCCAGGCAGTCTTCCACGCCATCAGCGAAGAGGACGTCGAACGGATCATGAAGTATCCGTTCACTATGGTCGGCTCCGACGGCGAAATCCCTCAATTCGGCGTCGGCGCTCCGCATCCGAGAAGCTACGGAACCTTCGTCCGCGTCCTTGGCCGCTACGTCCGCGAACGCCACGCGATCACCTTAGAGGACGCGGTCCATAAAATGTCCGGTCTGCCATCCCAGCGGCTGAAACTCTACGACCGCGGCCTGATCCGCCCTGGCATGAAAGCCGATCTGGCAATCTTCGACCCGGCCACGGTTGCTGATATGGCAACGTTCGAAAAGCCCCATCAGTACGCTATCGGTGTCAAATATGTGGTGGTGAACGGAAAAGT
>DATGGL010000250.1:0-2884 GCA_035308605.1 Bryobacteraceae bacterium
AGCGGAGGGCTGCCTGATGATGACGCGTCTACAATCCACTTTTATCGTGTGTGTTTTTCTGTTCGGCGGCATGGTGTCTCGCGCGTCCGAGCTGGTCAAGGGAACTGTGCTGGATCCGTCCGGAGCTCCGATCGAGGGCGCGGAAATCGCCGCCGTGAGCCGTCTGGGCGTGGTCGCTCAGACCCGCAGCGACACGGCGGGAGAATTTCGCCTGGCACTCAGCGAGCTAACCGGCGTGCGGCTCATCATTGCTGCGCCCGGGTTCGCCACGCAGACCGTCGATCCGGCCGGCGCGCAAACCGTGCGCCTCGCAATCGCCCCGCAAACCGATTCCATCAAAGTTGTGGGATCAGCGCTGGACGTCCCGCTCTCGGCGCAAGGCGGCAGCGCCAGCGTGATTCCGCGCGAGGAAATTCGCGAGCGAAATGAAGGACAGGCTTACGACTTGCTGCGCTACTTGCCGGGCGTGTCCGTGAGCCAGTCAGGCGCGCGCGGGGGAGTGACTTCGCTGTTCACTCGCGGCGGCGATTATGATTTCACGCTGGTGCAAATCGACGGCGTCACGATAAACGCGTTCGGCGGCAGCTTTGATTTCGCGCACATCCCCACGGATTTTCTGGATCGGGTCGAAATCATTCGCGGACCACAGTCGGCGGTGTATGGCGCGTATGCCAACAGTGGCGTGGTGGATTTCGTCACGCGCCAGCCGGAAGAACACTTCACCGCCGATGTGATTGCCGAAGGCGGCACCTACGCGGAGCGGCGCTTTGCGATTGGCGCAGGCGGCATTCTAGCCGGTTTTGGATGGAGCGCATCGGCGTCACGGCTTGACGACAACGGCCCGGTGCCGAACAGCGACTACCGCAACGAAAACCTGCTGCTCAGCGTGAGCCGGAACATTGGCCGGCAATATTTCAGCGCAGTCGGCATGTTCAATTCCAATGAAGTCGGCGACCCGGGCCCGTACGGTTCCGATCCGGCGGGGCTGTATGGCGGCCTCGATCTGATCAGCCGCGGAAAGAATAATTTTTCCGCGTACGGCGTGCGCTATCGCATCGATCTTACGAACCGGGTGCGTCAGGAAGTGATGGGCAACTTCTTCCTGAACAATGCGTTCTTTCAAAGTCCGTACGGCGGCAGCCACAACAAAGATCTGCGCGGCCAGGCGGAAACGCGCACTGTCGTTAGCGTCACGCGCAATTATTCCTTCGCCCTGGGCGCCGCGTTTTCACGCGAAGAAGTCAAGAACACGTTCATTACCGACACAGGCGGGCAGTCCTTCCCGCTGCATCGCGACCAGGAGGGCTTTTACTGGGAGAACCGTTTGGAGTTCGGAGGACGGTTCTTCCTCAACGCCGGGCTGCGCGCTGAAGTGATTCACACGCCGCTAATTCCCGCCGACCCCATCGACGGGCGCCCGCAATTCGCCGCCGATACCGTCGTCAAGGTCAATCCCAAAATATCCATCGCTTACGTGCTGCCGACGTTGACGCGGGTGCACGCTTCGTTCGGAACCGGTATTCGTCCGCCCAGCGGCTTCGATCTCGCCTTTACGAATAATCCCGGACTGCGGCCGGAGCGCACGGCGAGTTTCGATGCAGGGCTCGAGCAGCGATGGTTCCACGACCATCTTTCGCTCGAAGGCACCTATTTCTATAACCGCTACTACGATTTGATTGTTTCACTCGGCGGCTCGCTTGCTAATCTCAGTTCTTTCCAGTCGGACAATCTGGCTAACTCGCGCGCGCAAGGCGCTGAAGCAACCGCCCGCTGGCGTCCGGCACGTCAATTTTCGCTGCGTGCCAGTTATACCTATCTGGACAGCCAGATTCTGGCGCTCGATAAGTCGGCGTCGCTCGCGCCGCAGTTCTTCAGCGTGGGCCAGCCGCTGATCCGGCGTCCGCGCCATTCCGGAAATGTGGTGGCCACCTACGCGCGGGGCCGATTCTCCGGCGACGTCACGGGGTATTTCCGCGCATCGGTTTTGGATGTCGAACCGAACTTCGGCGCGTCCGCCGGCTTGTTCAACAATCCGGGTTATGGCGTCGTGGGCCTCAATGTCAACTACGCCGTGTCGCATGGGGTGACGGTTTACGGCAACTTGCGCAACGCGCTGAATCGCCGTTACGAAGAAATATTCGGGTTCCCTTCGCCGCTGTTGAATTTCGTCGCCGGCGTCAAGTGGAACCTGCCGCGGAGGACTTAGAATGGAATCGAGGCATCCGTTGGAAAAGACTCCCTTTCACGAGCCGCGTCTCGCCATCAACCGCGTTTACACCAAGGGCGGCGATACCGGCGAGACCAGCCTGGTAGGCGGCCAGCGCGTTCCGAAAGACGAGCTGCGCATCGAAGCCTACGGGACCGTCGACGAGCTCAATGCTTTTATCGGCGTAGCGCGCCAGACCACGGAAGAACTGGTGGCCGCGTCGCATCCCGCTCTGATCCCGCTGGCAGCAATTCTAAAACGAGTGCAGCACGAGCTCTTCAATCTGGGATCGATTCTAGCCACGCTGCCCGCCGACGTGCATCCACAACAGCCGCGTGTGACCGATGTCGAGATCACACGCCTCGAAACCGAAATCGACCAAATGAACGAGGATCTGCCCGCTCTACGCTCCTTTGTTCTTCCCGGCGGGTGCAGGCTCAATGCCGAGCTGCACGTCTGCCGCACGGTTTGCCGCCGCGCCGAGCGGATTTGCGTAACGCTCGCGCGCCAGGAACCGTCGGACCCGGCGATGGTACGCTACCTCAACCGGCTGAGCGACGCGCTATTTGTGTGGAGCCGCTGGGCGAGTCATACTCTGGGTATAGCTGAAACTTTGTGGGAACCGAACCGGGCTGCGTCCGGACTTCCCCGGGATTGAAGGAATTGCACTTGGAGAAG
>DATGGL010000251.1:0-4625 GCA_035308605.1 Bryobacteraceae bacterium
GGACAAGCGAAGCATAAGAATCAGCGGACCGCCTTTTGCAGGCGTTGAAACTCTTTCATTTCGGCATCCGCCTTCGCGGCATCGCCGCGCTCGCGATAGAGCGCCGCCAAGCCGAAGTGCGATTGGGCTGCCACGGGGCCGTCTTTCAGGATCTCCAACGCGGAGAGCCATGCTTTCTCCGCCGATGCTTTGTCGCCATCGAGAGAGGCCGCTTTGCCCAGAGTGTAGAGAACATCCGCGGCGCCGGGCGCCAGGGTGCTCGCGCGTTCCAACTCACGCTTCGCCTCCTTCACTTTGCCCTGCTGCAGCAGCGCGTTGCCCAGCCGGAACGCTGCTTCGGCATCGCCCGGCTGTAAGCTCGCTTCGGCGCGAAATTCTTTTTCCGCCTTGTCCCATTGCGATTCCGACGAATACAGCTCGCCCAGTTCGAGATGCACACCGGGCGTCACGGGCCGTAACCGCAAAGCTTCGTGGAACTCCTGTTCCGCTCCGGCGGTGTTGTGGAGCACGGCGTAAGTTTCTCCCAGGATCTGGTGTGCGCGCGCAGAATTCGGATCGGTAGCGCGCAATTGCTCGAACGTCTGTTGAGACAAGAGACCGCTGGCCCGGCCCAGATAGTACATCAGATCCACATCTCCGGGCCGCTGCGCGAGCGCCGCTTGAAGGTTGGCGATCGCCTCGGTATATTTGCCCGTTTTCAGTTGGGCGACGCCGACCGCGTCGAGAGCCTGCACTTTCTCAAGATGCGGAATCGCCTCGTTCGCATATCCTGCCGCGAGCAGAGCGAACCCGAGTAATTGATGCGCGCCGGGCAAGTCGTTATTCAGTTCCAGGGCCCTCTTCAGGGGCGGGACCGCGCCTTGAAAATCGCCGGATTGCATTAGCGCCTGCCCGAGCCCCACGAATCCCGCGGGCAGGCCGGGTGCGGCTTTGGTTGCCTCGCGAAACTCGGCCACCGCCGCGGCCGACCGGCTTTGATTCAGCGCCTCCGCGCCGGCTTTTAAATGCGCGACCGCTTCGGGCGAAGGATCTTGCCAGAACAGCAGGAACATCAGCGGGAACAGGTTCATTACGGCCGCTCCGGTTCGACGACCGTAAGAATGCGATCCACCGGGACATGATCCATCGTCTGCACGACTCCCGACGGCCATGTTATCTCGACCTTCGCGCTGGTGGCCACGCCGAGTCCGAAATGAACGCGCTTATCGCTCGCCGAAACGTAACTGCCGGCCGACGTCGCGTACTGCGCTTGCCCGTTGACGCGGATGCGGGCGCCGAATCCGTCCCGATTGCTGCGGGCGCCGCGTAGCGCCAGCGTCAGCCAATGCGCGGCGCCGGCACGGTTCTTGAAGACATTCTTGAACATAACCGGCTGGCCACCGAGAACGGTCATGACGACATCGATCCAGCCGTCGTTATTAAGATCGCCGAACGCCGCCCCCCTGCCCGCCACCGGCCCGACTGAGCCATGGCTTGCCCGTTCGAACCTTCCTTCACGATTCATCGCGAGCAAGGGCGGCTCCAGATAATGGAGCGCGGGGTCGATCTGCTCGACGTTATCCATCACGTGCCCCTGCGCGACGAACAGATCCTTCCATCCGTCATTGTCGAAATCCTCCAGCCGCATGCCCCAGCCGGAACTGACGCCCGACAGAGCCGCAATCCCGGTCTGGAGCGATCGGTAACTGAACGATCCACGGCCGTCATTGTGGTACACGGCGTAGTTCTGACGCGCCAGGTCCGTCACTATAATGTCCGGACGCCCGTCGTTGTCGTAGTCGCGAAAGTCGACGCCCATGCCGGAAATCCGCGCGCCATCGTCGGTAAGCGCGACACCGGCTTCCAGGGCGCGCTCGGTGAATGTTCCGTTGCCGTTGTTGTGAAACAGAAACTGTTCCATCCCGTCGTTCGCGACGAAAATATCGGCGAATCCGTCGTCGTCATAATCGGCGAACGCAACCCCCAGGGCCTTGCCTTTTTTCGCGGAGATTCCGGAACCGGCGCTGACGTTTTCGAACGTTCCATCGCCGCGATTGCGGTAGAGGACGCTGCTTGCGCCGGGGAACTCCGAGGGCGAGCAGTAGATTTTCGGCGAGACGCCGCAGCTCTTGCTATGGCTAAGATCCCATTCCATGTAGCGCGTTACGAACAGGTCCAGCCGGCCATCGTTATCGAAATCGAAAAAGCCGGCCGACACGGACCATCCACCTGCGGCGACACCGGCTTTACTCGTCACATCGGTGAAAGTGCCGTTCCCGTTGTTGTGATAGAGGATGTTGCGGCCGAAGCTGGTGACGTAGAGATCGGTGAACCCGTCGTTATCGTAATCGGCCGCCGCGACGCCCATCCCGTAGTTTGCATCACCGGCGGCGGATAATCCTGCGTCAGAGGTTACGTCGGTAAAGCTGCCGTCCTTGTTCTGGCGAAAAAGGCGATTCCAATAGCGTGGATTCGCACGGTCGAAGGATTCTTTAGCGTCCGCGCCCAGATGCCCGCTGTTAACCATGAAAATATCGAGCAGTCCGTCGTTGTTGAAATCCAGCAGCGCGACGCCTCCGCCCATGGTTTCGATCAGATGCTTGCGAGGCGTGGGCGAGTTTTCGTGGTGAAAGACGAATCCCGGGGGAGCAACTACGTCAAAGACGGGCCCCGGCAGAGCAACCGCGAGCATGACCGCCGCGAGCATAACCGCCGACAGCGCGCCGCAGACGATGGGACCACGTGCCACGATGCGGCCAGCATATCAGATGTCAGCGTGTTCAACCGTTTGCCTGGCCCATTAGTGCTTGCGTACCAATCCTTCCCGTAACTTGCTGGCGCTGTTGTTGTTGTCGCTAGTCTCCTCCTAAATGCCTGTTAGGCAGTGAGGGCATAAATGACCGCCCCTTTCCGCGCAGGGCGCCGTTCGAAACCAAGGGGATGTTCCATTTATCGAAGAGCCAATCCGCTACTTCGCGGACAACGTGGCGGATGCTGTAGCGCTGCAAGTTTCCGCGCCGATGATTTAAGCCGTTTACCCGATTCCTTTCCGCCGCTATTCGCTTTACGCTCGGGATGACGCCTTATGAATCGTTCGATTGCCGGAATCCTTGGTTTCCTGTCGCTGAGTGTTGGGATCCACGCTCAATCGCCGGCCGCGGCCGAGCCCGCGTGGAATCTGATGCATCCGAACGCCACCGCGCTGATTGGCGCCAATGTGCGAAGCATCCGCGAATCCACCGTGGGGCATTCCCTGCGGGACGCGATTCAAAAGTCGAGTCTGGGCATGTTGAATTTCCCGGGATTGGAATTGCTTAACGACATCGACACGGTACTAATTTCCTCGCCGGGCCAGAAGCCGCAAAGCGCGAAGGGAAATCCGCCGTTTCTGATCATCGTCACCGGCAATTTTCCTCCGGAGCACGTCCGAACGTTGCTTCACGATCAGCACCGGACCTATCATGGCGTGGAAATTTATCCGCCCAAAGGCGAAGGAAACTCCAGCATGGCGCTGATCGACGAACACACGTTTCTGGTCGCGGACCTGGCGTCGCTCGAAGGCGCGATCGATCGGCGGGAAGCAGCCGCGAAGCCGAACGGTCTGCAGGCTCGAGCGGCATCGATGGCCGCCGTAAACGATGCGTGGGTCGTCGTGACGATGCCGCCCTCGGCTTTTCAGCCGGCCGGTCTGAGTCTGGGCAAGGTTGTGTCCAGTATTCGCGGGCTGGAAGCCGGAATCGCGTTTCACGATGGATTCAATCTCGAAGTGAATCTCGCCATGAAGGACGCGGAGGCCGCGCAGGAGATGGCGCGGCAGTTGTCCGTTCAACTGCTGAGCGCGATCTCGGGCAAACTCGACGAGCGGCAGGCCGCGGAGCTGGCGCGGAAGCTGCAAATCGGCGCCCAGGGGACCCAGATGAACATCAAATTCGCCATGACCCGCGAGGAGCTGGATCAGAAGTTAAAGGCGATGCAGTCCCGAAGCGCGGAAAATCCGGCAACCGGACCCATTCTTTCCATCCGGCCTGAACCGAAACAGCCGGGGACGATCCGGATTTACGGACTGGACGAGGGTCCGCGCGAGATCCCGCTGTCGCCGAAGAAACCGAACTAAACTCCGGGCAGTCCGAATTTTATCGAGCGCTTCTGTTTCTGCGCACATGCGCGACCAGATACCCGACGATCGCCACGTTGACAATCAGGACTCCAATCTTTGCGGGCGTGAAATGGCGGTGAAGCTCGTAAAGCTCCAGCGGGATCAATCCGGCGGTGGTAATAATCGTGAAGTATTCGGCCCAGCGCTTTCGGAGAAGAAGGCCGGTTCCTTCGGTGAGCAGCAGACCGGCATATATAAATGTTCCGATGCTGGTGGCGACGAGCTGTTTCTGACTGACTCGAAGGACGCGAGTCAGCATGCCATGAATGAAGCGGTTGTCGGGATCCACTCGCAGGATATCTACCCATCGCATCACCGTATCGGCGACATCCTTGTGCAATAGCCTGAGCGCGCCAATTCCGACAACGACGAGCAAGACGCCTTTCAGCAGTTTGAATAACGCGATCGCGAGAAGGGTCCTTGGATTGTCGCGAGAATCCGATGGCCTCCTGGCGGGCCGGATTGACGGCATTGTTCCAGCTTAACCGGC
>DATGGL010000252.1:0-4884 GCA_035308605.1 Bryobacteraceae bacterium
TCCGATGGCCGGCGCCAGCACTACCGCCATTCCGTAAATCGCAAACGCCATCCCTCGTTTTTGCGGCGGAAACGTATCGGCCAGAATCGCCTGTTCGCTCGGAGCAAGACCGCCTCCGCCCAGTCCTTGAACCACGCGGAAAAATACCAGCCAGGAGAGGCTCGGCGCCAGCCCGCAGAGCAGGGAACTGATGCCGAACAACACCACGCACGTCATATAAAAACGCTTGCGCCCGAAGCGCGTCGCCAGCCACGCGCTGATCGGAAGGATCACCGCGTTCGCCACCAGATAAGAACTGAGCACCCACGTGCTCTCGTCCTCGCCCGCGGACAAATTTCCCGCGATATGCGGCAGCGCGACGTTGGCGATGCTGGTGTCCAGCACCTCCATGAACGTCGCCATCGTCACCACTAGCGCGATCACCCACGGATTGTGCGTCGGCTTCCAGACTGCCGGCGCCGCCGCGGGACCGCGTAAAACTGCGGAATTCGAGCTCATTGCAATCGGACCGTGGGCACCACCGACATCCCCGGACGCAGCAGATGATCTTCATTCTGCCCCGGGTCGAGCGCAATCCGCACCGGAATCCGCTGGACCACCTTCACGTAATTCCCGGTCGCGTTCTCTGGTGGAAGCAGGCTGAACTTCGCGCCGCTCGCGCCCGCCATCCGCAGAACCTTGCCGTGATATTCGCGATCGTACGCGTCCACTTTAATCGTCACCGGCTGCCCCACCTTCATCCGGCGCAACTGCGTCTCCTTGAAATTCGCCGTAATCCAGATGCCATCCAGCGGCACGATCGCCAGAAGCTGCTGGCCCGGCGAAAGGTTTACGCCGACTTCCACGTTCTTCTTGCCGACGATCCCCGTCACCGGCGCAACGATCGTCGTGTACTGAAGATTCAACTCCGCCTGCTCCACCAGCGCCTTCTGCTGGTCGACCTTGGCTTGCGCCGATTGAACCTTCGCCTCGGTCACCTTCACCTGCTGCGGACCCGTCATCGCCGATTCGACAGTCGCCTCGGTCTGCGAGACCCGCGCGCGCGCCTGCTCGATGGCTTTTTCCGCCACGGAAATGTTTTGCTGCGCTTCCGCTACCTGCGCCTTCT
The DNA here is from genome assembly GCA_035308605.1 of Bryobacteraceae bacterium. GTDB lineage: Bacteria > Acidobacteriota > Terriglobia > Bryobacterales > Bryobacteraceae > Palsa-187. Next base: position 1,109 of record DATGGL010000252.1, read on the forward strand.
GCGCATCCAGCGTCGCGCGGGCAGCCTCGGCGCTGGCGATCGCCTGATCGTACTGCTGCTTCGAAATCTCGTCCTTGTCCACCAGCATCTTGTAGCGCGCCACGTCCTGCGCGGCTTTGGCGTAGTTCGCCTCCGCCACCCGAACGTTCGCTTGCGACGTAACCAATCTCGCCCGCGCCGCCCCCAACTGCTGTTCGGCTCCGCTGACCGCGGCCGTTGCATCCAGCCGCGACGATTTGGCTCCGGCCAGCGTGCTGCTGGTGGTCACCGAAGTAATCGGAACGTCGGTGCGCGAACTCGCCAGTGTCGCCATGGCGTCCGCCAGATCGGCCTTCGCCTTGGCCAGCGCGACCTGATAGTCCTTCGGATCCAGCCGCGCCAGCACATCGCCTGCCTTGACGAATTGATGATCCTCGATCAGCACTTCCGAAACATGCCCCGCGATGCGCGAGCTGATGGCATAGATCTGCCCGTCCACCTGCGCGTCGTCCGTGGTTTCCACTTCCTGCATCTGCTTCCAGATTCCGTAGCCGAAAACCGCCAGCCCGATGAGCACGATTCCGATCACGACGCGAACGATAATCGTCTTGCTGTTGCCGCGGGTGCGAATCACGGCGTGAACTTCCTTGTCCGCCGTTTTATCTGATGCCTTATCCGTCGGTTGATCCATCACGTCGGCCATGCTATTTGCCTCCTAAATACTGCTTCAGATTTGTTTCGGTTGCGCCCATCGCCCGCGCCAGCGATACCTTGGCCAGGTTGTGCGAGTAGACGCTGGAGATCAGGCTCTGGTTGGCGTTCGCCACCGAGTCCTGCGCCTGCACCACTTCGATGTTGTCCGCCACGCCGGCCGCGAACCGGTCGCGCGCCTGCGTCAACGTCTGGTTGGCCAGATCGAGATTGTCCCGCGCCACCGCCACCTGATCCGCGGCCGTCTTCAGATCGAGCAGCGCCGTGCGGATCTGAAAGTCGATCTTCCCTTGCAGGTCCGCCAGTTCATCGCGCCGCTGCTTCACGGCCGCGTCGGCCTGCATCTGGTCGGCGCGTATCCGGCCCGAATCCCAGATGTTGAATTTCAGCGATCCCGTCACCGCGAACGTCCCATGCGAATCCAGAAAGCTCGATCCGATATCGCCGTAATTCGCCGCCAGGCCCAAAGTCGGATAACGCTGCGCGCGAATCGCCTGAATCGAGATCTCGGCCGCGTGCACCTGAACCAGCGCGCTCTGATAATCGGCGCGGATTTCCAAAGCCCGATGCAGCGCTTCTTCCGGCGCCAGGCCTTCCAGCGGCTGATACGGCACCGAATCCGTCAGCGTAAAGGTTTGCCCGGTCGGCAGCCCGATCACGCGGGCCAGCGCCAGCTTATCTTTATCGAATTGATTCTGCTGGGAGAGCAGCGCCTGCTGCTGGGTTTTCAACTCCACCTGTGCCCGCAGTTCGTCGATCGCCGGGGAAACCCCCGCGCGATGCTGATCCCGCGCGCGATCGAACAGCGCCTGCGCCGTTACCACCTGCGCTTTCGTAGCCTCCACCCGCGCCGCATCGGCGATGATCTGCAGATACGCCGCCGCTACCGCTTGCACCACCAGGTCCCGCCCATCCTGCACCGAAAGCTGCGCCGCCTTCAGATTCTGATCCGCCGCGCGCTTGTTCCGCAGCGCCGTCAGATCGAATCCGGTCTGCGACATCGATGCCCGCGCGTCGTTATATCCGAATGGGCCGATAACGGAAGGGATCCCGGAAAATTTGAATCCGAACGACGCCAGGTCGATCTGCTGCTCCGTGCCCGAGATCGTCCCCTGCACGTTCGGCAGCAAACTCGACAGCGTCCGGATCCGTTCTGCCTGCGCCACACGGCTGGCAGTGTCGCGAACCAGCAGCCCAAGGTTGGTTTTCAATCCGCGATCGATCGCATCCTGAAGCGAGAGCGCAATCGGAGTCGCGCTCGCCTGCCCGCTGGGAACGCTCCCCTGGAAATCCGCAGCCTGAAAGCTCGCCAGACCCGAAGACGGAATCTGCGCCGGCGCCGTCGAGGGCGGCGGCGCCACCGCCGGCCCCTGCGCCGACATTCTCACGCAAAATCCCAACAGTAAAGTAAAAAAGATTCTCATTTCGCCCCGCCGGTGACTTGATTCACCACTTCCTGGTTCAGTAAGCCTGCCGTCAGGAAAGTCGCGCCGGTTTGATGCATCACGCTCAGCAGCCGTTCGCCCGCGTGATCGATGAACGTCACGCAGCGCAGGTCGATCGAGCAGCGCGCCCCCGGATGCCGCTCCATCGCGCCCCGCCAACTGCCTTCCAATTCGCCAACCCACCCCTCCGCCAGCCGCCCGCAGACCTGGATCGTGACCTGATCGCCACCTTCGTGGACTTGCGCCTTCATCATAGCTTTCCGGTCTTAAGGCAGTTTATCCGCCGCCGAAAAGTCTATGAATAACAACCGCTTGGGATCAGATGCCGAATCGTGCCTGCCTAAATATCGGCACTCGCGGAAATGTCGGCGTTAGCGAAAAGCCGTAACCCGGCGGATTCCCAGCTTCTCCATCCGCGATTGGAGCGTGCTCCGTTTCATGCCCAGCATCGCCGCCGCACCCTTCGGCCCGCCGACGATCCAGTTCGCGGCCGTCAATGCTTCCAGAATGTGACGCCGCTCCGCCTCCGCCATCCGCAGCACACCCGACGGCTCGGACGCCGGTGCGGATTCGTCGAAAGCATCTTTAGGAATGCGCAGCCGCTTGCCCGAAGTAAGAATCACGGAGCGCTCCAGCACATTTCGCAATTCACGAATGTTCCCCGGCCAGGAATAATCGACCAATGCCGCCATGGATTCCACCGGAATTGCCTCGATTTCCTTGCGCATCCGTGTGGCAAATTCCTGGACAAAGTAACGCACCAGCATCGGGATGTCTTCCCGCCGGTCGCGGAGCGGTGGAATGTTGATGGGGAACACGTTGACGCGGTAATACAGATCGGCGCGAAACCGCTGCTCTGCAACCAGCGCCCGAAGATCGCGATTCGTTGCCGCCACCAGTCGGAAATCCGATTGAATCGTTCGCGACCCTCCCAGCCGTTCGAACTGCCCGTCCTGTAAAACGCGCAACAATTTCGGCTGCAACTCCAGCGGCAGCTCCCCGATCTCGTCCAGAAATAGCGTCCCGCCATGCGCCAGTTCGAACCGCCCGATCCGCCGTGCCAGCGCTCCCGTGAATGCGCCCTGCTCGTGCCCCAACAATTCGCTTTCCAGCAGCCCCGCCGGGATCGCCGAGCAATTCAGCTTGACGAACGTTCCCTCATGCCGCCCGCTCACTTGGTGAATCGCGCGCGCCACCAGTTCCTTGCCCGTTCCCGTTTCCCCGTGAATCAGCACCGTCGAATCCGTCGGCGCCGCCGTCTGGATCTTCTTCAGCACCTCGCGAATCGCCGGACTGTTGCCGACGATTTCGTCGAAACGATACTCCGCGCGAATCTCTTCTTCCAGGTACAACTTCTCTTCTTCGAATTTCTTGCGCAGCTCGCTGATCTTCTCAAACGCGATCGCATTCTCCACCGCGATGGTCACCTGCCGCGCAATATGATCCATCAGCTCCCGGTCTTCGGCCCCGTAAGCGTCCACCGACTGCGACGCGAACGACAGGCAGCCAAGGCTTCCATGTTCGCGCGCGAGCGGAACCCAATACCCGCTCTTAATGCCGTAGCGCTCAAACCGCTCCATGATGTCCGCCCGAAATCGCATTCCCGCGCGGATATCCGGAACGTAAAGAGGCTCGCCGGTC
>DATGGL010000253.1:0-7692 GCA_035308605.1 Bryobacteraceae bacterium
CGGGTTCCGCGGATGGGATCTGATTCGCTACCCCGGGCCCCGACTCGCCGTGTCGCCCGCGGAGCAAGTCCTGCGCGATCCGATCAAGCCGCTGCGAACGTCCTCCTACGGAGGAAAGCGTGCCAATTAATCTGAAGCCGGTCGACGTCGCGGTGATCGGCCTGGGCGCGGCGGGCGGCGTCGCGGTGTTGCCGCTTGCAAGAGCCGGTCTGAAAATCGCCGGGATTGAAGCCGGAACCTGGATGAATCCCCACGATTTCAAACCCGACGAAATTCACAACAATATTCGCGGATTGCTGACGTCGGTTCCCAAGGCGAATCGCGAAATTCCTACGGCGCGCGAAAATGCTTCCTCGCCGACGCGGCGTCCTTCGGTCCATCCGATGATGAACGCGATCGGAGGCACCAGTATTCACTATTGGGCCCAGAGCTGGCGTCTCGACGAGTGGGATTTCAAGACCCGATCCGAAGTGGAGAAGCGCTACGGCGCCAGCGCGATTCCCGCCGGCTCCACGCTCACAGACTGGCCCATCCGTTACCAGGATCTGGAGCCGTATTACGACACCGTGGAACGGGAAATCGGCGTTTCCGGAAAGGCCGGAAACATTCAGGGCCATCTCGACCCGCAAGGCAATGTATTCGAAGCTCCGCGGCAGCGCGAATATCCCATGCCCGCCTTGCGCGGCTCCGGTTTCACGGATCACATGATCGACGCCGCAAAAAGGCTCAATTGGAAACCGTTCCGTCCTCCCGCGGCAATCAATTCCCAGGAATACGGAGGCCGGCCCGGTTGCGTTTTTCACGGATTCTGCGCCCGTGGCGGATGTCACATCAGCGCGAAGAATTCGACGGCGGTCACCACCATCCCGCAGGCTCTTAAAACCAAAAATCTGACCATTTTTGATCGTGCGCACGTCACCAGAATCGCCGCCGGTCCGGATGGGCGCGCGTCCGGCGTCCATTATTTGCGTGACGGGAAAGAGTATTTCCAACCCGCCCGCACGGTGCTGCTGGCCGGCTACACGTACGAGAACACGCGGCTCCTGTTGTTGTCGAAATCCGCCGCGTACCCGCACGGCCTTTCGAATAATCACGGCCAGGTCGGCCGCCACTATTTCGGCCACTGGACCAGCGGCGTCGCGGCATTATTCCCCTTCGACATCAACGTCTGGTACGGCACGCCCGCCCAGGCCGCCGCGGTCGACGATTGGGCCGATGATCATTACGATCATTCCGGTCTCGGCTTTATCGGCGGGAGCTTGCTTCAGCCCCACACGGAAATGCACCCGATCGAGGCGGCAGCGATGAATACGTTCGGCCGCGCTCCGGCCTGGGGTTCGCGCTGGAAGGCGTTTATCCGCGAAAATGCCGCCCGCTGGACCTCCGCCTACATGCAAACCTCGTCGTTCCCTTACGAAGAAACGTATCTCGATCTCGATTCCGAAGTGAGCGATCCACTCGGGGACCCGGTCTGCCGGATCACCAGCGGCCCGAAGCAAAACGAATCCCGGGCGGTCGAGTTTGGGCAAAAGAAGATGGAAGCATGGTTTCGCGAAGCCGGGGCAATCGAAGTTGTTCGCAACCCCGTGTTGCCGCCGGGCGTGACCACGCACGCCTACGGCGGGACCCGGATGGGAGACAGTCCCGAGACCGACGTGGTCGATCGCTGGGGATTCTCCCACGAAGTTCCCAATCTCGGTATCCTGGGCGCGTCCGTCATGGGCGCCAGCGGCGCGAGAAATCCCACGCTGACGGTCCAGGCGCTCGCCTGGAGAACCGCGGAACGGCTCGCGAAGAACTGGAAGTCTCTGGGGATCTGACCGGTCGGCGGTTCTCACCTTTCCTATGGCAAAATCGGTGAAGGCGCGGCTTACAGTCAGGCTCAAAAGCGTCCGATCATGAATCAGGTGCAAACTGGCCAGTGTCGCTGCCGAATTTCGCCGAGGTTCTGAAGACCGCCACCTCCGTGAAGCCAACTGGGCCCGATTTCCGTGTGCTGTTCGAGTCTTCTCCCGGCCTGTACCTGGTTCTGGCGCCGGATTTGACCATTGTGGCGGTCAGCGACGCCTACCTTCAGGCGACCATGACCCAGCGCGAGCAGATACTGGGCCGCGGAATTTTCGACGTTTTTCCGGATAATCCCCAGGAATCTGGCGCGACCGGCGTCGCCAACCTGCGCACCTCTCTCGATCGCGTGCTTCGCACCGAAGCCCCCGACACCATGGCGGTCCAGAAATATGACATTCGGCGCCCCGAGTCCGAAGGCGGCGGATTTGAAGAACGATATTGGAGCCCGGTCAATTCGCCGGTGCAAGGGGCCGACGGAAAGACCGCGTACATCATCCATCGCGTTGAAGATGTCACAGAATTCGTACGGCTAAGACAGCAGGATACGGAACTGCGCAGCCGCGCCGACCGGATGGAAGCTGAGGTTTATCAGCGCGCCGCCGAGGTCCAGCAAAAGAATCGCGAATTGGAACGGGCCAACCGCGCCAAGGACCAGTTCCTGTCTCACATGAGTCATGAGCTGCGCACGCCCCTCCACACCATCATCGGGTTCGCCGAGGTGCTGGAGGAGGAACTGGAAGGCCCGCTCAACGAAAAACAACACCGGTTCGTGAATCATATTCATCGCGATTCCATCCATTTGCTGGCCCTGATCAACGATATTCTCGACTTAAGCAAGATTGAAGCCGGGCGGCTTCAATTGAGGAAGGAAGCGCTGGATGTCGCCGAAGCCATCGGAAAGGCTATTTCATCTATCGAAGGGCTCTGCATCGCGAAATCGGTAAGCATCGAAACGGAAGGGCTCTCTCACCAGATAGCCAATGCGGACCGGGTACGCGTCACGCAGATTCTCTACAATCTGTTGAGCAACGCCGTCAAGTTTACGCCGGATGGCGGTAAGGTGCGCGTAGAGTTTGCCTCCCGCGACGGCGTCGTCGAAATCGCCGTCCGCGACAACGGCACCGGTATCCAGGAAGAGGATCAACCCTTTGTTTTCGACACGTTCTACCAGGGAAGCTCGGCGAGCGTGGGCCTAAGCGAAGGGACCGGCCTGGGACTTCCCGTCACGAAAGCTCTGGTGGAGCAGCACGGCGGCCGAATTTGGTTCGAGAGCGAACCCGGCAAAGGAACCTGTTTTACATTCACCCTTCCCCTTGCATAGCCTTCCCTGGGTGATTTCACCCAACCGCCCCATGCTGAGTTGCGCCACGCACAATTCCGCGACACCGCGAACTAAAGAGATACATTTAAATCAATAAGATACGCTTGGCAGCCCGATTGCCACGTCTCAGCGTATGTTGCCCCAGGAAATCGAATCGACACAAGAGCAGAATCCATCGGATCGGAAAACAGAAGATGCCCTGCTGTTGTTCCTGGCGGGGGCTGTCCTGTTCGGGCTGATAGCGACTGTAGTTCTCTTGTGCGCCGGGTATTAATCACTGGGTATTAACCAAAATGACCACCCGATCCACCATCACGAACCGGATCGACGCAGTGATCTGGAGCCTGGAACGTGAGGATCTCCCGACCGCGGAACTTCTCGCCGAGAATCTCCGGAACGGTCTTAACGAATCCCCATCCCCTCGCTGGGATGCGCTGACCGCTGCGAAGATCCGGGAAGCATCCGGACGGGGAATCTCGCTGATCCGCCGCGGCGCGCAGGTTCTGGCGCTAAAGGAATTCCGGAAGGCCCTGCGCGACTGGCTTCAACAGGTCGAACACACGTAAAGCGCCTCGGTCGCCCTTCGCGCGGTCTTGTCGGATCCATGAACCGGTCTGGTCCGATCCATAAAAATAGTGTTACACTGGCCCTCTATCGACAGCCCCTTCCGCGTTAGAAGAGGTCCGGCGAGGAAGGCATGGCGGGTATTGCCAGCCGGAGGACGTTACCGGCACTGTTTCAACATTACGATCTCGACGACGCGCATGACGAGATGCTGGATGCGTCCGGCGGAGTGCGCGCCCAGTACCAGCATCTCTACGACACGCTGTTAGAACTTCCCGCCGAGGAGCTTCGGCGCCGCCAGCAGATCGCGGACTTGTCGTTTCTTCACCAGGGCATCACCTTCACCGTCTACGGACGCGACGAGGGAACGGAACGCATTTTCCCCAACGACCTGCTCCCCCGTATTCTCACCGGCGAGGAATGGCTGCGCATCGAACGCGGGCTCACCCAGCGGATCACCGCTCTCAATCTCTTTCTAAAAGACCTGTATCATGAAGGCCGCATCCTGAACGACGGCGTGGTTCCGCGCGAGCTGGTGTATAGCTGCAAGCATTTCCGCCGTCAGATGCGCGGATTTCAGGTGCGGCGCGACGCCTACGTAACCGTTGCCGGCACCGATCTGATCCGCGCGCCATCGGGCGAATTCGTCGTACTCGAAGACAATCTGCGCGTGCCCAGTGGCGTCTCCTACATGCTGGTGAGCCGCCAGGTGATGAAGCGCATTTTTCCGGAGCTGTTCCGCCAGTGCAGCGTGCAGCCGATTGAACACTACAGCCAGGCTCTGCTCGCGACTTTACGTGAGCTCGCCCCTCAGGGATGCGCCGAGCCGACCATCGCGCTGCTGACACCCGGCGTATATAACTCCGCCTACTTCGAACACGCGTTTCTAGCGCGCCAGATGGGCATCGAGCTGGTGGAAGGCCGCGACCTGGTCACCCACGATAATTTCGTCTACATGCGCACTACGACCGGTCTCCGCCGTGTCGACGTGATTTACCGTCGCATCGATGACGATTTCATCGATCCACTCGCGTTCCGGCCCGATTCGGCGCTGGGCGTCCCGGGCCTGTTCAATGCTTACCGCGCCGGAAATGTCAGCCTAGCGAATGCCCTGGGAACGGGCGCGGCGGACGACAAAGCGATTTACGCCTATGTTCCGAAGGTCATCCGCTATTATCTGGGCGAAGATCCGATTCTGGACAACGTGGAAACCTTCCAGATGTCGGATCCCGTTTCCCGCCAGCACGTGCTCGGGCAGCTCGAAAAGTTCGTAGTGAAGGCGGTCGGCGAATCCGGCGGATATGGCATGCTGATCGGCCCGCAGAGCACCGCCGAGCAGCGCGAGGAGTTTCGCCGCCGCGTCGAAGCCGATCCCCGGAACTACATCGCGCAGCCGACCATCCTTCTTTCGCGCGCGCCCTGCATCGTCGACGGAACGGTTCAGGCGCGCCACGTCGATCTGCGCCCATACATCTTGTTTGGCGAAAAGGTCACCATCGTTCCCGGCGGCCTGACGCGCGTCGCGCTCCGCAAAGGATCGCTGGTGGTCAATTCGTCGCAGGGCGGCGGAAGTAAAGATACCTGGGTGCTTCACTAATGCTTTCCCGCGTGTCCGACAGTCTCTATTGGATGAGCCGTTACCTGGAGCGCGCCGAGCACACCGCGCGCGTCATGAACGTCCAGTTGAATCTCATGCTGGAGCGTGGCGCGGGATCGGACGACCGGCATTGGGCGCGCGTGCTGCGGGAGCTGGGCGTCGAGCTTTCCGAGGATTGTCCGCCCGCGCCGGTCCTGGCGCAGTCGCTGATCCACGACAACGCGAATCCTTCCTCCATCGTCGGGTGCATCGTTGCGGCGCGGGAGAATGCACGCCAGGTCCGCGAGCAGATCAGCTCGGAAATGTGGGAGCAGCTCAATCGCCTGTTTCACCAGGTGAAGCAAGACGACGAAGTGGGCGATGTTCGCGACTTTCTTTACGCCATCCGCGATGGAGCGCATCTTTTTCAAGGCATCACCGATTCGACCATGACGCACGGCGAGGGATGGCAATTCATCCAGACCGGCCGGTTTCTCGAGCGCACGGTTGCCGTCGCGATGCTGGTGGGCGTTCACTTCGGGGAATTCCACGCGAATCGGGTACTGGAACCTGAGCCCCTCGAATGGATCGGGCTGCTGCAATCCTGCACGGCGTTTGAAGCCTACTGCAAGGCGTACACCGCCGATCTGCGTCCCGACCGCATCGCGGAGTTCCTGGTACTGAACGCGATTTTTCCGCACTCCATCCGTTTCTCGGCGGATGCCCTCGAAGCTTCGTTGAAGCAGATTGGCATGGAAACCTCGAAGCAGCGCTCGGCGAGAGTGCAGCGCATCGCCGGACGTTTGCAGGCGACGCTCGCCTTCGGTCAGATCGACGAGATCATGAACAGCGGCCTGCATTCCTATCTCGACACGGTGCGCCGGCAGTGCACGCAGGTTCACGGCGCGTTGTATCAAACCTACATAAACTATCCGGTGGAGGCGGCGCTAGGCGCCTGAACGATGTTCTACTCCGTCCGGCATCTAACGCAATTTCGTTATAAGTCTCCCGTCAGCGAAAGCCTGATGGAAGTGCGTATGCATCCACGGACCGAAGGCCCACAGCGATGTCTCTCTTTTCAGCTTTCGGCGGATCCGCGGGCGCAGATTCATTTCTATCGCGATTATCTGGGCAACAGCGTCCATCACTTCGACGTGCCCCGCAAGCATACGCAGCTCAGGATCGTCGCCGAAGCGCTGGTGGAAGTGCAAGAAGTGCCCGACCTGCCGTCGCATCTCGGCAAGGATGCGTGGACTCAGTTGGATGCCCTGATCAGCGCCGGCGATTACTGGGAAATGCTGGTACCCAGCCAATTCGCTCAGCCAACGCCCGCACTGGATCGCCTGATTGAAGATCTGCAGGTGAAACGCAACGGCGACCCGCTTTCGTTCCTGAAACAATTAAACGCTTCGATCTATGACTGGTTCGACTACGCCCCGAAATCCACGCGCGTCGATTCCCCCATCGACCATGCCATCGAGGCGCGCCAGGGGGTCTGCCAGGATTTCGCGCACATCATGACCGCGCTGGTGCGGCACGTCAAGATTCCCTGCCGCTACGTGAGTGGATACGTCTATCCGCTCGCCGCTAGGCCAGACCGTTCTGCCGAAGGCGCGACACACGCCTGGGTGGAGGCGCTGTTACCCGGTCTTGGATGGGTCGGCTTCGATCCCACCATCAATCTGATCGCCGGCGACCGGCATATCCGCACCGCCATTGGCCGCGATTACGCCGATGTTCCGCCCACCCGCGGAATCTTCAAAGGCAACGCGGCAAGCGACCTGTCCGTATCCGTGCGCGTCGCGCTTTCCGATGCTCCGCCGCCTCCGGAGGCTGAGTTGAGCAAGCCGCCGGCGTGGGAAGATGCTCCTGAAATTGAGCCGGTCGACGTGCAGCAGCAACAGCAACAGCAGCAGTAAAGTTACGGCACGCGGCTCGGATGCTTGAGCCTGTCGAGGTTCAACTCGGTCCGCTCAACCGGACAATGCCCCGTAATCTTGAACGCCAATCGACGGACAACAGCGGCTAAAATCATCCGCCATCCAAACAGCACCAGTTTGGCCGCCTCCGCGGAGCGTCCTTCACTGGCAGCCCGCTTCGCCCAGAAGACGATGGCGCCGCCGAACCACACGGCTCGATCGAACCGGCGTTTCGGACCGCCCGGATACTCGCCGGCTCTCTCCTTCGCCACCAGAATGCGAATGTTCCGCAGGAATGGGTCGATGTCCATGATGCTGTTAGCCCCATGGAGCCGGTAATGCACCGTGGACGGGGATGAAACGTAAACCGTCGGCTGGAAGCCCAGCTTGGCCGAAAGATCCTGCAGGTCCAGATGGAAAATTCCCGGCGACCATCCGCCCACTTCCCAAAAAGTACGCCGGCG
>DATGGL010000254.1:0-2134 GCA_035308605.1 Bryobacteraceae bacterium
ACCGAAGTTGCCTCGCTCCAGGCGTAAGACGGCGACATCGGCGCCGGCGCCAACCGACAGATTGCCTAGATCCTCGCGATGAATCTCACGCGCGGGATTCCAGGTCGATTCCGCGACGACATCGGCCAGGCTCTGGCCCATCACTAAGAACTTGCTCATGACGTTGGGAATATCCTTCATGCCGCTGTTCATGCTGCCGGTGTGAAGGTCGCTTGAAATGGAATCGGGCGGGAAGCCCTGCTTCAGCGCGGGCACGGCGATGCGCCAGGCGAAACTGCCCCCGCCGTGGCCGACATCAAAGACGACTCCGCGTTTTCGCGCTTCGAACATCGCGGGATTGACGTGGCCGGAAGCGTCCTGCTCGTCTCGCAGGCCAGAATAGCAGTGCGTATAGATATCTCCGGGACGGAGTTTCTTCGTCACCAACTCAGCCATCGGACGCTCTTTGCGATTCGCGCCGAAGTCGACCATGACGGGGATATTGGCCATGGTTCCAGCTTCCACTGCGTGCTCCACGGGCGTCCATTCCGGACCGGAATAATGGGCGGTCTTGACTCCGATGATCAGGCCTTTGTAGCGCTCCGCAATTTCGGCGGCGGGTTTGGCCTCCATGTCGGTTAAGTCGTCTTCATATTTCGGCCCGCGCATGCCGTGGCCGACGATGTTGATGAATGCGAGGATCCTGGTTTTGGAGCGATCGATGACGCGCTGTTTGAAGTCCTCGAAATTGCGCCAGCCTGAGGAACCGGCATCGGCGGCGGTGGTGACACCCGCGCGGAAAGTATAGCCGTCGGGATACAAACCGTTGTCGCCAGCATAGGAGTGCGCCTCTCCAGTGCCCGCGTAGACGTGCACATGAATGTCCACCAGGCCGGGCGTGACATAAAGCCCATTGACGTTGACCACTTTGAAAGCCTGTGCCGGATCGATGCGCTGCGCGACTTCGGCAATCTTGCCGTCGCGAATGGCCACGTCGCGAACGGCATCGATGTGATTTTTCGCGTCAATGACGTGGCCGCCTTGCAGCAGCAGGTCATAGCGCTGCTGCGCCTTCACAGCAAAAACAAATATAAACGTCGATAAAAGTAAAGCCGCGCGTCGCGCCATCAGGTTTTCTCCCGGCGTCATTGTATTAGCATAAAGCTGATCGACGCAACCGGAACAGTGCAGGAGGCGCTATGGACGAGAATCGAACGCGGCGGGGTTTTCTGGGGTGGGCGAACGCAACATTGGCCGGGATCGGCCTGTCAAGCCGTTCCGCCGACGCGGCAAGTACGCGGCATGCCGCCGAGGGTGAGGATTACTACGACAAGCTCGGTGTCACCAAGATCATCAACGCTGCGGGCACATACACAGCGTTGACTGCATCGACGATGCCGCCGTCCGTGCAGGCGGCCGTGGCGAAAGCCGCGAAACATCCGGTGCGGTTAGCCGAGTTGCAGAAAGCCGCGGGGGAATATCTCGCGAAGCAGCTCAAGTGCGAGGCCGCGATGGTTACGGCTGGAGCTGCGTCCGCGCTGACGCTGGCGACAGCCGCCGCGATGACGCATGGCAATCGCGCTTCCATGCACAGCCTTCCGACCGATGTTTCGGAATTGAAGAACGAGGTGATCGCGCAGAAGGGCCATCGCTACGAATACGATCATGCGATTCGGAATTGCGGCGCGAAGTTTGTCGAAGTGGTGACGCTCGCCGATTATGAAGCCGCGTTCAATGAGCGGACCGTAATGACCAATTTCTTCAACGCCGCCGAGCACGGCGAGATCAGCCGTGAAGATTGGGTTCGCGTGGCGCACGCGCATAACGTGCCCTGCTTGAACGACGCGGCGGCGGATGTTCCGCCGATTTCGAATCTGTGGAATTACACGCGGATGGGATTCGACATGGTCGCGTTTTCGGGCGGCAAGGGTATGAGAGGTCCGCAGAATGCGGGGTTGCTACTCGGCCGGAAAGATCTGATCGCGGCGGCTGTCCAGAATAATAGTCCCAACTCAGATACGGTCGGGCGAGGGATGAAGGTTTCAAAGGAACAGATTGTCGGAATGGTCGCGGCAGTCGATTGGTTCCTCAGTCAGACAGACGCCGGGATGGAAGCGGAATTTCGGCGGCGCGCGGATAAGATCGCCGCGCAACT